>DASVGY010000066.1:0-41883 GCA_036379295.1 Pelobium sp.
TTGTCCATCACTTTTAAGGATTCATTGGAAGCGAATACTACCTACACTATTAACTTTGGAAAGGCAATTCAAGATGTGAACGAGTCGAATGTCTTAAAAAATTATAGCTACGTTTTTTCAACGGGCGACCATCTTGATTCATTACAAATAGCAGGCAGGGTTATCAGTGCAAACAATAATAAAGAAGAAAAAGATGTAACTGTGTTTATATTGCCAATTAGTCGTGATTCAATCTTTGGTAAGAAAAAACCCTCTATTTATACAACAACGGATAGCGCTGGCAATTTTTCATTAAAAAACCTGAAAGAAGACGATTATAGAATATACGCCTTAAAGGAAACTGGCGTGGATAGAATTTATAACTCCCCATCTGAGGAAATTGCTTTTCTAAAAGATAGCATCCACTTAACAAGCGATACTACAGGCATTGTTTTAAAGTTATTTAAAGAGGTGCCTGAGCGGTTTAGAACGCTGGATCAAAAAATCGACCCAGACGGTAAAATTAAATTAGTTTTTAACAGACCGATTAAAAATCCTGCTTTATCATTTTTAGGAAACAACGAAATAAAAGACCCAATAATTGAGTTTAACCCGTTGGGCGACAGTGTGAACGTTTGGTTGCGAGAGATAAAATTTGATTCGTTAAAAGTGGTTATAAATGAAAATAAAAAACCTTTAGATACCATCACTTTCAGGAGATCTCAAAAAGATGAGTATAAACGTACAATCCTATTTAACAGCAACCTATCTGCCGGAAAAATAGCCCCAAAACGTCCGCTCATTTTGTCTTTCAATATCCCAATAGCAAAAATTGACGAAAGCAAAGTTGGTTTGTACATTGATTCTACAAAACTTGATGGGATTGTCATCAAAAAACTTCCTCCATCAGAGCGGGATTACGAGATTCAATTTAAATGGCAAACCAAAAAACCATACACCCTAGTTTTTGGGGAAGGCGCAGTTACGGATATTTACGGAACTACAAACAAGGAAATAAAAACCAATTTTATTTTAGATGAGATAGAGAACTACGGAAATTTAAGCCTAAAAGTTAGCAAAACAGACAGCACAAAAAACTACATCGTTCAGCTTGTGACGGAAGATGGAAAACTCTACCGACAAAATCCTATAACTAAGCCCGCTACAACGCTGGTTTACAATTATATACCTACTAACAAATACCAAGTAAAAATAATTGAAGATAGCAACAGCAATGGAGAATATGATACGGGGAACGTTCGCTTAAAAATACAGCCGGAAAAGATTTATATCTTTGATAAAGAAATAGTAACGAGAGCGAATTGGGATAGAGAAGAGGTGGTTGTTATACCGAAGGATTTTAACTAGCTACAAATTTACCACACTAATATAATATACCTGATGACATACAAACTAAAACTAATAATTGGAAGCACTAGGCCTGGCCGCAAAGGGATAGCAGTGGCCAACTGGTTTGCGGGTTTAGCTAAAAACCACCCAGAATTTGAGCTAGAAATTTTAGACCTGAAAGAAATTAATCTGCCGTTTTTAAATGAAGAAGAGCATCCACGCTTACAAAAGTATGCTAACGAAACCACCAAAAACTGGAGCGAAAAAATAGCCGAAGCGGATGCTTTTGTGATAGTTACACCAGAGTATAATTTTAGCTACCCCGCTACACTTAAAAATGCTTTGGACTTTTTATTTGTTGAATGGGCTGAAAAACCGATGGCTTTTGTGAGTTACGGAAGCTTGTCTGCAGGTACAAGAGCTGTACAAGAATTAAAATCAACTGTTACCACACTGGCAATGATGCCGATTCCGCAAGCAGTGAACATTCCTTTTTTTACACAACATATTAATCAGGATGGTGTGTTTGAAGGCTCGGAAAGTTTGAATAAAAGTGCAGAAACAGCGTTAAAAAGTTTACTTCGCTGGACCAAAGCCTTAAAATTAATGAGACAGCAACCATAAATTAAATAAAAATGAAAAAATTATTTTTTATACTAACCGCGTCAGTAGTGTTATTTGCCTATGGAGCTAAAGCGCAAACTGCTAAAATATTAAGTTCAAGCGTATTTTCTGATAGCTTACAAACGCATGAA
Source organism: Pelobium sp. (assembly GCA_036379295.1). Lineage (GTDB taxonomy): Bacteria > Bacteroidota > Bacteroidia > Sphingobacteriales > Sphingobacteriaceae > Pseudopedobacter. Next base: position 2,085 of record DASVGY010000066.1, read on the forward strand.
AATTGTAGTTTACTGGATGTAAGAACCCCAGAAGAGTTTAACGGCGGCCACCTTAAAAACGCAACAAATCTCGACTTTACTAATCCTGATTTTAAGACAAACTTGGTTAAACTTGACAAAAACAAAAGCTATTACGTTTACTGCCACAGCGGAAAAAGAAGTTCTGGTGCCGCTACACTAATGAAAAGCTTAGGTTTTAAAAACGTTTACGAGTTACAGGGCGGCATAATGAAATGGAAACAGGACGGTATGCAAACAGTAAAAACAGTCGAGTAAAATCACTCGAACCAGCCCGCATACATCACGTAATTATGCGGCAATTTCTTCAGCATCTCCCTTTGTTCGTTTGTAATTGGCTTAATCCTTTTTGCAGGGACGCCAGCGTACAGAAAGCCGCTTTCGCAAATGGTGTTTTCTAAAACTACGGCACCAGCTGCAATAATACAGAACTCTTGTACCACAGCATGGTCCATTACGATAGCACCCATCCCCACTAAAACATGATCGTTTAAAGTACAACCATGCACTAAAGAGTTGTGACCCACAGAAACATAACTGCCAATTGTGGTGGCAGCTTTTAAATAAGTAGCGTGAATAACAGTACCATCTTGAATATTGGTATAATCCCCAATGCTGATACTATTAACATCGCCGCGGATAACTGTATTAAACCAAACCGAACAGTGGTGCCCCATTACCACATCGCCAACAATTGTAGCATTATCAGCAATAAAACAATCACTGCCCCAAACGGGTAATTTATCTTTGACCGGAAGTATTAAAGGCATATTATAAAACGGTGTCTTTTAATTGAGGTAAATGGTTTGGGTAATCTGTAGTAAAATGCAAACCCCTACTTTCTTTTCGCTCGCTGGCTGACTTAATCACTACGTAGGATACTTCTATTAAATTTCGCAACTCGCACAGCTTAACAGAAAGTTTGGTCTTTCGGTAAAAATCTTCTGTTTCTTCGTACAACAAACGTAATCTTCTGTTCGCCCGTTCCAACCTAAAATCTGAACGAACAATGCCCACATAATCGCTCATCATTTTCTGCATTTCGCGGATATTATGCGTTACCAAAATATCTTCATTTGATAGCTCGGTGTCTTTATCGCTCCACTCGGGAACGCCTTCCGGAATGTGTAAGTCTTTTAATTTTTCTGTTGATGATAAATAACTACGATGTGCAAAAACCAAGGCTTCTAATAAAGAATTGGAAGCCAAACGGTTAGCCCCATGTAAACCGGTAGAAGAAACTTCGCCGCAAGCATATAAACCTTCCAAAGAAGATTGTCCGTTTTCATCAACCATTACACCGCCACACATATAATGGCAAGCTGGCGTAACAGGAATCATATCCTTGGTCATATCTAAACCAATAGATAAGCACTTTGCATATATATTGGGAAAATGGTTTAAAATATCCTCTTTTTTTCGATGTCTAATGTCTAAATAAACAAAATCTAACCCCGATTTTTTCATCTCATTATCAATCGCCCTGGCAACAATATCACGTGGCGCCAAAGAGCCTCGCTCATCATACTCGTACATAAATTCTTCGCCATTTGCCCGCTTTAATACGCCTCCAAAACCACGTACGGCTTCTGAAATTAAAAAGGAAGGATACTCGCCCGGATTATATAAAGCTGTGGGATGAAACTGCATAAATTCCATATTTCTTATTCTGGCTTTCGCCCGATAAGCCATCGCAACCCCATCACCCGTAGCAATAACAGGATTAGTGGTTGAACTGTAAATATGACCAGCACCACCGGCAGCTAACAGCGTAACCTTTGCTAAAAACTTTTCTACCTTGTGCGTTTTAGTATCAAAAGCGTAAGCGCCAAAACACTTAATATCTGTTGACCTACGCGTAACGTGTTCTCCTAAATGATGTTGCGTAATTAAATCAACTACAAAATAATGCGTTAAAATTTCAATGTTAGGGTTCTCATGTATTTCATGAAGCAGTGCCCTTTCAATCTCGAAGCCCGTAACATCTTTATAATGCAGCACACGGTTTTCTGAGTGGCCACCTTCCCTTCCTAAATCGTAAACACCACCTTCATCTTTATCAAATTGGGTTCCGTACTTAATAATTTCATTAATTCTATCCGGGCCTTCTTTAACAACAATTTCAACAATATCTTTGTTGCACAAGCCATCGCCTGCTATTAATGTATCAGAAATATGCTTTTCAAAAGAATCCCCAACTTTATCCACAACTACGGCAACTCCGCCTTGGGCATACTTCGTGTTAGATTCATCTTCATTAGATTTTGTAACTATCAATACCTTACCATGTTTAGCAGCTTTAAGTGCAAAACTCAACCCTGCAATTCCAGATCCTATAACCAAGTAATCAACATTTCTCATGTTTTAAAATTGCTATTTTATTTAATTAAATATTAAATGTGAATAAACTATATAAAGGTGTTAATTTTGTGTAAACAAATAAGCATAAGTTTTAATATTTGTGGAGAACCTTCTTATTTATTACAAACTAACATTGAATTTGATTTTTATTCTACAGAAAAGATGATGGTAATTAACGTTTTTGTTTTAAAAAACATCAACGATAAAAAAACTTAAATAAAAATAGGTTATTTAAAAACCGCTGAAAATCAGTTAAATAGAAATAACATAATGTTAACAAACTGTTAATATTTTTTTAATACTGATAGATCAAAAAAAAAAGCTACCTAATTACTAACTAAACTAACAGCTTAATAAATAATAATATCTTCTATCTATAAAAAATTGTTTGTTATTAGGAAAGTGGAAAAAGCCAAATTTTGATTTTATACATTTGAACATCGAAAAATGAATATTGCTGAAGAAATAAATTTAAAGGGTTTTGTTGATGAACCAATTGACCCAAGCCTAGATCTGTTTGCAGAGATTGACAGGTTAAAAAAAGAAAAGAATGCTGTTATTTTGGCGCACTACTATCAAGAACCTGATATACAGGATGTTGCTGATTATATCGGCGATAGCTTAGGCTTATCACAAGAAGCAGCTAAAACAGATGCTAATATTATTGTTTTTGCAGGTGTGCATTTTATGGCCGAAACCGCCAAAATTTTATCGCCCAGCAAAAAGGTTTTATTGCCCGATGCAAAGGCTGGCTGTTCTTTATCTGATAGCTGTCCGCCGCATTTATTTAAAAAGTTTAAGGAAAAATACCCCGACCATTTGGTGATAACCTATGTAAATTGCACTGCCGAGCTAAAGGCGTTAAGCGATATTGTATGTACATCAAGTAATGCGGTGCAAATTGTGAATAGCCTGCCGGCGGATCAAAAGATAATTTTTGGTCCGGATAAAAACTTAGGCGCTTATGTGATTAAGAAAACTGGTCGCGATATGGTTTTATGGAATGGAGCCTGTATGGTACATGAGATTTTTGCTCGCGAGAAAATAACTAAGTTAAAACAACGCCATCCGGAAGCTAAATTTATTGCACATCCAGAGTGCGAGGAAGCAGTATTAGAAATGGCAGATTACGTGGGTTCAACCAATGGCTTGTTAAAATACACGATAGAAAATCCTGCTCAAACTTTTATAGTGGCTACAGAATCGGGTATTATCCATCAAATGGAGAAAGAAAATCCGACTAAAACTTTTATTCCTGCACCGCCAAATAATGCTTGTGCTTGTAATGACTGCCCGCATATGAAGCGTAATACCTTAGAAAAATTATATTTGTGTTTAAAAAACGAGCAGCCCGAGGTAGACGTTCCACGTGAAATTATTGATAGAGCAAGGTTACCTATAGAGCGGATGTTGCAGATTTCTGCCGAGTTGGGGTTGTGAGTTTGGGTGGAAGGTAATAGGTTTTAGGTAATAAGTTTTAGGTAATAAGTGGTAGGTTTTAAGTTTTAATCGTCATTTCGAAGCGGAAGCTTAGGGATAACGTGGGATGGCGCTGAGAAATCTGTTTGTTATTTTGCGATGAACTAAATCTAACCACAAACCTTTAAAAGCTTATGGGTGAGAAGTCTCATTTTTAAACTTAAATTGGCAAACAGCATCAGAAAAAGGCAACAGTTTTTTTACTATCGCTAAAAGCCGGGATGGTAAAACATTTGAAAAATTGGTAAATGTAAACTCAAAAGGAAATAACGGCGAAACTTATTCTGCGATAGATTTCTCTCCTTTTGCAGGGATAAGTTATTACGAACTAAGTCAAACAGATGCAGACGGTAAAACCGAGGAGCTGGGAATCAAAACCATTAAACTAACCGACTTAAAGGAGCGAAGTTTATCGGTTTATCCAAACCCGGTAGTTAATGGACTTATCAATTTTCAAACAAATGGATTAAACGGTTTGAAAAATATTTTCATTTTCGATTTAAACGGAAAAAAAGTTTTAAGCGAACAAATTCCATTTACCAACGGAACCGCTACTCTTAAACTCCGCAAGCAGTTGGCAAAAGGAAGCTATATTTTAAAAGTTGGTAGCGCAAACATTAACACAAAAATAATTATAGAATAGCTTTATCTTTTTATTATCGCTTAGCGGTAGCATAAAAAACCTGAAGGCGGAAATTGAGCATTCGCTAATTATAAATGTTTTGGGCATTACTTGGCAGAGAATTTGGGCTGATTAATAAAATTAAAAATTATGCAAAATTTAAAAGATAAGGTAGCGCTGATTACGGGTGCTACAAAAGGAATTGGTTACGGCGTTGCCGAAGCATTGTTAAAATTAGGCGTTAAAGTGGTTATTACCAGCCGAAGCCAAGAAAGTGCGGACGAAGCGGCTAAAAAATTAGGAGAAAATGCCTTCGGGATTGCTGCGGATGTTAAAGATTTTCAATCGCAACAGAACGCCATCGCTAAAACCGTAGAAAAATTTGGTGGACTTGATTTTTTGATTGCCAACGCTGGCGTGGGTCATTTTGCTAATATCGAGGATTTGACTATCGAAGAGTGGAAAGAAACCATCGACACTAATTTAACGGGCGTTTTTTACAGCGTGAAAGCAGCCTTAGCAGAATTAAAGAAAACTAAAGGCTATATCATTACTATTTCAAGTTTAGCCGGAACCAACTTTTTTGAAAACGGTTCGGCTTACAATGCAAGTAAGTTTGGCGTAACAGGATTTACACAGGCAATGATGTTGGATTTGCGTAAACATAACGTGAAAGTGAGTACCATTATGCCGGGTTCGGTAGCTACGCATTTTGCAGAACACACGCCAGACAAGGAAAAAGATGCCTGGAAAATACAGCCAGAAGATATTGGCGAGTTGGTGGTGGATTTGTTAAATATGCACCCACGAACCTTGCCCAGCAAAATTGAAGTACGACCAACTAAAACGTCGAACTAAAAACAAAAAAAGCGATTTAATTATCGTTTTTTTTGTTTTCTGACTAAACGTATATAAGTCCTTTTTAAAACGAGATTCTTTTTCTAAGAGTGGTTTTGCGTAAGGGATAGCAGTGAAAAGCCCACAGCCGCTTTTGGGCGGCGAGGACTTGTAACGAATAGCCCGACCCGCTTTTTCTGCGGGTTACGCCCAATACCTTTTTAAATTTGGGTGCTAAACAATTAAATTGATATTTACTGAGGCTTTTAAAGTAACAATAAGGTTAACAAAGCAATTACCCGCGGTTAATGGTTATTTTAGTTCGTTAAACTCAAAATTAAATTCATGCTTAAAAACGTACCTATTACAAAATATCTGGCTTTGTGTGCCCTATCTGTGGCTGTTTCTGGTTGTGGCGCAAAGAAAAACGTAAAGAAAAATGCGGCAGCAGCAGCTACCGTAAAGCCTGCTACAACAACTAAAAAAGATGGGATAAAGCCTTACAAAGAAGTAATTACAGACAAAGCGAAGTCTGATGCGGGCTTGTTTACTGTGCACAAAGTTGACGATAAGTACTATTACGAAATTCCTGATTCTTTATTTGGCAGAGAAATGTTGGCGGTGACCCGTTATGTTAAAACACCGGCGGAAGACGGAACTTACGGCGGCGAAGAAATTAATGAACAGGTGTGGAAATGGGAGAAACGCGATAAGCAGGTGATGCTAAGGGTACAATCTTATGCAAATGTAGCTGCTGATAGTTCAGACATGGCGCAATCGGTGCGCAACTCTAATTTAGCACCAATTTTGGCTTCTTTTGATATTAAGGCTTTAAGTAAAGATTCTACCGGAGGCGTTATTATTGATGTTACAGAATTTTTTAATAAAGATGTGGCGGCTTTAGGTTTATCTTCTGATACGAAAACGAAATATAAAGTAACACGACTGGATGAAAGTCGGTCATACATTGATACCATCAAGTCTTTCCCCATTAACGTGGAAACCAGAACGGTGAAAACCTATTTGGCTAATAATCCGCCGGTTGATAATTCTTTAGGATCTGTTACTGTGGAGTTGAGCACATCGATGGTTTTATTGCCAAAAGTACCAATGCAAGCCAGGTTGTATGACCAACGCATTGGTTATTTTTCGAGAAGGCAAACAGATTACGGACTTGATGCGCAAAAAGCTACGGTAACAAGGTATGTTGCCCGCTGGCGCTTAGAACCCAAAGATAGTGCGGCTTATGCTCGCGGCGAGTTAGTGGAACCTAAAAAACAGATTGTTTATTACATAGACCCTGCAACGCCCAAAAAGTGGAGACCTTATTTAATTGAAGGGGTAAAAGATTGGAATGTTGCGTTTGAAGCAGCAGGTTTTAAAAACGCCATTACTTGTTTAGAAGCACCAACGGATGATCCGGATTGGTCGCCAGAGGATGCCCGCTATTCGGTTATTCGGTATTTTGCTTCAAACATTGCAAATGCTTATGGCCCACATATTTCTGACCCACGCTCTGGAGAAATCATGGAATCTGATATTGGTTGGTACCATAATGTGATGAATTTGGTGCGTAACTGGTTTTTTGTGCAAACCGCCGCGGTTAACCCGGATGCTAGGATGCCTAAATTTAGTGATGAGGTAATGGGAGAATTGGTGCGCTTTGTGTCGTCACACGAGGTGGGGCACACTTTAGGTTTGGCACATAACTTTGGGTCCAGCTATGCTTACCCGGTAGATTCTTTACGGTCCGCTACGTTTACCCAAAAAATGGGTGGCACAGCACCATCAATTATGGATTACGCCCGCTTTAATTATGTAGCGCAGCCAGAAGATAAAGGCGTTGTATTGTACCCAGGAATTGGAGCTTATGATAAGTGGGCGATAAAATGGGGCTACACTTTTTTTGCCGATAAAAGTTTAAGCGAAGAATCTGCAACTTTAAATAAATGGACGGTTGAAAGAGCGGGAAATCCGCTTTACTTTTACGGAAAGCAAACCGGTAATCCTGTTGATCCGCGTTCGCAATCAGAAGATTTAGGTAACGATGCTATGAAAGCTTCTGCCTACGGAATTGCGAATCTTAAGCGCATTATCCCCAATATTGAGAAATGGACTTATGAAGAAGGGCAGCCGTATGATAATCTTCAAGAACTTTATGGCGAAGTAATTAATCAGTTTACAAGATACATGGGCCACGTAAAATCTAATATTGGTGGCGTTTATGAGAATGATAAAACTTACGACCAAGCTGGTGCGGTTTTTACGCATGTAGAAAAGACGAAGCAGAAAGAAGCGATGCAATTTATAATTGACCAGGCCTTTAAAACGCCAACTTGGATGTTGACGGATAAATCATTGGCTAAGTTTGATAATTCAATGATGCTTGCCCGTGTTGGTAGAATGCAAACCGGAACGCTTAATAGTATTTTGGAATTTTCACGTTTGGCTAGGGTAATTGACAACAGCGCTAAAAACGGCAAAAATGCTTATGCAATTGATGAGTTATTTAGCGATTTACAAAAAGGTATTTTTACTGAGCTTAGTAGCGGCGCTAACATTGATGTTTATCGTAGAAACCTACAGCGAGCTTATATTCATAGGTTGGAGTATTTACTCACACAAACACAAAGCGCTGCTGAACCGACTAAAATTAACGTTGAGCAATCAGATATCAGGCCAATGGCGAGGTTAGCTTTACTTAACTTACAATCGGAATTGAGAAGAGCATTGCCGAGGTACAGTAATGTGATTATTAAGGCACATTTAACAGATGCGCTAGCCAGAATAGATTTGATTTTGAACCCAAAGGGTTAGGGATTAGAAATTTTGAAAAACGAACCAGCATTGGATTTTCTGATGCTGGTTTTTTTGTTGGAAATCTTTAGAACACGGTTTTTGGATTTGATAAAGATGAGTTGGTTGGTCAATTATCCCAAACACAATTCCGCAAAAACATCTTTATATGCTGGATATTGATAGGTTAAATCCCGCTTTTTAGCCATTTCAAAATCTGCAAAATCAAAACCAGGAGCAACGGTGCAGCTTACCAAAGCAAAACCTTTTTTACCCTTTACGTGAGATGCAAACCAACAATTTGCGGGTATGCTTGCTTGTAATACTTCACCTTTTTCTAAATCTTTACCGAGGTGGATCATTTCTAGTTTGTTATTTCTGATTACATTAATAACAATTGTGTTTCCGTCGTGGTGAAACCACAACTCATCAGATTTAATGCGGTGGAAATGTGATTTCTGATTACCCGTTAGCAAAAAATAAATAGCAGTGCTAATGTTTCTTTCATTGCCTTCGCTATTTAAGATTTCCTGCTTTCCGCGGTAAGTTTCAGTATAAAAACCACCTTCGGGGTGTGCGGTTAAGCCAAGTTTATCAATATAATAGCGAGCCTTTTTTTCCAAAACAAAACTATTGTTTAGCAGCAGCTTCTTTAGCCTCTTCCTTGGCTTTTTTCTTAAAAAACCCTCTTAAAAAAAAGTTATGCTGCAAGGCTTCTAAATCTTCATCCAACTTTTTGCTGCTGGTTTCTAAGTTGCCCATAATGGTTCGTACTTGCTGCGCTGCTTTAGGGTCGTTTAATAAAATACCTGCGGCATTATCGGTTTGGTTTAACTTTCCGGATGCTTTGCTCAAATTATCCGTCATCACGGCGGCAGAAGCTGTAGTTTTTTGCAATTCTTTTACCGAGGTTTTTAGCCTAGCAAAAACCACCGTATCTGTCAATAATTCATCGGCCAAACCACCTTTTGTATTTAGCTTATTACTGAAAGTATTTAGCTCGGCAGCCATTCTGTTGGTTGATGCTGTGGTAGTTTCTAAGTTTTTAACAATCGACTTAAAATTATCTGCTATTTGTTGGTCTGTAAGTAAAGCGCCCAAAGTACCTTTACCTTCCACTAAATTACCTGCTAATAATTTAAAATCTCGGGTAATGTCATTTAGGTTTTTATTATTTACCTGCAAGGTTTTCATGATATCATCGGTAGAAAGCGTTTTGTTTACGGCCAACACGTCTCCATCTTCTACAAAAGGGAATTTTGGTGAACCACCATCAATCACTACAATTTTATTCCCGATTAATCCATCAGAGCCAATACTGGCTTTTGCATCTCTATGGATGTACTTATGCGCTTCTTCTTCTACGCTTAAAGTCACTTTTACTTGTGAAGTGCCGTAAAACTCAATTTTTTTAATAATGCCAACTTTAACCCCAGAGAACCATACATTGTTCCCTACTTTTAAACCTTGGATATCATCAAAAACTACATTTAGCTGGAAGCTTTTAACAAAGGTTTTTCTTTGTCCGCCGAGGGTAAACACGCCTAGCAAAAAAATAACGATGCCAATAAACAAAAATATACCTACGGTTATTGCCTTTTTGTTGTCTTTAGTTGGGCTCATATATTATTGAATAAAATTATAATCGTAAAATGGTGTCACGCGTTCATCTGTGCTGGCAAAAACCTCTTCAAAAGTGCCAACCTGTTGAAAATGCCCGTCTAATAACATGGCAATTCTGTTTCCAACGGCTTTTGCGCAGGTTAAATCGTGAGTGATAATAATAGAACTTGTTTTAAATCTTGCTTGTACCTCGTTAATCAGATTGTTAATTTCAATACAAGTTATTGGGTCTAAACCGGCTGTTGGCTCATCATAAAGCATAATTTCTGGCCTTAATATAAGTGTACGAGCAATACCAATTCTTTTTCTTTGCCCGCCGGAAAGTTCCGATGGCATTTGGTTGATGGTTTGTGATAAACTTACTGCATCCAAAACAGTTTCAACCGCGGTATTTATCTCTGCTTTACTCAGGTTTTTCTTGTTTCTGATTAAAGGAAATTCTAAATTTTGCCTTACCGTCATGCTATCATAAAGCGCACTGTTTTGAAAAGAAAAGCCAATACGTAAACGTAGAGCCATCAATTCTTTAGAAGTAAGGGTGGCAACTTTGTTTCCTAAAACTTCTACGGTTCCGCTGTCTTGCTGTAGCAATCCAGAAATAATTTTTATGAGAACAGATTTACCCGTACCAGAACGTCCTAAAACCACCAGATTTTCTCCTTCGTACAAATCTAAATCCGCACCTTTAAGTACCTCGTAATCGCCAAAAGATTTTTGAACACCTCTTATGGTAATTACCGCATTTCTGTTTTCTGTTTTAGGTTTCTGTAGCATTACATTCTAAATAAGAAAGTGATTTGGGTAGCAATTACTTCTTCAATAAAAACCAAAAACATACCTACAACTACGGCAGAGTTGGCAGCTTTACCAACGCCTTCTGTCCCTTTTGAAGAATTATAACCTTGGTAACAGCCAACCATACCAATGGTAAAACCAAAAACCAAAGCTTTTAACGTAGATGCGGTAATATCTAAAAAGGTTATCGACTCTAAAAAAGACTGTACAAAAGCGCTAAAGCTTGTGCTTTCTGCCAGAGATACGTTTACGTAAGCCCCTAAAAGCGCAACCAGCGCCGTGTAAAATGTTAAAATAGGAATGGTAATGCTGGTGGCTAAAACCCTTGTTACTACCAAATAGCTAAAAGGATTGGTTGCGGAAACCTCCATGGCATCAATTTGTTCGGTAACTTTCATAGAGCCTAATTCGGCACCAATGCTTGAACCCACTTTACCGGCAGAAATTAAAGAAGTGAGCAAGGGCGCCAGCGTACGAAGCATAGCAATACCCACTAAAGAGGGCAACCACGAGGTAGCGCCAAATTCTGCTAAAGACGGACGAGATTGTTTAGTAAATACAATTCCGGTAATAAATCCGGTTAAAGAAATTAAGGCTAAAGACCTGTAACCTACCTGATAGCATTGTTTTAAAATTTCTTTTCCTTCATACGGAGGAGTAAATGCTTCCCTAAAAAATTTCATAATAAATAAATGAACCCGATATAACTCGAGAAACATATTATTAAACTTTAGAGATAAACGCGGGAAAACTTTTTTCAAAATTTTATCATTTGTGTGATGACTTAGCAACAATTATTCCATTACCAAATCATTTGCAAAACTATCAAAATTTAAAAAAGGAAAATGAGCATTTGTTAAAATGATATCTGTTTTAAGTAAAAATATCAACGGAGGTCGTAACCGTTAAAATCAACGTTAACGTTATACGGACTTATGGAAGCGTCTAATAAACAAGCAAATTCGCGTTTATTAATCGGTTTACCCATATCAAATCCAGATTTAAAATTATAATAGCCTTTCCATCTTTTTTCAACCTCCTCCTGTATAGAAATAGCATCTCTACCACTTACAAAGCTGAGCAAAGAAATTACATTACCTACGGTTAATTGCTTTACATCCTTGTTTTCAATAAACCAAATTCTTGAACGTGGATAAAGCTGCGCCATAATTCCTTTTATTTGTTCAACAAATACGGCACTATCCGGAGAAAACTTCCCGGTTTTAAAATCCATGCGCAACACGCCGCTGGCAATTATTTTTTGGATAGGATACCACGAAACATCGTCACCTTTGATGTCTAAAACAGGAAATAAAAAACTTTTATAATCAATCATTTCGTTTTGGGTGATGCGGATGCTGGCTTTTTTAGGGCTAACCCCAAAAAAAGGACCATATGCTGCTAATGCACCTGCGGCCTGCCCCATGTTAGTCCAAAGCGCCAAATTTTTTAAATCTTCGGTTTCAAAATCTTTAAAACACGACATAGAAACCACCAATAGGTTATCCACATCTTTCGGTATAAATACACCTAATGGAATAAAATGTAAGCTACTATCTTTTCCGAATCCGGCCGCCCCGCTTGTTTTATAAAGCTTTTGCACCTGTTGGTAAGGACTCGCCATTTGAGCTTTGGAATAGTTTACCAATGCATCAAATTTACCGGCACTGTCTAATTTTAAAATATTGTTTTTAACCAGTAAAGAATTTCTGATGTTGGCACTGGCATCAACTAAAACTTTGCATTTTATTTTTTCTTGTTTGCCATTTACCAATACCCTTAATTTCCAACCGTTGTTCTTTTGCTCAAGTTCTTGAATGCTTGCGCCTTTTAATAAGGTTAGTTTTTTAGTGTTTTTTACTAAGTTTTCTAAAGCTTGCTGCGGACTTATTGCAACGCTATCTTTCGCTTTTTCGTAACTATCTTTCCATTGTTTCCAAATGCCATGGTTAAAGCTGGGGATATCCATTACAGGTTCAGCATCCCCAATTAAAACATTTCCTGGCTCAATCAACAAAACTTTAACCCCACTAACCGCTGCCTGTATAGCTGCTGCCGTACCTGCTGCGCTTCCGCCAATTACAATAACATCGGGTTTATACTGCGCAAAACTGCTGAAACCCAACAATAAAAAAAACATCAATGTAATTTGTCTCATCATAACAGTAAATTAACGATTTTATAAGGGATTAAATTTTTAAGTAGTTTAAATTTAACGTTTCTTAACGATGATTTTTACATAAAAATTATCACAGGCGGGCTTTTAATAAAATCTCGCAAATTTTATAACATGATAAACGTTCAGTATCAACTTTCGGATTTAGCAAAGGCATTACTTAAACTGCTGCCTACCCTAAACGATAAAGATTGGAATAAAAAGACTTTATTAAAAAACCAAACAGTTTATTCGCTTAGCGCCGAGTTATTACAGTTTTATATTGGGCAGTTGACTGCGGCGGCTGATAATACCCTGTTGTGTTTAGCTGCCGCCGATACAACTACTGATTTGTCTTTAATAAAAAAGCGAACCGAGCTGTTGTTAAATCTGCTTAAAATTAAGGCAAGTGTGGGGGTTTCTGAAAAAGTATATGCACAAGCCTGGTTGGCCCAACAATACATTTACCAAAGTTTAAACAATCAGGAGCTGCTACAGCCTAATTTTTATTATCCTTTTTTAACTAAGGTGATGAAAGCACTTGTAAAACATTACCAATCTGTTGATGCAGCCGATGGAACGGCGATAAAAATAGAAATTGTTGGTGCATCTGGCGGGAGTTGGACGATAAAAAAAACCGCAACAAGCTGGAAGTTAATTGCAAGTGCAGTACAGGAAAATTCAATTGTTTATATCGACCAGCAAATAGCTTGGCTATTATTTACTGGTGCGCTGCATGTAAACGAAATAGGTCAGTTTTACCAGATTATTGGAGACCAATTGTTGGGCAGGCATTTTTTAACTTTTAGAACCGACTTAGCTTTTGCATATCACTGTTGATGGTATGCAAAACCCCCCTGTAAATTAACACCAATTTTAACGGGCCATTGTTTGGCAAGGTATTGGCATTGCTTTAAATGAACAATTAAAATTTAATATCATGGAAAGCAAAACAAAATCAAAAATCGCCTTAGGTTTAATTTTAGGAGTTGCAGCCGGTGCTGCAGTTTATTATTTTATGACAGATGAAGATGGTAAGCAGCAGTTAAGTAATGCAATTGATGCCGTAAAAGATTTTAGCGATAAAGCTAAAAAAACTGCAGTTGAACAATCCGGAAAAATAGCTAACAAAGCCTCTGAATATGCCGGTAAAGCCTCTGATTTGGCATCGCAGTACGTTTCTAAGGCTTCTGATGCAACTTCTAAACTTGCAGAAGACGCACAAAGACAAGCAGAGCGAGTAGGTTAAGCCCTACTTGCTTTTTATTTGGAACCCATTAAATTTAGCACCACCAAAGAACTGTGCTGGTAACCCAGCGTACTGCCTGGCTTTACGGTAACCAGTTGTCCAAAATATACATCTAATATCCCTTGTAAAACTTTTCTGCGGTTTTCGCGGTAATCGTCTGTGGCGTTAAATTTATAAACGTACATTTTACCATTTTGGTCAACTATAGCGGAAATAGTATAAGCAAAATCTTTGTAGGCAGGTTTTATTTTTACGGTATATTCCGGGTACAAATAATCATAAGATGCGCTCCTATTTTGCAGTTTATCAACGGTTGATATTTTTGCAATTTTTACGATGTTGTTTTTTGGCACAAACTCAACAGGATTTCGAGCGGCAAAAAATAAGCTGCTATCCATTATGGCTGCGTTAACTAAATCTGCTCTTTGTTTAACAAAAACCGAGTCTTTATGCCGAGGCTTCCTTAATTCTTCCACGCTTTTGCCCAATTTTTTGATGTATTGCTCAGCGTAAAAAGTCATGTAAACTTCTGACCGTACATCTTTTGCTATTTTTTTAGCGTTCACTTCTAATCGCTGCAAAAGCAAGCTGTCTTTACTTACACTTTTTACCCTAAACCATTCCCGAGCAAAGTTATAAACACCACCATGACTAAAAATTAAGTCGAAATCAAGCATTTTATTTTTTGTAGGGCTGTAAGCTTGTACGGTAGTATCCGATAAAAAGCGGATAGCCCATTCTGGCGTTTGCTGAAAACCTAAGTTGTTAAAAACAAGTCCGTTAGCAAACGTTCTGCGCACTTCAAAATATTTAATCCCTTTAATGGGTTCAAAATGAAATTCTCTTTTTTGCGGGTCGTTTTTAGGCGTAGATTGCCGGCAAGAAACAGCTAAAGCAGAAAGAAAGAAAAGGCAAATTAGGTAACGCATATTTATTATGAATGCGAAAATAACAGAAATGTTGTAGGTCTTTTTATTTAACACAAAATTCTCAATTAAATTTAACCCAAAAAGGTTTATCCTTATCTTTAAACCCAAATGCAAGGACTAGTTATAAAATCTACCGGAAGTTGGTACACCGTTGAAGACGAAAAGGGGAATAGGTACGAGTGTAGGATAAAAGGTAAATTGCGCATGAAGGGTTTAGTAAGCACCAATCCCGTTGCTGTTGGTGATATGGTAGATTTTGAACCTGAGCCTGATTTAGCGACGGCAGTAATCTCTAAAGTCCACGACCGTAAGAACTACATCATCCGTAAGTCCATCAACCTTTCTAAACAGGTACAAATTATTGCAGCAAATTTAGATTTGGCTTGTTTAGTTGTTACGCTGGCATCGCCGCGGACTTCTCTTGGTTTTATTGATAGGTTTTTAGTTACCGCAGAGGCTTATGGCGTCCCGGCAATTTTGGTTTTTAATAAGCTTGATTTGTTTAGTGCAGACGGCTTAGAAATCCTAGAAAACTACATCGATTTATATCAAGGAATTGGATATGCCTGCTACTCAGTTTCGGCAACTAAAGGGTTAAATATCCCCGAATTAGAAAACGTTTTAAAAGATAAAATCTCCTTGTTTTCTGGGCATTCGGGCGTGGGTAAATCAAGTTTGATTAACCGATTGATTCCGGGAAAAGAATTAAGGATCGGAAAAATATCAGACTGGAGCGAGATGGGAAAACACACCACTACCTTTGCAGAATTGTTTGATTTGCCTTTCGGCGGAAAGCTAATTGATACGCCAGGGATTAGAGAGTTGGGCGTAACCGATATTGAAAAACACGAATTAGCACATTTTTTCCCAGAAATGCGGGCATTAATGCGTGATTGTAAGTTTAACAATTGCGTACACATTAATGAACCGGGTTGCGCAGTGCTTAAAGCTTTGGAACAAGGCGATTTAGAACCTACCCGTTACGATAGCTACCAAAGCATTTATTTTGGTAACGATACCAGGCATTAAGCTATTTTTAGCTCATACACATTAAGCCACGGCAACTTTACTAAGTGCAATTACCTCGTTGTAAAAATCCTCGTACATTGGTAAAATACGATTAAGGTCAAACTCTTTAGCTCGTTTTAGGGCGTTTTCTTTAAAGGTTTCTAAACGCTCGTCGTCTTCTAAAATAAAAATAGAATGCTTAGCCATGCCGTCTATGTCGCCAACGTTATCCATAAACCCTGTTAGGCCATCAACATTTAGTTCGGGCAAACCGCCTGTGTTTGATGATATCACTGGCACTTTGCAAGCCATTGCTTCTAATGCGGCTAATCCAAAACTTTCTGATGCGGAAGGCATCAAAAACAAATCAGAAACAGAAAGAATTTCTTCCACGGCGTCCTGCTTTCCTAAAAAACGAACATGTTCACAAACCTTTAAATCTCTGCAAAGCTGCTCGCAATTTACACGCTCGGGCCCATCGCCCACCATTAATAATTTGGCCGGCACATGCTCCAAAATTTTCTTAAAGATATGAACCACATCTTGCGTACGCTTCACTTTTCTAAAGTTAGAAGTGTGCGCCAAAATACGCTCGCCTTGCGGCGCAATGGCTTTTTTAAAATGGTCTTTCGGCTTTAAGCTGAAACGATTATGATCAATAAAATTAGGGATAACCCGTATATCTTTGGTGATGTCAAAATGATCGTAAGTTGATTTTTTTAAATCCTCTGAAACCGCCGTAACTCCATCAGATTGGTTGATTGAAAAAGTTACTACGGGTTTATAGGTTACATCGCGGCCCACCAAAGTAATATCTGTACCGTGAAGCGTGGTAACCACAGGAATATGAATACCGAATGTGGCTAAAATTTGTTTCGCCATGAAAGCCGCCGAAGCATGCGGAATTGCATAATGAACATGCAAAATATCCAGCTTTTCAAACCGAACCACATCTACCATTTTACTGGATAGGGCTAACTCATAAGGCGCATAATCAAATAAAGGATACTGGGAAACGGAAACTTCGTGGTAAAAAAGGTTTTCTGAAAAAAAATCTAACCTTGCGGGCTGGCTGTAAGTTATAAAATGAACTTGGTGGCCATTATCGGCAAGTGCTTTGCCTAACTCGGTAGCAACAACGCCACTCCCACCAAATGTTGGGTAACAAACAATCCCTATTTTCATATTTTTTACTTTGAAATAACGCGGTAAAATTAAATCTTTTTAAGCCCGAGAAAAGTAAGCGTAATGTAACATTAAAGCCAAAAAGGTTGTTAAGTTATTATTGGTTGGGTACATAGTTAATTTTTGAGCCCAACTCATCTAATTTTGCTTTGGTGCTGCTAATATCTTTTTGATAATCTTGCACCTCATCATTTGCGTCCGCTAATTTGTCATTTAGTTTTCTTGCCTTTTTTGCATCACTTGCAGCTCGCCTAGCCGCTCTATCTGCTTTTTTTGCTAAACGAGAATCACCTGGATTTTTAGCTAATTCAGCAGATTTTTTATTTGCTTCTTCGGCAGATTTGCTCGCATTGTCATTTGCTTTGTTGACATCATCAACCAGTTTTTTAACATTTGCAAGTTCTCTTTCTAAAGATAAATTAAGCTTGTTTAGTGTGCTGTTGAGATCTAGCAACTCTTTCTGCGCTTGTAGTTTTTGTACCTCGGGGCTTACTACTTTTTTTGAACAGGAGGAAATAAAAACCACCAATAAAATCGCAATTAGTACCGAGGAAACATTTTTTTTAATTCTATTCATATCGCTTATTAGACAAATATCAAGCCTTTTTGTTTCGTTTATTTTGATTTTTGAATGGCTTTGTAGACAACATCTTGTATGCGAGGACGGATATCTAAAGTAGAAAGTTTGTTGTTTACCGTTGGGTTTACCCGATTAGAAAGAAAAATATAGACCAAATTCTCTTTCGGGTCTACCCAAACGGCTGTCCCCGTATAACCGGTGTGGCCAAACGTTTGCGGCGAAGCGTATTTAGAAGGATAGCCATCTTTTGACTCGGTATCGAACCTATCAAAACCCAAACCACGCCTACTTACCTCAGATTGTTTTGCGGTAAACAGCGCCACCGTTTTTGGCTTAAAATAGGTTTCACCACCGTAGCTTCCTTTATTTAATAACATTTGATATAAAATTGCTAAGTCAGAAGCATTAGAAAACAAGCCAGCATGGCCAGATACGCCACCTAGCATTGCAGCACCTTGGTCATGAACGTAGCCGCGTAACAGGGTGTGCCTAAAATAGGTATCATTTTCTGTCGGTACGATTTGTGATTTTAAAAACCTATAACGCGGATTAAAGCCCGTGGAAGACATTCCTAAAGGCCTGTAAAAATTCTCTAAAACGTATTTTTCTAATGGTGTTTTGGTGATGGTTTCTAAAATCTCTTTCATGAAATACATACTCAAATCGCTGTAAACGTATTTGCCACGAGTACGCAGCGGGCTGTTGAGCATCTGTTGCCACATTACATCTTTATAGTAGCTTTTTTTCATAAAAAAACTATCGGCTACTTTTATATTATATGTTTCAGAAGAATCCCTGCTAAAATCACTAGGCTTAATGTTTGCATAAAACGGAATGTAAGGGATAAAACCAGCCTGGTGTAACAACAATTCACGCACTTTGATGGTGCTTTTATCGGTATTTTTGGTTTGCGCCAAATAGGTGCTAATGGCCGTATCTAAATTTAGTTTACCGTTTTCGTAAAGTCGCATGGCTTCCATGGTAGTTGCCGATGTTTTGGTGATAGATGCCAAATCAAAAATATCATTTACGCTTTCTTTTAATGCATCTGCATCGTAAGTATGCGCTCCGTAAGCCTTGTTAAAAATCACTTTTCCGTCTTTAGCTACAAACACCACGCAGCCGGGAGTCGCTTTTTTACTAATCGCTTCTGCTGCAATGGCATCAATGTCTTTTAAGTCTTCAACATTAATTCCGGCAGCTTCGGGTACGGTGTATTGCAGTCTTATTTTAGCTATTTTGCTCCCGGCCCCGGCCTGGTACTTTGAAGAATAACTTTGTGGTAAAACCGCACTAGTTTGTACGCCGCCAAAAATCAGCTGAGCACTAAAACTTGCACTTTCGTTGGTATGCAAAGGGCACCAAACAATAGGCGCATCAATATTTTCTAATTTTGTTAAGCTTTTGCCATCACCAAAAAGAGCAATTACCAAGTCTTTTTTTTGGCCTATCTCAGTAATAAAATTTAAAACATCTTGGTTAAAAACAGATACATCTGACACGCTAATAATTACCGTGTTGTAGTATTTTAAATCATCCTCTAGCTTGGTAAACTCTTGGTTTGCCGCATACGTATTGCCGTTAAAAAAATCGGTGCCGCTGTATTTATTCAGCAAACTATCAAAAACTAAATAATGGCTAAAACCTAAATCAATAGTAGCAATTTTCTTTTTTTCGAGATTTTTTAGCGGAAGTAGAGACGCTTCATTGTTTAGTACTACGGTACTTTCGCCAGCTTTTCTAAATGTTGTTAGCCAGTTTGTGCTTTCTACGTGATCTTGTCCGCAAGAAAACAGTGCGAAACAACACATGCAGGCACTTAGCAAAAGTAATCTCTTCATTGTATTTTGGGGTTAAATATTTTTTAGCCTAAAGATAAAACCAGCTTTTTGATGGTTTTATTGTTTTAAATCGCTTTTCTTGCCTTACCAATTATAGTGTGGGCCGCTAAAGCTAATAAATTTCTAAAAACAGGTTAGTCAAAATCAAAGCCAAACGTCAAAATTTGTTAATTCTTGGTTGTGAGATAATGCCCTCAAAAATTTGCTTATTTTTGCCGCACATGTCAGATATAATTAAACTTTTACCAGATTCTGTAGCCAACCAAATTGCGGCCGGAGAGGTGGTACAAAGACCCGCTTCTGCCGTTAAAGAGTTGCTAGAGAATGCTATTGATGCGGGTGCTGATAAAATACAGTTGATTATTAAAGATGCCGGAAAGGCATTGATACAGGTAATTGATAACGGTTGTGGCATGAGTGCAACCGATGCAAGAATGTGTTTTGAGCGCCATGCAACCTCTAAAATTAATAAAGCCGAGGATTTATTTGCCATTAGAACGATGGGCTTTAGAGGCGAAGCCATGGCATCAATTGCCGCAATTGCGCAGGTAGAATTAAAAAGCAAAAAACACGATGAAGAATTAGGAACACTTTTGCAGATTGAGGCTTCCACCGTGATTAAGCAAGAACCTTGCGCCACCTCATCCGGGACTTCAATTTCAGTAAAAAATCTTTTCTACAACATTCCTGCCCGCCGTAACTTTTTAAAAAGTAACCCGGTGGAGTTGCGCCATATTATCGATGAGTTTCAGCGTGTTTCGTTAGCGCATCCTGCAATACATTTTACGCTGCACCACGATGGGCAAGAAATTTACCATTTGCCTTCCGTACACTTAAAGCAGCGGATTGTACATTTATTAGGAAATAACTATAATGAACGTTTGGTTCCGCTTGATGAAGAAACCAGCATTATCCAGGTGAAAGGATTTATTGGCAAACCATCTTTTGCTAAGAAAACCCGAGGCGATCAGTTCTTTTTTGTGAATAACCGGTTTATAAAAGACGGCTATTTAAACCACGCGGTAATGATAGCTTATGAGCAATTATTGCCTGAAGATTGCTTTCCGCTTTATGTGTTATTTATAGAAATTGACCCGGCTAAAATTGACATTAACGTTCATCCCACCAAAACAGAAATTAAATATCAGGATGAAAAAGCAATTTACGCCATCATCCGTTCTGCGGTAAAGCGTTCTTTAGGTCGGTATAACATTACGCCGACTTTAGATTTTGATCAGGAAACTGCCTTTGACGGCATGTTAACTTCTAAACCTTTAGAAGAAATTTCAGCACCGGCAGTAGAATTTAATCCAAATTTTAATCCCTTTCACGAAGAAAGAAAGGGCACCCGAGAAATTCCATATTTGCGCAACGTTGGTGAAAAACAAAGCATTCCAAGTAACTGGGGTTCGCTTTACCAGATTAACGAAAAGCCAACTTTTGCACAGCATAGCTTTCAGCTCGACCATGAAAAAAGCTTAGCCACCGGAGATGAAAAACTAGAGACTTTAAGCACTAGACAGGTTTTTCAATTGCACCAACGTTACATTATCACTCAAATTAAATCGGGTTTTATGTTGGTTGATCAGCAAGCGGCTCATGAGCGTATTTTGTACGAGCGTTTTTTATCGCAATTAGAAAAAAACCAAGGTTCAAGTCAGCAAAGTTTATTTCCGCAAACCGTAACTTTAAATACTACTGATTTTGCTTTAGCAACCGAGTTGCTGCCATATTTTCAGGCTTTAGGTTTTGTAATTCGCGATTTTGGAAAAAACACTTTAGTTATTGAAGGTGTGCCAGCAGATTTGCCAGAAAACAACGATTTAGCGCTTATGCTCGAAGAATTGATTGAGGGCTTCAAAAATAATCATACGGTTTTAAAGTTAGATAAGCGTGAAAATTTAGCCCGCACTTTAGCAAAAAACGCAGCAATTAAAGCTGGCACAACATTAGAGACCGAGGAGATGAATAATTTGATAGACCAGTTGTTTGCCTGCGCAATGCCCAACGTAACGCTAAACGGTAAACAAATCATTGTTAAAATTACGCTTGACGAGCTTTTTGAACGCTTTAACAAGTATTAAACAGAAAAAATGAGAGAAATGAGGCCTTTAGGAAACACGCTGTTTCCGCCGGTTGTTAAAAATTTATTGATCATCAACGGGATTTTCTTTTTCGCAACCTATGTTTTTCAAAGCAGTTTCGGTTTTGATCTTTCCGAACATTTAGCACTTTTTTTCCCAACTTCACCAAAGTTTAGAGTTTGGCAGCTCATCACCCATCTTTTTATGCATGCAAACCTAGGGCATATTTTTTCAAATATGTTTGCCCTCTGGATGTTTGGTGCAATTCTCGAAAATTTTTTAGGCTCAAAAAAGTTCCTAAACTATTATTTATTAACCGGGATTGGTGCTTCCCTACTTTTTTTAGGAGTGCAGGCTGTAGAGATTTTACCACTTCAAAATAAAGCAGAAGTTTACACAGCAAACCCTACAGTTGGTAATTACAAAGCCTTTGTAAGTGAAGAGGTGCCAGAGGATATACAGCCAGATTTTGACAGGATAGCCGATTACTGGAGTCAAAACCCGGGCAGCATCGACGCTAAAAAAGCATCGGTTAGTATTGTTAATAGTTACCTAAGTGCAAAGTTAAATACACCGGTAATGGGAGCATCTGGAGCGGTATTTGGAATTTTATTAGCCTTTGGCATGCTTTTCCCAAACACCCTCATTTACATTTACTTCTTTTTGCCTATGAAGGCAAAATACCTGGTTATTTTATATGGTTTGTTTGAGTTATACAGCGGCATGGCCAATAACCCAGGAGATAATGTTGCGCATTTTGCCCATTTAGGCGGTATGCTAGTCGGGTTTATATTAATTAAACTATGGAACATTCGGCGCCCGGATACCTTTGCTTAAACTCAGAAACGGTATTTTAAACGTATGCAGCTAAAACTTTTCTCAAATTTTATAAGTTTTTACGTTTACTTTCTACTTTTAACCTAACAAAGCATGAATACTTATCAGGAATTAAGGATGAAAATTTTTGGAACCAGCAGTAAGGTAAACCTGCTGATTGCCATTAATGTAGCCATATTTGTGGTTGTCGGCGTACTTGGGGTGTTTGATTACTTGTTTACCAAACAAAACAACATCAACCAATTTGTAATTGAGTATTTAGCTGTTCCGGTTTACTTGCCCAAACTACTTTACCGTTTTTGGACACCCTTTACCTACATGTTTTTACATGCGGGTTTCTTTCACATTTTATTTAATATGCTGTGGTTGTTTTGGATGGGGCGTATTTTCGAAAACTTTTTAAGCAGTAAAAAACTGGTATTTGTTTACTTTGCGGGTGGTTTAGCCGGTGCATTTTTTTACATTTTAAGTTTCAATATTTTTCCCGCTTTCGCTGATGTAAGGCTGGTTTCTGCCGCCGTTGGCGCTTCAGCATCGGTAACAGCGATATTAATTGCATGTGCAACACTGGTGCCTAATTACACTATTTTCTTGATGTTTTTAGGCCCCGTAAAACTTAAATGGATAGCGCTTTTTTACCTAGTAATTGATATTTTAGGCGTTGCAGGCAGCAATGCCGGCGGTTACTTATCACATATTGGTGGGGCCATTTTTGGTTTTATATTTATTAAAGCTTTACAAAGTGGCAGCGATTGGAGCAAGCCCTTTGAAAATTTATTTGAAGCCAAACCAAAATTAAAGGTTGTTTCCAGAAACCAACCGGTTACACCCCGAGTTGTAAAAAATGATATGCCAAACCAAGCGGTTATTGATAGTATATTAGATAAAATATCTAAAAGCGGTTACGATAAATTAACAGCTTCAGAAAAAGAAACCTTATTTAAAGCAAGTGCCCAAAATGAAGAAAAAGGGAAAAAGTAGCGTTTTAAATAGGTTTTTACTGTTTGCCAATTTTTTGGCTATCGCAGCTTTATTGTTTAGCTATTGCGCTACCCTTGTTGACCCGCTAAATTTCTGGTATTTTACCATGTTTGGTTTAGCCTACCCTTTTATTCTTTTAGCAAATGCGCTATTTATTTTAGTTTGGATACTTTTAAAAAAATGGTTTTGCCTTTATTCGTTAGTGTTTATTTTAATTGGTTACCAGCCACTTACGCGTACTTTTGGGTTTAGGTTGGCCACAGAAAATGAAGTTTTGAGAGACAGCGCCTCATTAAAAGTGATGACCTACAATGTGCACAATTTCCGCAGCCAAAAAGGAGAACTAGATACCACTTTAAGTAAAGGTTTTTTGGGCTTAATTAAGGCTGAAAACCCAGATGTTATTGGTTTTCAAGAGTTTTTTTCTCGCCATAAAGGTAAGTACGATTTTAAGGATTCTGTTTTTAAGCAGGCCAATTTTAAATCGTATTATTTTGATAAAACAGATTCTAATGATTATGAATACACCGGCGTAGCTATTTACAGCAAATATCCTATTGTTAACAAAGGAGAGGTTAAGTTTGAAACGCGGGAAGGTGGCAATAAGGCAATTTGGGTTGATATTAAAAAAGACGAAGGGCTTTTTAGGGTTTATGCCATCCATTTGGCATCGATATCTTTCCAGCCAGAAGATTATTCTTTTATTAAAGAAGTAAAATCAGACCTTAACAGCAGTAAAGATGTAAGCTCTTCAAAACGTATCGTCAAAAAGCTAAAACTGGCTTTTGAAAAACGCAGCAAAGAAGTTAAGGTTTTAAAGCAACACATTTCTGGTTGCCTAACGCCATATATTATTATGGGAGACTTTAACGATACACCCGCATCTTACACGGTTGCGCAAATGAGCGAAGGCTTAAAAAATGCCTTCCAAGAGAAAGGAGCCGGGCTGGCAAAAACCTATAACGGCGATTTTCCAAACTTCCAGATAGATTATGTTTTAGTTTCGCCAAGTTTTAACATAGAAACCTATAAAATTATCAAGAAAGACTACTCGGACCATTATCCGGTTAAGGTGAGTTTATCGTTAAAGAAATAGTGAAGTTTAATTTGTTGAGAACTTAAAACTTGCGATCTTAGTTTGCTAATCATTGATAAAATTAATTAATAAATTGCCAATTTATAGATAAGCTTTTAGCTTTGCGCTTTTGACTTTCAGCTTCAGCATAAGCTTATTAAATCAAACCACATTTATAATTTAAAGCATGTCGTCATCATTAACCATATATAACACACTTAGCCGAAAGAAAGAGGAATTTAAGGCTTTAAATGCACCTTTTGTTGGCATGTACGTTTGCGGGCCTACCGTTTACTCTGATGTGCATTTGGGCAATTGCCGCACCTTTATTTCTTTTGATATCATTTACCGATACCTTACTTATTTGGGTTATAAGGTGCGCTATGTGCGTAACATTACAGACGCTGGCCATTTAGAGAGCGATGGCGACGTGGGCGAAGATAAAATTTCAAAAAAAGCAAAATTAGCTGAGGTTGAACCGATGGAAATTGTACAAAAATACAGTGTAGATTTTCATCAGGTGATGCAAACTTTTAACGTTCTGCCGCCAAGCATTGAACCTGCTGCAACAGGGCATATCATTGAACAAATAGAAATGGTAAAAACCATTTTGAAAACAGGTTTAGCTTATGAAGTTAACGGAACCATTTATTTTGATGTAGAAAAGTACAACGAAAAAGAAAATTACGGCGCACTAAGTAATCGTAAACTCGAAGATTTGTTAAATAACACTCGGGATTTAGGCGGGCAAAACGAAAAGCGTGGCCCCTTAGATTTTGCACTTTGGATAAAAGCAAAACCAGAACATTTAATGCAGTGGCCATCCCCGTGGGGTAACGGTTTCCCGGGTTGGCATTTAGAGTGTTCTGCCATGAGCAATAAGTATTTAGGTAGTCAATTTGATATTCATGGCGGCGGAATGGATTTGGCACCAACCCATCACACCAACGAGATTGCGCAGAACGTAGCTGCTTGCGGAAACCAACCGGCAAATTATTGGATACACACCAATATGCTAACCGTTAACGGACAAAAAATGTCGAAATCTTTAGGGAACAGCTTTTTACCGAGAGAACTTTTTACAGGAAACCACCAACTTTTAAATAAAGGCTACAGCCCAATGGTGGTGCGCTTTTTTATGTTGCAAGCACACTATCGCAGTACTTTAGATTTTTCTAACGAAGCTTTAGAGGCCAGTGAAAAGGGATTTAAACGTTTAATGTACGCCATTTCTTTATTGGATAAACTGAAAACTGCAGCAAGTTCTGATGTTTATGTAAAAGCCATCGAAGCAAAATGTAAGGCAGCAATGGACGATGATTTTAACTCGCCTGTTTTAATTGCCGAACTTTTTGATGTAGCCAGAATCATTAATTCCGTTCACGATGGTAAAATGCAGATCAATCAGGAAGACTTGAAGGCCTTAAAAACCTTGCTTTATAGCTTTATCGAAGATGTTTTGGGTTTAAAAAACGATATCCAGGCTACGGATGATTTGGAACCGGTGATGGATTTTATTTTGAATATCCGTACAGAAGCCAAAGCCAATAAAGATTACGCCACATCAGATAAAATCCGCATCGGTTTAAACGAAATTGGTTTTGAGGTAAAAGATGGAAAAGACGGTAGCACTTGGTCTAAAAAATAATTCTTCGAGGTTTTTAATAACGAACTTACGTTTAATTTTACCTTTAAATTTTTGCTTTTTAAATGGAAGAAATTAAAAGATGCCATTGGTGTGCAAACGATGAACTTTACACCAAATACCATGATGTAGAATGGGGCAAAGAAGTGCATGATGATAAAATATTGTTTGAATTTTTGATTTTAGAAGCTGCACAAGCAGGTTTAAGCTGGATTACCATTTTACGGAAAAGAGAAAATTACCGGCGGCTGTTTGCCAATTTTGATGCGCAAAAAGTGGCCAGTTTTACTCAAGATGATATAGAAAGATTGATGTTGGATCCAGGAATCATCAGAAACCGGTTAAAAATTAACGCCGCCGTTAGCAATGCAAAACTATTTATACAAGTACAAAAAGAGTTTGGTTCTTTTGATGCCTACCTCTACTCGTTTATGCCCGATGGGAAACCTATCAAAAATCAAATTACCGATAGTAAAAATACGCCCGCAACATCAAAAATTTCTGATGCTATTGCAAAAGACATGAAAAAACGCGGATTCAGATTTTTTGGCTCAACCATTTGTTATGCGCACATGCAGGCAACCGGGATGGTAAATGACCATGCGCTGGATTGTGCCTTCAGAAATTAGCTTTGGCATACATCCTTTTAAATGCTACCATTTTTGCACAAATAGTTTAAATTAGAAACTTAAATACTAAGCTGCCGCTGCTACCAATGAAGATATTATATGCCATACAAGGTACCGGAAACGGACATATTAGCCGGGCCCGAGAAATTGTTCCATTGCTGCAAAAGCATGGCGATTTAGATTTGTTAATTAGTGGCTCGCAGGCCGATGTTTCCTTAACCGAATTTGTAAAATATAATTTCCACGGTTTTAGTTATATTTTTGGAAAAAAAGGCGGGATAGATTATTGGAAAACTTTTAAAGCAATGAATATGAAGCAGTTTTGGAAAGACATGCATTCTGTTTCCTTTAAAAATTACGATTTAATTGTTAACGATTTTGAACCCATTACGGCTTGGGCTTGCAAAATCAATAAAATACAAAGTGTTTCTTTAAGTCACCAGGCTTCTTTTCTATCGCCTTTAACGCCCCGCCCAAAAAGGCGGCAAAAACATGGGGAATTTGTTCTTAAATATTATGCACCAACAACGCATCATGTGGGCTTTCATTTTAGGGCTTATGATGATTTTATTCACACACCGGTAATCCGTAAAGAAATAAGAAATTTAAATCCTCAAAACCACGGCTATTACACGGTTTATTTGCCAGCCGTAGACGACAAGCTAATTGTTAAATATTTGCACCAATTACCTGATGTAAAATGGCAAGTTTTTAGCAAACACCAACAAACGCCTTACAACTACAACAACGTTGTTGTGCAACATATAAACAACGAAGAGTTTAACAAAAGCTTAGAAAATTGTGCTGGTTTATTTACCGGTGGTGGGTTTGAAGGGCCGGCAGAAGCATTGTATTTAGGTAAAAAAGTGTTGCTGATGCCGATGAAAAACCAGTTTGAACAAACCTGTAATGCTGCCGCCGCCCAAGAATTAGGCGTTTCAATTGTAAATCAAATTGACGGTAACTTAGTGGGCTTTCTGCGCAATTGGGTGGATAGCAAAGAAAATATACAAATTGATTTTCCTGATGAAACTGCGCAAATTGTTAATGACTTGGTAGCTAAGTTTAGGAGAAATTAGCGTATCAAATAGTTCGTTCACATAAATTCCAAATAAAGAAACGGCGTATTAGGCGGTTTCTAAAAATATGATAGGTGCTCATTAAAGCGGCGTCAAAAGCTATTAAAATTACTATACCTCAGCCAATATTCTTATTATTGTTTGTTCGCAACACAAAGCATGGTAAAACAGCTCAGAAATTTAAGTCTCGTTAATATATTTCTTCTTCTTGCCTTAACCATATTTCTTCGCTTAGGATTATTTTTGGATATGCCAACGGCAATTAATTCCGGGTTTAAAGAATTTTTTTCCCGCTTATTGATTCCTTTTGATTTAGATTCCTTTATCTCTCCATTGGCAAACATCTTAATTGCTACACTAACCATGTTTGTGCAGGCAATGGTTTTTAATCAAATTATCAATAAACATGCGGTTTTAGGAAAATCAACCTTTTTACCAGCGGCCTCGTACATTGTTATTTGTAGCGTTTTTACCCCGTTTTTATCTTTTACGCCACCCCTGCTTTGCAACTTTTTCTTGCTTTTTATTTTCAATAAAATATTGGTAGAGTATAAAAACAGCAACTCAATTGCGGCCATGTTTGATTTAGGACTAATTGTAGCGTTAGGTACTATTTTTTACTTTCCGTTTGTAGGCTTTTTAATATTGCTTTGGATAGCTTTACTGCTGTTTAAACCTTTTTATTGGCGAGAGTGGGCAAGCGTGTTAGTAGGGTTTTTAACTTTGGTTTTTGTATTAGGCGTATATTATTACTGGAACAACAAATTAATGGATTTTGTTGAAATCTGGAAACCGCTTTCCACAAAGTTGCCAATTTATATAGATATCCAGGTGTTAGATTATGTTGTGTTGTTACCTATAGTGGTGTGTGTACTCTTAAGTATGTATTATTTAAACCAAAACTTTTTTAAAAGTTATGTATTGGTGCGCAAATCTTTTCAGCTGGCAGTGGCTATCTTTTTTACGGCTATTTTAACGTTTTACCTACAACCTGGCTTTCGGGTAAATCATTTGTTGCTTAGTGCGCTGCCGGTTTCAGTATCTTTATCTTATTATTTTGTAAATGCCAAAAAAAGATGGGTTTACGAAAGCCTTTTTATTGCTATCATAGCAGCCATCATCTATTTTCAGTTTGTTTAATGGTTTCGTTTAACTTTATTTAACAGATAAGCATTAACTAAACTCTTTAATTTTGATAGTTTTGTAGGTAACAAAAGCGATTATAGCTTTTTTCACATCAGATACAAATGAAATTTAAAGTAGCAATTTTTAATCTGCGGATGAGCCTTGGGTACACCATATCCAAAAAACGTATTTTGCACACAGCAGCTTTAAAACCTAAACGTAATTAGCAAATGCTTAATTTAGTGGTTGATATTGGAAATTCTGCTGTTAAGTTGGCAATTTTTGATCACAATAAAATAACCTTCCACCAAAAAAAAGCAAGCCTCAGTTCAACTGAACTTCAACAATTAATTTACACCAAAGCTATCGAAAACGTAATCGTTTCATCCGTTAAAGCTGGTTTCAGTTTTACTGAAAATGAAATCTCAAAACGGGTTAATTATATCCAATTTAATGCAACAACAAAAATCCCGGTAGTCAACCGTTACAAAAGTCCAGAAACGTTAGGGCTAGACAGGCTGGCTGCGGTAATTGGGGCGCAAGCTTTAATCCCAAAACAGGCAGCGTTAGTAATAGATGCAGGTACTTGCATTACTTATGACCATATTACCGAAGGCGGCGAATATTTTGGAGGAAGTATTTCGCCAGGAATAAAAATGAGGTTTGATGCAATGCACCACTTCACCGCAAAGCTACCGCAGGTAAAGTTTGATGATACGTTTAATCTTCCGTTTGGAAAAAACAGCGCTGATGCGATAAGTTCCGGAGCAGTTAACGGCGCTATTTACGAAGCAGAAGGCTTTATCAAAACGTTTCTAAGCCATCACCCTGCCGGAAAAATTATACTAACGGGCGGCGATTCAACGTTTTTTGATACAAAATTTAAAAACAGCATATTTGCACACTTAATTTTACATGAGCCTAATTTAGTTTTAATAGGTTTAAACACGGTTGTTAACTATCAGCATGATCTTAAATAAAAAATATTTCCTTGCGTTTACAGTATTAATTGCAATAACTTGTAATGCAATGGCACAATCTACCATCAATTCGCCATATTCAAAATACGGAGTTGGGAACTTAAAAGGCGCCTACCTTCCGCAGCAACAAGCAATAGGCAACTTGGCATACGGTATCAGTACGGTTGGAGCATATCAAAATTTAAACATCTCTAATCCGGCATCCTACGCTAACCTGCGTTTAACAGTTTTTGATATCGGCGTAAGCACTTTTAGTCAAACTTTAAATAAAGGAAACCTATCAGAAACAAGTTTTAATGGCTCTTTAAGTCATTTAGCGCTTGGCATACCAGTGTCAAAAAAATCGGCCTTAAGTATCGGCTTGCTGCCATATAGCAATTTAGGTTACCAATTTAAAAATAGCGACCAAAAGGTGGATACATTCTCTGTTGACCACATCTATTCTGGCGAGGGCGGGTTAACCAAAGCATATTTAGGTTACGGAATTGGCTTTGGCAAGCATTTTAGCGTAGGGGTTAACATGAGCTATATTTTTGGAGATTTAAAAGAAGTTAAGGCCACAGAATTTTCAAAATACATAGGGTTTTTAAATTCTAAAACAGAAGACAATAACGCCGTTGGAGGCTTAAATTTTGATTTTGGCGCACAATACGTTGCTGCGCTTAACAAAAATACCCGCTTAACTTTAGGGTACACGGGGGGCGTTCAAACACAGCTAAATACAACTTATTCGCAGTTATCTACTAGGTATTATAACAGTCAGGATGCTGATATTAGGGTAGATACCAGCTCTTTCACAAAAGAGGTTAAAGGCAGTTTAATTTTACCTGCTAACCATAATTTTGGTTTCAGCATAGAAAAACAAAACAAATGGTTGCTTGGGGCAGATTTAAGGCTGGCAAACTGGGCTAACTTTGCTAAAAACAACGTAAACGGAGGTTTAAATAATAGTTGGGGTTTTTCGGTAGGTGGACAAATAACGCCAAATGTAAACGCCGTGACTAATTACTTAAAATTAATTGATTATCGCTTAGGCTTTAGTTACGATAAAAGTTATATCACCCTTGGAACACAGGATATCAATGTAAAATCACTGAATTTTGGCTTCGGTTTTCCACTAATATCCGGAAGAAATTCTTTCTATAAAATCAATTTTGCAACCGAGATTGGCTCACGCGGCACTTTAAGCAATAACCTGGTTAAAGAGAACTTTGTAAACTTCCACCTTGGCTTCACCATTAACGATAAATGGTTCCAAAAATATAAGTACGATTAATAACGATGCATTTGAAACCTTTAACATTTGGTGTTTTTTTTATTGCAAGCATTTTTACAGCTTGTGAAGGAAATGATTTAAAAAAAGTTAAAGAAATTGAACTTAAGCAAAAAGGAGAGGTTGAAATTACCAAAGGCGCAGAAATAATCTACAGCGATTCGGCTCATGTTAAAGCTAAATTAACCACGCCCATTTTATACAACCATAAAACAAGCAATCCGTATTACGAGATGCCAAAAGGAATTAAAGTGGTGTTTTTTGACAAAGATTTAAAGCCCACTAGCACAGTCGTTTCAGACTATGCCATCCGAAAAGAAAATCAGCGTATTGTTGAGCTAAAAAAAAACGTGGTGGCTACCAATGCTGAGGGTAAAACCTTTAAATCCGACGAGTTAATTTGGGACGAAAACCTTAAGCGATTTTACTCCAATAAACTTGTAACCATTAATACCGACGGAAACCTGATCACCGGACCCGGCTTTTGGTCTAACGAAGATTTTTCTTATTACGAAATCAAACAAGGTACCGGAACATTCAATTTTAAAGGCGACGGGTTAAATCAGGAATAGATATTAATGCTTCGTTGTTCACAAAGGGGAACGAAGAAGAATCTGTAAACGATGAAAAACAGAATCCATATTTAAAGTTGCCGAACTGCAAAAGGGTAGTGCATTAATTTGCGGAAGTGCTAATGAACTTACAAAGTTCTCTCTATCGTTCGAACTGACGATTTGATTCTGCTATTGTTAATAAGCCACTTCTCCTTTAAACACTTGCTTTGCCGGCCCTTCCAAAAAAATCTCTGTAAATATTTTCCCATCATAATTAAATCTGATGTTTAAATCACCACCTAAAACTTTAATAGGTGTTGCAATGGTTCCGGTAGTTCCATTTGTAAAAGCATCGGCTAAGGCTGCGGCGGTTACCCCTGTTCCGCAAGCAAAAGTTTCGTCTTCTACGCCCCGTTCATAAGTACGCACAAATAAATGGTCGGCTTTTGCTTCCACAAAATTGATGTTAATGCCTTCTTTTTTATAAGTATCATTATACCTAATTGCTCGTCCCTCGTTAAACACGTCTTTTTCATCAATTGCTTTATCAAACTTAACGTAATGTGGCGAACCGGTGTTTAAAACAAAATCCTCCCCGTCTTTGGCTATTGATTTTACATCTGTCATTTGTAGGCTCACCCAATCTCCTGTGGCTGAAATTTTGGCATAATGTGGGCCATCAACCGCAATAAAGGTTGTTTCTAAATCCATCAAACCTAAAAATTTTGCGAAAGCAACAATACATCTCCCACCATTTCCGCACATACTGCTAGGGTTTCCATCGGCATTATAATAAACCATTTTAAAATCAAAACCTTCTGCCGGCTCTAAAAACATAATTCCATCGGCACCAATTCCAAAACGTCTGTTGCATAAGCTAACTAATTTTTCCGGATCATTGTGCTGGTAAATTAACTTGCGGTTATCTACCATAATAAAATCGTTTCCAGCCCCTTGGTATTTAAAAAATGGCAGTTGTTGTAAATCCATTTAACAAAAATGATTAATTTACCTCGCTTACGCAATTTCTATATCCTTAATTACATTTAATTGATGGTAAACAGTTTCTCAATTTTAATCTAAAATTAAAAGTTTAACAATTTTTAACAGTAAATCAAGCAACAAGCACTTGCAAATGGCGTCTTAATGGTATTATTTTTGAATATCTTTTAATTTTAAAATCAAATCCAAAAAATATGAATAGTAATATGAAGAAAGTAGGGTTTACTTTACTAACCGCATTTGTTGGAGGCGCAGTTGCAATTGGTGCCTACAAATTATTAGAACCCGATTCTTTAAGCGGGTTAAGTCTTGCCGACAGGCAAAAGGTTTATTTTGCAAATAATCCGTCGGAAATTACTTCTTCAACCGGAGCAGTAGATTTTACACAGGCCGCTGCTGCTGTTTCTCCGGGAGTGGTGCATGTAAGAACTACCTACAGCCGCTCAAAAGGGCAGGCTAATGATCCGTTTGGCGACATGTTTGAAGATTTTTTTGGAAGGCGTAGGCAACAAGTTCCGCAACAAAATTTACCTGCTCCAATGGGGAAAGGTTCTGGTGTAATTGTTACTACAGATGGTTACATCATGACCAATAACCACGTAGTAGAAGATGCTGAAAAAATTGAAGTTATTTTGTCTGATAAAAGAGTTTTGGAGGCTAAAGTTATCGGAAGAGATAAAAATACCGATTTGGCATTAATAAAGATAAACGCAAGTAATTTGCCCATTGTAAAACTTGGAAATTCAGATGACGTTAAAGTTGGCGAGTGGGTGCTAGCAGTTGGTTACCCTTTAACGCTTGAATCAACCGTAACCGCTGGTATTGTAAGTGCAAAATCACGGCAAATTGGAATATTAGGTCCCGAAATTGATAGAAATAACTACGACCCTAATAACCCGCCTACCAACTCATCTATCGAGTCTTTTATACAAACAGACGCGGTGATTAATAAAGGAAATAGTGGCGGCGCATTGGTAAATACCCGTGGCGAGTTAATAGGGATAAATTCTGCCATTGCTTCTCAAACTGGTACTTATGAAGGTTATGGCTTTGCTATTCCAGTTAATTTGGCCAGAAAGGTAATGGATGATTTCTTAAAATACGGAGAGGTTAAACGTGGTTATATCGGTATTACTTTTCAGGAATTAGATGCCGATAGAGCTAAAGAACTCAAAGTATCTGAAATAGATGGTTTATACGTTAACTCAACTTTGGAAGGTGGCGCAGCAGAAAAAGCCGGAATTAAAAAGGGCGATATCATCAAAAAGTTAGATGGTCAGGATATCACTTCATCTGCCCGTTTACAAGAGAAAGTGGGTACTATGCGTCCGGGCGATAAACTAACATTAACCGTATTAAGGGATGGGAAAATGAAAGATTTTAACCTGACATTAAAAGGTGATGAAGGCAATAAGCTAGCGGGTACAGGCAAAGAAGTTACAGAGGTGGTTAATAGCTTGGGCGCTACTTTTTCTCCGTTAACAAATGATGATAAAAAGAAATATGGAGTCAACTCTGGCGTGGTGGTAACCAGTGTTTCGCCAGGGAAAGTTTTTGATATGTATGATATGCCTAAGGGTACGGTTATCACCAGCATCAACGGGCGTAGCGTAAACAACAACGACCAAGTGATAGCAGCGTTAAAGCAGGATAGTAAAATGATCTCTTTACAAGGATTTGTTCCAGACGGAACCAGATTTAGAGTAACTTTCCCAGCTAAGTAATGCTCAAAATTTTTAAAAAAGCCCCGATAGCTCAAACTATCGGGGTTTTTTTTGTTTAATATCCAAAAAAAGAAAACAGTTGGTAACTGTAAACTAATATTTCAACAATTATTTAAAACGTTTCTAAATAATTAAAAGACAGTGTTTAATAACAGTTATCACAATTAAATTGTCATATAATAGATACTTTTGCAGAGTAAAAACATTAAATACCAATATAAATAATGAGTAATTTTTCAAAAGCATTTTCTTCCTCGTTGGGAAAAAAACTGATTATGAGCTTAACCGGTCTGTTTTTGTGTTCATTTTTGATTGTGCACCTCATCGGAAACTTTCAATTGTTTAAAAACGACGAAGGGCTGGCGTTTAACCACTATGCGCATTTCATGACTCATTTTACACCAATCAAGGTTGTTTCCTATTTATTATATGCCTCAATTATTGTTCATGCGGTGTGGGCGCTCATCATCACGCGGAAAAACCAAGCAGCTCGCCCTATTGCCTATGCAATAAAACCTAAGGATGGGTCAATATGGTCTTCCCGTAACATGGGAATTTTAGGAACCATTATTTTGGTGTTCATCGTAGTTCACATGAGTAATTTTTGGTACAAGTATCACCAAGGTTATACGCCCTACATCGAATATCAAACAGATTTAAAAACCGGAACTACTACAAGTAAAGTGTTACAAGCGTCAGAATTTAAAGAATACACAGTTTACGTAGAAAACGGCATCGAAGTAACACAAACAGAAGACTTGTTTAAAGAAGTTGCAAATGCCTTTCAACAGTGGTGGCTGGTTGCTTTTTACGTTATAGCAATGGCTGCAATGGCATTTCACCTCATCCATGGTTTTCAAAGTGCTTTCCAAACCCTTGGCTGGAACCACAGAAAGTATTTCCCAATTATTAAATTTTTAGGGATTTGGGTTTTTGGGGTGTTGATTCCGATAGGTTTTGCCGCTATGCCTTTATATTTTTTGTTTAGATAATTAAGAAAACAGCAGGTTTTATCCTGCTCATAAATAAGTTAAAATGAAGTTAGATGCTAAAATTCCAGACGGTCCCTTAGCCGAAAAATGGAACAAACACAAATTCGATCTAAAACTGGTAAACCCAGCTAATAAACGCAAGTACGATATTATTGTGGTGGGTACTGGTTTAGCGGGTGCTTCTGCAGCAGCCTCTTTAGCCGAGTTAGGTTACAACGTTAAAGCATTTTGTTTTCAGGATAGTCCACGTAGAGCGCACTCCATCGCTGCACAAGGTGGAATTAACGCTGCAAAAAATTACCCGAATGATGGCGACTCTGTTTATCGTTTATTTTATGATACGATAAAGGGTGGTGATTACCGTTCAAGAGAGGCCAATGTTTACCGCCTTGCAGAGGTATCGGTAAATATCATCGACCAGTGCGTGGCGCAAGGGGTTCCGTTTGCCCGCGAATATGGAGGATTGCTGGATAACCGCTCTTTTGGTGGTGCGCAGGTTTCCAGAACGTTTTATGCAAAAGGTCAAACAGGTCAACAATTATTATTAGGCGCCTACTCTGCATTAAACCGCCAGATTGAATTGGGTAAGATAAAAATGTACACCCGTACAGAAATGCTGGATTTGGTAGTGGTTGATGGCAAAGCGCAAGGGATAGTTACCCGTAATTTAATCACCGGAAGTGTAGATACACATAGCGCACATGCTGTGCTGTTATGCACAGGCGGTTACGGAAACGTTTTTTACCTTTCTACCAACGCAATGGGAAGTAATGTAACTGCCGCCTGGCGAGCACATAAAAAAGGTGCTTATTTTGCTAATCCTTGTTACACGCAAATACATCCTACCTGTATACCGGTAACCGGAGATCACCAGTCTAAACTTACGCTGATGTCAGAATCGTTAAGAAATGACGGTCGTGTGTGGGTGCCAAAAACAGTTGAGCTTTCTCAAAAACTAAGAAAAGGCGAATTAAAAGCAAAAGATATCAAGGAAGCAGATCGCGATTATTATTTAGAACGCAAATACCCATCATTCGGTAACTTAGTACCTCGGGATGTAGCGTCCAGAAATGCCAAGCAAGTTTGCGATGAAGGTAGGGGCGTAGGAAAATCCGGACTTGCGGTTTACTTGGATTTTGAAGACGCGATTAACAGATTGGGCCAGTCGGCAATTTCTGCTAGGTATGGTAACCTTTTTGATATGTATCAGCAAATTACCGATGAAAATCCCTACCAGGTGCCGATGAGAATTTACCCAGCGGTGCATTATACAATGGGTGGCTTATGGGTTGATTATAATTTAATGACCAGTGTGCCCGGATTGTACTGCTTAGGTGAAGCAAACTTTTCTGACCATGGTGCAAACAGATTAGGCGCATCTGCTTTGATGCAAGGCTTGGCAGATGGCTACTTTGTGGTTCCGTACAC
This sequence comes from Pelobium sp., assembly GCA_036379295.1. Lineage (GTDB taxonomy): Bacteria > Bacteroidota > Bacteroidia > Sphingobacteriales > Sphingobacteriaceae > Pseudopedobacter. The sequence continues at coordinate 38,971 of DASVGY010000066.1, forward strand.
GGTTGGAGATTATTTAGCTAAAATTGGCCCGGCGCCAATCGATACACAACGACCAGAATTTGCGAAGGCTAAAGAAGAAGTTGAGGCAAAAATAAAGACTTTACTTTCATTAAAAGGTACCAAAACGGTGGACGAATTTCATCGGGATTTAGGCCACATTATGTGGGAGTACTGTGGAATGTCTCGTAACGCCGAAGGTCTAAGAAAAGCAAAACAGCTTATTTCTGACTTAAGAGCATCGTTTTGGAAAGATGTGATAGTGGTAGGTGAAAACGAAGAGATAAACCAATCTTTAGAGAAGGCCGGCCGAGTGGCAGATTTTATTGAATTGGGCGAATTGATGATTGATGATGCACTTAATCGTGATGAATCTTGTGGAGGTCATTTCAGAGAAGAATCTCAAACGCCAGAAGGCGAGGCTTTAAGAAAAGATGACGAGTTTGCTTATGTTGCCGCTTGGGAATTTAAGGGAATTAATTTGCCGGAAGAGCTTCATAAAGAAGAGTTGGTTTTTGAAAACGTTAAATTAACACAGAGAAGTTATAAGTAAGATGTGAGAGTTGAGATTTGAGAAGCTAGAACCTAGCAAGATCTCACATCTCATATCTCCTATCTCAAATCTAAAATATTATGAGTGGACATATGAATCTGACGTTGAAAGTATGGCGTCAAAAAAACAGTACAACACCTGGAAAGTTTGTGACTTATAAAGCCAATGATATCTCTCCAGACATGTCATTTTTAGAGATGTTGGACGTGGTGAATGAAGGCTTAGTGAAAAAGAAAGAAGACCCGATACATTTTGACCACGATTGTCGGGAGGGGATATGCGGAATGTGTTCGTTGGTGATTAATGGCGAACCTCATGGACCAAAAAGGGCTACCACAACCTGTCAATTACACATGCGCAGTTTTGCTGATAATGATACTATCGTTATTGAACCGTGGAGGGCGGCCTCCTTTCCGGTGGTTAAAGATTTAGCAACCAATCGTAGTGCATTTGATAGGATACAGCAAGCAGGCGGTTACATTTCCGTTGGAACTGGCGGAGTTCCCGATGCTAATGAAATTCCAATTTCTAAACCCATCGCTGATGAAGCATTTAGTTCTGCACAATGTATCGGCTGTGGCGCTTGTGTAGCAGCTTGTAAAAATGCATCTGCAATGCTATTTGTGTCGGCAAAAATATCTCAATACGCTTTGTTGCCTCAAGGTCAGCCAGAGCGTTATGCAAGAGCAGAAGCAATGGTGTTGCAAATGGACCAGGAAGGATTTGGAGGTTGCACCAATACCTATGCCTGCGAAGCACAGTGCCCTAAAGAAATTAAGGTAACCAATATTGCAAGGATGAACCGTGAATTCTTTAATGCAGAGTTGATAAAATCATAATCTGGAAAATCAAACTTCAATCGTTATTGATAAGTGTTAATAACGTAATTTTTTATAAATGAGGGATGTAATTTATTACATCCCTTTTTTATTTGACTTTATCCACATTTTTAAGCTACATTTATATTTATAATTTTTTAGATATGGCTAACCACGTAAACATACCCCGCTTAGACTTAAATGACTATTTAAACGGAACGCCGGCTCAAAAGAAAAAATTTTCTGATGATATTGGTACAGCCTTTAAAGAGACGGGATTTGTCACCATTACCAATCATGGTTTAAGTCAGGATTTAATCACACAGCTGTATCAACAGATAAAAAACGTGTTTTCTTTATCGGATGATAAAAAACTAAAGTACGAGAAAGTTGAACTGGCTGGTCAAAGAGGCTACACTTCTAAAGGACGTGAAAAAGCAAAAGATTCGAAAACACCAGATTTGAAAGAATTTTGGCAGATTGGACAGTATGTAGAAGATGGCGATGTTGTGAAAGCTGATTATCCTGACAACATTGAAGTTGAAGAGTTTCCGGAATTCAACTCGGTTACCAAGGAAACCTATCAAAAATTAGAGCAAGCAGGCAAGTATATCTTAAATGCAATAGCCGTTTATTTAGGTTTGTCGGAAAATTATTTTGAAGACAAGGTTCATAACGGAAACTCCATTTTAAGAGGAATCCATTATTTCCCAATAGAAAATCCGGACGCTTTACCTGCCGATGCAGTAAGAGCTGGAGCTCATGAAGATATTAATTTAATTACCTTGTTAATTGGCGCAAGTGCCGATGGATTGGAAGTATTAACTCGCGAAGGCGAGTGGTTTGCAATAAAAGCACAGGGCGAAGATATTGTAGTAAATGTGGGCGATATGTTACAACGTTTAACCAATAATAAACTTCGCTCTACTACACATAGGGTAGTTAATCCGCCAAGAGAATTGATGAAAACCTCAAGATACTCCGTTCCTTTTTTCTTACACCCAAAATCAAATATGGACTTAACCTGCTTGGATTCTTGTATAGATGAAAATCATCCAAAAGCTTACAGAGATATCACCGCTGGAGAATACTTAGATGAACGTTTAAGAGAAATCGGTTTAAAAATGTAATTCTCTAATTAGAGAATAGGAAAGAAGGCGCTCGAGAGGGTGCCTTTCTTTGTTAACGGCGCATAATTAGGTTCGTAAATTTTACTTATTGTACTGATAACACTATATTTGCAACATTCAATAAAAAACATGGAAGAAGTAAGCACCCCCATCAATTTTTTGCCCATCATTATTCAGTTAGCAGTAGCTTTAGGCTTTGTGGCTTTAACAATGGTTTTAACCCACATGATTGGGCCAAAAAGAAAAACTACCGATGTAAAATTAACCGCTTTTGAATCAGGTATCGAGGTAATCGGTAACGCCCGCCAGCCCTTTTCAGTTAAGTATTTTGTGGTAGCAATTATCTTTGTTTTGTTTGATATTGAAGTGATTTTTATGTACCCATGGGCAGTAAACTTTAGATGGCTAGGCTTAA
>DASVGY010000067.1:0-3846 GCA_036379295.1 Pelobium sp.
GTTCCTTTCCAACTCATGGATACCATAACCGGCATCACTTTAATAGAAGATGAGCTCAATAGAATTGCCTACGGTGATTTAGCTTAATGCTGGTTTATCGAATTATATTAGAGAAGTTCGCTGCTTCTTTACAAGCTTCTGGAAAGCCGGCTCGGTGGAACGGAAATCAGGTAAATATGATTTATACCTCGTCATCCCAATCCTTATCGTGTTTAGAAAACGTGGTGCACAGAAGTGCCTTGGGCTTAAACCAAAATTTTCGTTTGCTCACCATCAATATTCCTGATGATTTTGCCATCAAAGAAATCAAACTAAGTAAATTAGAGAAAGGATGGCAAGATTTCGAGTGGTTCCCCTACACTCAAAACATCGGAAACGAGTGGATTTTGGGCAACCTAACAGCTATTTTAAAAGTGCCATCGGCAATCATCCATCAAGAGTATAATTACCTGTTAAACCCCAATCATCCAGATTTTTCAAAAATCAGCTTGGTTAATAACGAACCTTTTATTTTTGATAGCAGAATAAAGGCTTAGTTTTATTATTAGAAGCTAAACCTACGAACCGGTTTTAACCCATTCGTAGGTTTAAAAGCAAATTTGGAAGATTGATTTAACGCTTTATTTCCAACCGCCGCCTAATTCTTTATACATGTTAACCACAGCGTTAAACTGCGATTTTTTGGTTTCAACCAATTCTAATTTTGCAGAAAGCGCATCGCGTTGGGCGGTTAATACCTCTAAATAATCTGCTCTTGCTGCATTAAACAAATCGGAAGAAATGTCAACAGATTTCATGAGCGTGTTTACTTCCAGTTGTTTTAAATCGTAACTTTTAGAAAGATTATCAATATTTGATACTTGATTAGCCACTTCAAAATAGGCGTTTAAGATAACTTTCTGGTAATTATACAAAGCCTGTAGCTGCCTTGCGTTAGCGCTTGCAAATTCGGCCCTGATGGCATTTTTGTTAATTAATGGTCCGGCCAAGTCTCCCGCCAAGGAATACAAAATAGATTCGGGCAATTTGGTTAGATAGGTTGGTTTAAAAGCCTGTAATCCTACAGATGCACCAATTTCCAAGGAAGGGAAAAATTCTGCTCTGGCAACTTTAGCATCTAATTTCGCTGCTTCTAACGCTAATTCTGCCTGTTTTATATCCGGCCTGTTCTCTAATAGTTGCGAAGGCAAGCCTTGTTTTAATAAGGCGGGATTTAGGTTTACAAAATTGCCAGCCTCCCTAACTATCTGCTGGGGATACCTACCCAGTAAAAAGTTGATCTTATTTTCTGTTTCCTTAATTTGTTGGCGAATACTGAACGCTAAACTTTTGGAATTATAAACCTCTGCCTGAAACTGTTGAACAGCCAATTCAGTAACCCTAGAAGCTTCTTTTTGCACCTTAATTATTTCTAAAGAATTGTTTTGTAGGCTAATGTTTTGTTGTACAATCATTAATTGATTATCAAGCGCTAGCAACTCATAGTAAGAATTAGCAACCTCTGCAATTAAGCTGCTTAAAACAAAGTTTTTACCTTCAATGGTTCCTAAGTATCGGGCTACTGCCGCCTTTTTTGCATTGTGCAGTTTTTTCCAGATGTCGGCTTCCCAACGGGCATCAATGGCGCCGGTATAATCTGGGAGAGGGTCGGGTGTTTTTTTGCCTGGTTCAATATCTGTAGTAGCATCTCCAGCGCCAGAACTAGTGTAGCGCCCAACTTTCTCTAAACCAACTCCAAGCCTTCCATTTAGCGATGGTAAAATATCGCCTGTTTTGGCTCTTATATCGTTTTTGGCAATTTCAACTTCTTGTAAGGTCATCAACAATTCTTGGTTGTTTTGCAGGGCGGTATCTATTAAAGCTACCAAACTTGGGTCGGTAAAAAATGTGCGCCATTGTTGGTTTGCGGTATTGGCCGAATCGGCGCTTTCGTTGTAACGTTTAGGCAAAGCCGTATTGTTTTTTACGTTAACCAAATTCGGCACTTTACAACTTGTGGCTGCCATAAAAGCACTTAGCAAAGCCACGTATTTATACTTAATAATTTTATACATTATGGTCAATTTCTTCGGTTAGCGGATTTTCTTCTTCGTCCTTAACAAGGATATTCTTTTCAGCAATTTTTCCAAAAACATAATATAATCCCGGGATTAACACCACGCCAAATGCGGTACCTATTAACATACCGCCGGCTGCGGCTGCGCCAATGGTGCGGTTTCCAATGGCTCCAGGACCAGAGGCTATTACCAACGGAATTAAGCCGGCAATAAAGGCAAGTGAGGTCATTAAAATTGGGCGGAACCTTACCACGGCGCCTTCAATTGCTGCTTTTAACAGCGGTATCCCCGCTCGGTGTTTTTGAACTGCAAATTCAATAATTAAAACTGCATTTTTGCCCAGTAAGCCAATAAGCATTACCATAGATACTTGTGCGTAAATGTTGTTTTCTAAACCTAAAATTTTAAGTAACAAAAACGCACCAAATATACCCGCAGGGAGTGATAAGATTACGGGAAAAGGAAGTAGAAAGCTTTCGTATTGCGCCGCTAAAAGCATGTAAACAAATACTAAACAAATCAAAAATATATAAATGGCTTCGTTTCCACGGGCAACTTCATCAGCAGATATGCCCGCCCATTCTATACCAAAGCCTCTGGGTAAGCTAACTTTTGCAGTTTCTTCAATTGCTTTAATGGCAGCACCACTGCTGTAACCCGGCGCCGCTGCTCCGCTAATTTCTGATGAATTATAAAGATTATGGCGGGTAATTTCCGATAGGCCATAAACCTTTTCTATTTTCATAAACGCAGAAAACGGAACCATTTCATCCCGGTTATTTTTTACATACAGCTTTAAAAGGTCATCTGGAAGCGCTCTGTATTGCGGAGACGCCTGCACCATCACCTTGTACTGTCTTCCAAACTGTATAAAGCTGGTCTCGTAATTACTACCTACCAGTGTAGATAGGGTGTTCATTGCGTTATCAATGGTAACGCCTTTCTGCTGTGCCACATCGTTATCAATTTTTAGCATGTATTGCGGAAAGCTGGCGCTGTAAAAAGTAAACACTTGTGATAGCTCTGGTTTTTTATTAAGCTCTTTCACAAAATCTTTACTCACGGTTTCCATTTTTTTATAGTCCCCACTGCCAGATTTATCTAACAAGCGGAGTTCGAAGCCACCACCGGCACCATAACCGGGCACCGCCGGAGGTTGAAAAAATTCAATTGTTGCGCCATTAATGCTTTTAGATTTTTCTTCTAACTCGTCTATAACTTGTTGAACAGAGTGCTTTCGGTTTTGCCAGTCTTTTAGATTGATGAGGCAGGTTCCGGAATTGGAGCCGGTTCCTTCTGATAAAATTTCATACCCGGCTAAGGAAGAAACAGATTTTACGTCTGGCATTTCTTCCGCTATTTTTTGTAATTGTTCTGATACCTGATTAGTTCTTTCTAACGTTGAACCAGGTGGCGTTTGAATAACAGCGTAAAACATACCCTGATCCTCATTTGGGATAAAGCCCGATGGCAAGCTTGAGTTTAAGGTCCAAATCCCCACGCAAAATGCAATCAGCATTCCAAAGGTTACGGTTCTGCGGTTTACTACCTTGTTCAGTAAGTTTTGATACCTACCGGTGAGCTTATTAAACTTATTATTGAATCCATCTAATAAAGTATTTAACCACGTTTTCTTTTTCGCTTTTCCATGATTGTTCTTTAACATTATAGCGCAAAGCGCAGGCGTTAGGGTTAAGGCAATTAATCCTGATAAGATAATGGAGGTAGCCATGGTAATAGAAAACTGTCGGTAAAAAATCCCCACGGGGCCCGACATAAACGCTACAGG
>DASVGY010000068.1:0-27361 GCA_036379295.1 Pelobium sp.
TAAGCAAAGGGTTCAATGAAATTAGCCTAAATAAAACTTTGAGCCCTGGTACTTACTTTATAAACCTTTTAAGTTCTGGAAAATCAACAAACTTAAAGTTTATTAGATAAACTTTTTTGCAATGTATTTTAAGGCTGAGACAGGAGTTTCAGCCTTTTTTGTTGGTAAATTTCTCACTGGGTGCTGGATCAAGAATAACTGATGTCGAAGTTCAATCGTAGGCAAGAGTCTTTCATTTTGAAGCAGCAATTTCGCTGCTAAATTTCACCCGCACTCGTCAACAAAAACCTTAGCGATAACACCAAGTTTGCCTAAAAACTCGACGATACCAGCGATCTCTATAGTTGCATCGTTAGATTTAATTCGCAAAATATTATCGCAGTCGTCAAGATCAAAATTTATTTCATAATCAGGAAAATATAGCTTAAGCTGTGCCAACAAACAATCGGCATGATGTTGATCTGTAACGTTTGTGCTAAATATTTCTACCAATGCCCCCAACACTAAGATTGACTTTTATGATTGCTTAGTTTATGATAGTATATGTACGAGATTATCAAAATCGCAAGAATTACAAGTGGGAAAAAAGTTTGCCCGTTTATACCATCTACTGCACCAAGACTAATTGTTGCAAAAATAAAATCGAATGAAAAACCGGCATAAGCCCACTCCTTCACTCTTTTTGGCACCTGCGGTACAATTAACGCAATTGACCCCAAAATTTTAAAAGTTACCAAAGCGTTTCCGAAGTATGCTGGGTAACCCAAGTGCCTAATACCCTCTTTTGCCATCTCTGTTTGCGAAGTTAGGGCAGGCATAACTCCCTCAAATAAAAAGATTATTATTGTTGCTGTCCAAAATATGATTTTCTCTTTTTTCATTTTAATTGCGAGTTTTTGAATAATTAAAAGCAGTTTTTAAATTCTATTATTTTGGCAAGTCGTAATTGATCATCCAGTTGATTCCAAACTTGTCTTCCCACATGCCAAAATATGCACCCCAAAATGTAAGTTCTAAAGGGATTGTAACTTTTCCTCTGGCTGATAATGCTGCAAATAGTTGGTCGGCCTCTTCGCGAGAATTTACCCCCAAAGAGATCGAAAAATTGTTTCCCATCGTAAAACTATTACCCATGTTTGGTAAAATATCACTCCCCATTAATATCGTTTCTGCGCTGATGGGTAAACTCACATGCATTATTCTGTTTTTTAAATCCTCAGAAAGTGCCGGTATCCCGTGTTGGGCGGGCATTTCAGCAAAACGCGAAAAATCTCGAAATTGACTGCCAAAAGCGGTTCGGTAAAAATCAAATGCTGCTTCGCAGTTGCCATCAAATGTTAAATAGGTGTTTACAATTGCCATAATTTTTTTATTGGAGGATTAAAATCTGTAGGTGTGTTTACACCGAAGGCAAAGCTCTTTCTTCGGCCATTTGCTTTACCAACTGCAGCGCTTTTGGAAAAGTGTTATTAAAATATTGTTCCATTTCTGGCGATACATCAACAATTACCTGCAGCTCTGTACAGGCGTCTGTTTCCTTTTTAAAATTATAAATTTCTCTGGCACCTTGCCATTCAAAATCCTTTTCGATACCGTTTTCAAGCCCTGCTTGGTGGATGAACGCAATGTGTTCATTATCCACTAGCTTTTGAATGTAGGAAGTCATTCCTTCGCCATCACTTTTTAAAAACTTTATGGTAGCTCCTTGTTCCAAGGTGCCTTCATAATAGTTGCCTGCACAAAAAGCGTTTGTCCATTTCGGGTAGGTTTTATGGTTCCAAAGTACATCCCAAACAGTTTCTCTGCTTGAATCAATCAAAATAGAAAACGAAATTGTTTTTAAATTGCTCATGCGATTATCGTTTATCTATCAAAAGTAGGTACATAAAATATAAAAGCACTTTACCTAAGTCAAGAAAACATTAGGGTGCAAGTACTTCTCTACGTATTCTGCTTAGCGATGTATCGGCAATACCTAAATAAGATGCTATTTGCTTTAATGGAGCTTGCTGTATAATTTGCGGACGCTGTTCCATCAGCTTTAAGTATCGGTAAGAAGCTGATTGCGTTATAATTTCTACTGAACGTTGCTGCAATTGAAAAAGATGAGCAGCCATCCACTCTCTGCCCCATTCTCTTACAGATTCCATGCTGTGGTACAAATATTGAAAATTGTCGAAATCAATTTTCCAGACTACGGCATCGGTAACCGCTTGTATATTTTGCGCCGAGGGAATGCGTTGAAACAAGGAAGAAACTTCGTTAACAATTTCATTTTCGCAAACAAATTGGGTGGTAATTTCATTACCATTAAAATCGTTCACAAAAAACCGAACCAAGCCTTGCTCAACCAAATAATAGGCGTTAGCAGTTGTTCCCTGCTTTAACAACAAGTTGTTTTTTGGTAAAATTATTTTTTGATGTAAAGATGCAATTTCTTGCCGCTGAGTAACGGTAAAAAGGTGATGGTTGTAAATTTTTTCAAAGACGGTAGATTCCATAAAACAATTTACAATAAAAGTAAGAATTGCTGATTTAAAATGAAGTTTCAAAATCAACAATTCTTTTGAATGTTTGAGGTAAAAGGATTAGAACTTAAGTGCCAAGCCCAATCTTGCATTGGTTGAACCTACGTCTCCTAACTCTAGAAAAGCCCCAATTTTGTCGGTAAAATAGTATTTACCACCAATGTGTATGCCTATAAAAAGTCCGCTTCCGTATTTACTACCTAAAGAGCCGCCAAAATCATCTTTCCATGAAAATATACGGTACCCTAAAGATGGCCCAGCATATAAATCTATCTGATTGCTGTTGATTTTAAGTAAATTATTGAAATGGTAAGAGCCTCTGGCGGCGAGATAGATGGCTGTAAATTTTGAATTTACGCCACTCGCACCAAAATCTGTGGACAAGTAATCGAAATTTCCACCAACACTAATATTATCGTTAATGCCTGTTTCAAACGACGCCCCAAACGGAACGCCGTTATCATAAAAGGAATTAACACCAATTCCAATATTCAATAGTTTATCATTTTTACTAAATGCACCATTTTGTGCAAAGCCAACAGATGTGAAAAATGCACAGGTAAGCGTGGCAAAGAAAAGTTTTTTCATTAATTAATTTTTTGAGTGAATAATATTGGCTGATACGCTAAACCAACAATAAGTGCGACAATGAATACTTAAAAATTTAATAGGTAAAATTTAGGCCACCAAAAACTATGGTACCGTTGCTATTTGCGGTTTGCGTTGCAGTTTGCTCGATTTTATTTCCGATGTACAAATTGGCGACTGCAACTTTACCAGGCGTGGTAGTACCGTTAGCAGTAAAAATGACCGCTTGGACAGAATTTTGCACTGTTAATTCTTTTGACCAAGGCAAAGACTGTACAGTAACATTTTCTGCAACGCCGCTACTGTTTGTATAAACCATTGTGAAACTGCCGGTTGCGCTTCCTGTAATTTCATATTTTACATTTCTGGAAGCAGCCTTATTGCTGTTTTTGTCTTTAGAGCAAGCGCTAAAAATTAGCATTGCACCAAGTGCGCTTAAAAAAAATAAATTTTTCATAATTGAAGTGTGTTAGTTAAGGTATTTATTTAGAAAGCAGAGATCTTAAGCCTCTCTTTTCTATTTATCAAACAAAAATATTTGATGTAAATTTTATACGCGTTAACTTAAGTTAAGAAATGCTTTATTGGTGATTTTTTTTTAGAATAGAGTCCGCCATCATCTTAAAAATGGGAAAAATATTCGGAAAATAGCTTTAATAGATTTAACGTACACCAAGGGTAAAAAAGCGATATGGCAGACGTAGGTTACCTGTTAAAACAACCTAATTCCTGCTTCAAACCCTAACCATCCTTTGATATTTCTATCAAAATTATGATAGTTTAACCCGCGGATTTGTTTAGGGTTGCTATAATTTCTGATTTTGCTGTTTTGGTTGCTGTAAAAAACATTGTAATATGGCCCTGCAAAAAGCTCGATACCCTTAATTAATTTAACCTGAGCGCTTATGCCAACTTTACTTAGCACATTTATCCGATTCCACGAACCTAAATAAAGCTGGTCCGCACTGATTTGTGCCCCCATAGCCAAGCTTCTGTTTAGTTTAAAATCATGAGCAAGTGCAGCACCATAACTAAATACTTTAGCGGTATCAGAAACATTGTATCCGGCTCTTAAAGAAGTGTACAAATTGTTGTTTCCGGTTGCGAGTGCGAGGTTAACATTGGTAAATTCATTGCTGGAAACGATGAATTTATGGTAACCGTTTCGGTTTAGGTTGACCAAACCAAAACTCACCCCTTCCAAAGTATCCGCTATATTTACCAAGCCCATTTGAAAGCCTTTTACTTTTTTTGCGTAATTTGCTATGCCAGCCAACTGACCACCGTTTAACTCGCCTACCGAAACATTATAAATACCGGCCATTTGCCAGCCATTAACTTTTTTAACAGATGAATTGCCAATACCGGCTGCCTGTAAACCATCTAAACCTTTTACTGCTAAATTGGTGATGCCCGCAAGCTGTGTGCCTTTCATTTTTCCTGTAATTGCGTTAGCAATTCCTGCTGCCTGCACACCAGAAAAATTAGCTTTAACCGCATTAAAAATTCCTGCCGCCTGGAAAGCCTGAACGCTATCTAAAACCACATTACCAATGCCTGCTAGTTGAACACCATCTACCGTTCCGCCCACAACATTGATTAGCCCTGCCGCTTGAAACTGCCCGACGTTTTGTTTGTTCACATTAAACAGTCCGGCTACTTCTGCCCCATTAACCCCGGCAGAATATCCTGCCAAAGCATTTATAGAAACCTCATTAACCATTTGCGAATTATAAAAGCCATGTGTGCTTAAACCCGGAACAAATGATACTTGAACCGGACTATTGGCAACAAATCCTCCTAAATTGCTATTCTGCACCTTTTGCTTAGCCGATATAAATATTTTGCCGAAATAAGTGGCGATGATACCATTACCCGGTTGGTAGCCATATTTTGTGGAATCGTTTTTGCCAACGGTAACAGCGGGGAGCATTGTGACCGTAATTTCTTTGTATTGCTCTTTAGTTACCGTAAGCCTGACGGCCTGGTTATTCGTTTTTATCTTAAGTTTAAAATATCCTTCCGCATCTGTTAAAGTACTTTTAAAGAGCTGCTTATCATAAACACTGGCATCTTTTATTTTTTTGCCGCTCGCGTTATCGATAATATAGCCGGAAACCAAATATTTGCGCCCTAAAGGTTCTGATTTTTCGGGAATTAAGGACAGACTATTAGGACTTGCTCGCAAAACAACGTAATTAGAGGCTTCTTTATATTCAAAATTGCCGTTAAGTAAGGAGTCTAAAATATCTTGCACCATCATATTATAAACTTTAAGGCTCACTAAACTATCTTTTGGCAAAATAGTGGTGCTATAAGAAAAAGTGAACTCTCCTTTTTTGCCAAGTTCTTGCAAAACGTTTTGTAAATGTTGGTTCTGTGCGTTAATACTGATGCGCTTTGTTAGGTTATTTTGTGCATAAGCTACTTGGCTAACGCAATATATTGCGAATAATATAATTATATTTTTTAACATGATTTTTGTATGCTGAAAGCAAAAAGCGCAAGGCTTAAGGCTGTTAAACGGTCAATTTTTTTTTAGTTGATGATAATGAGCTTATTTTCTCTACTGATTTTTAGATTAAAGGTTTCTTGTAAAACCACAAGAATTTGGTCTAAAGATTCGTTTTTAAAAGTACTGGTGAGTTGCAGGTTTTTTAATTTATCGTTTTTTATAACAATGGTTACCCCGTAAGCTTCGTTTAAAACTTCAACCAATCGCCAAAGGGGAGTTCCGTTGGCTACAAAAGTTTTGGTAAAATAATAGTTGTACAATTGGTCTTCAACGGGTTGTTTTTGCAGTTTCACATTTTGATGATAGGCCGTTACTTTCTCGCCCGGTTTTAAGTTAATTTCTTCATTTTTCTGGGTCACTTTCACGTTTCCGGTTGCAACAATCACTTCCGTTTCATTTTTGCCACATTTTACATTAAAAGATGTCCCTATAACCCTAATCTTAATATCGTTGGTTTGGATAGTAAATGGTTTTTCTGCATCAGGCGTTATTGTAAAAAATGCTTCGCCTTTGCTCAAAGAAATTTCTCTTTTACCACCTTTAAATCTATCGGGGTAATTTAAAACAGAATATTTATTAAGTTTAACCACAGAACCATCTGGTAAAATTACTGTATCAATTGTTGCAGCAGTTTGTATAGTTATCATTTCCGGAGCTTTAAAATACTGATAACCAAGCCAGCCAACAACGCTTATTAAAACTAGACTTGCTGCGATTTTTAGCCAGTAAAGACTATTTTGCTTTGCTTGTGAGGCCTTTCTTTCATCCGCCTTAGCTTTAAAATTTTCCCAGGCAATGTTTTCATCCGCTAGGTTTAGAGAGCCTAAACTTTTGCTGGTTTCCCAAATCAATTGCATTTCTTGCAAGTATTTTTGATTTTTGGCATCGGCAGCTAACCATGTCTCAATTTGCTTATTTTCGCCCTCAGAGCTCTCTTCCAATAAAAATTTGATTATTATCTCATCTGTCATCTCTTTGGTTATTTAAGTATAAAAATTGAGTTGATAAGGCCAATCAATACTGGTAAAAATTCCACCAACTTTAAACGCATTAAACGGAGGGCTTTACCCATTTGGTTTTCTACCGTTTTTACCGATATGCCTAACTCTTCGGCTATCTCACGGTAACGCAGTTCATCAAACCTGCTCATCTGAAAAATGGTACGGCATTGTTGAGGCAACTCGTTCAGCGCTTTTTGCAACTGTTCTTGCAGTTGGTTCATTTTGATGCGGCCTTCGGCGCTGTCAGATTCGTTTTTCATGCTGTACAAAGTATGCTGTTGATGTGATGCTTTTACTTTTTCATGCCTTAACCAGTTTAAACTTTCGTGGTAAACAGATTTATATAAATAGCTTGCCACAACTGCATCTTGAGGTAATTTCTCTTGCTTCTCCCAAATCTTTAAAAATACATTTTGCACCATTTCTTCGGCTACATCCAAATCTTTAAGAATGGTAAAAGCGTAGTTTTGCAACACCTTAAAATACTGCTTAAACAGCTTCTCAAACACCAGTTGATTGCCCGTATTAATTTGGTGGATTAGGTTAATTTCAGCTTCCAAAACTTAGCTTTAAATTTTTCAAATATAATTTCTTTAACGCTTAAAACTCTAAACGGTAGTTAAGTACTGGGATGATGCCATTTAAATTTGCCTTTTTAAGATTTTTACTATCCAAATCGTAATAGTAGCCCAGGTTGTTCATCCTGTTTAACAGGTTTTGTGCATCTATAAAAAATGTATGCGAAACTTTTGACCGGTTTATACGATAACTGCTAGAAAAATCAACTCTAAAATAAGCATCAGCGGTAAGCGTATTGGTTTTAGCCTCATCTTCAACTTGTTCTTGATTTGCTCTTGATTCTGCCAATAAAATAGGGGTATACTTTCTTCCGCCTGTATAAATTGCTTTTCCGTTTAGCGCAAAAATATTTTTTCCATTTTTGCCAGCATGCCACTCTTTGCCAGCGACAAAATTGCCCATCAATTTGCTGTTAAACGTTGTATTAAATTCGATGCCCTTAACATTTTTAAACTTAGAGTCAAACACAGACCCCGTAATTAAAAAATAGTACCCACTGTTTAAAGAGCGCTCTAACGTAAGCTCCAAACCATAATTATTTCCGGTTCCTTTATTAACTAGCGGACTATAATTCGAATTGAAAATAGCTCCAATACTTGATGCGTTTAAGGTAGAGAAGTTATAGTTAGGGTTGTTAGAAACGGGTACCTTATAAAGGTGCTGATAGTAGGCCTCGGCCTTAAACTTTAACGATTCGCCCAAAATTCTTTCGTAAGCTAAAATCACTTCGGCAGAGCGTGTTGGTTTTAGCTTTTTTGCGCTAAAATAGGGAGACGTAACTAACTCATCATTGGCGAAATAATACGCCAAAGGCTCTAACCGGCTATAAGCGCCAATACCCACAGAAATTTGCTGATTAGGTTTTACCCACCAATTTAAGCTTAAACGTGGCTCTAAATAAAAATTATTGCTGTAACTAAAGTAGCTGGAGTGCAACCCGATGTTGAAATTTATGGCTTCGTTAATATCATGTTTCCACTGGCTGTAAATGTCCACAGTGTTCGCATCTCCTTTTTTGTTCAACACTTCATTTAGTGATTGTGTTGGATAACTAAATTGTAAACCCTTTAAGCTATATGTTAAATAAGACGCTACAATACCGCTGCGAATCGTGTTGCTGGCATTTGGGTTATAATTTAGTTGCCCGCTATAGCGGATAGCCTGGTTTTGGTAATTATTTCTGCTAAAAATATCGGTGTTATAATCCCGTCTTAAAGTATCCACTTTATCGGTGTTTTTGCTGATGGAAAAAGACACAATATTTTTCAAGTATAATTTTTTGTTTAGGATTAAGGTGTGCTTTAGCCCCGTATTGCCAGAGTTATAAGTGTATTTCTGGTCGGCGTAGTCATTTCTATCTTCCCATTTTGTGTTATCCCTAATGGCTTTCTCGTTGATTTGGCTGTTTCCACCAATTCCGAAAAAGGAAAATGTACCCGATTTTTTAGTAGGGAAAACGAAGTTGTAAGAAACATCCTGATAAACAGGGATGCCCACATCAGATAAAGAAATCCCAACTTTATCCAATAATGCCAAGGAAGAATAACGGTAACTAAACAAGTAAGAAGATTTGCCTCCTTTTTTAAAGGGTCCCTCGGCAGAAGCGGCAGTTCCTAAAACGCCAAGCATTAGAGAATATTCGCCCTTGTCGGTATTTCCTTTTCTAAACTGTAAATCAAAGGCCCCGGAAATTGCGTTTCCAAACTCGGCAGGTGTGCCGCCGGTGTAAAAATCTGAGGTAGCTATCACATTGGAATTAATCATGCTAATTGCCCCGCCGGCTGCACCTTCATCTGCAAAATGGTTCGGATTAAAAATCTCTACACCTTCCAATCGCCACAGAACAGACTTTGGAGCGTTTCCGCGTATCACAATATTATTATCGTCTTCGGCCGCTGCCACACCGGCAAAGCTCTGCGCCATACGAGCGGGGTCAAACAGTGCAGCCGCATATCTGCTGGTTTCTTCAACAGAAAACGACCGTGAACTTACGCTAGCAAGCGGGTTCAACGCCCTTTTATTTTTAGTACTTTGTACTACTACCTCGTTTAAGCTGTTTAATTGTTCGTTTAGCTCAATGTTAATTTCTAAGTCTTTCCCCGAACTCAAGAGCATTTCATTAATAGTCGCTTTTTGGTAACCAACAATCTTAGCTTCTAAGCTGTGCCTTCCTACCGGGACATCCACAAATCGAAAGCGGCCATCCGCATCAGTAACAGCACTTTTTGCCGGATATAAAGAATTAATGGTTACAACAACGCCCGGCAATGGCACTTTAGATTGCTTATCTGTGACTGTACCTTTGATGACGGTATGGTTCTGCGCAATAAGTTTTGAGGTAACACAGATTAAAAAAAATAATAAAAGTTTAAAATGTTTCATTTGTTATCAATTGTTTAAAAGTTTTTATCCTCCTTTTAAATTGATAACACGCTTAATTTATTTTACCCCTACGTGAACCGAATATTTTTATCACTTTTTTTTCTGCCTTCAAATCCTACTCAACTAAATCATTAGAGATAGCTATTTAAGACCGCGTTTTTTAACTTAAGTGAATAAATTTAGAAGCCTTATCGATATACTTTTGCAACGTTATGTAATAATCTAAAAATTATGCAAAAGAAGATTTTTTGGCTCGCAATGCTTTTAATACCAACAACTGTATTTCAATTAAAAGCGCAATACGCAAAAGACGATAGTACTTACAAGCGGTGCTTTATTGGCAGCACAATGTTTTTGCTTGGTAATTTAGCAAGTACAAACCCTCCCAATTTTTTCCAGCTTAATTTAGGTTATAGAATTACTGGGAAAGATGTAATTACAATAGAACCAAAAACCTGGAAATATGCCTGGCCAAACGGGATAAACCCGATTTTCAATAAATCGTACGGGAAGGCGGAAGAAAAATTCCCGGGATACGTTCGCGAATTTGGTTTATCAATTGCCTACCAAAGGTTTATTTGGAATGGTTTGTATGCCGAACTTAACGTAATGCCTTCTTCTCAAAAGTTTGTAAATGAAGATGGAAATAAAATTGACAATGGCTTTCAGGTTTTTAATACTTACCGAATTGGTTATCATGTAAAACTTTTTAGCGATAGGTTTTTTATTCAGCCCTCGCTTGCCATTACACACCGGGCTTACCACACAACAATGCCAAATGGTTTTAAACAGTTAGACGATAAATGGTCGAAATTTGTATTTGGCGAGCCGGGATTTCACTTCGGTTTTAATTTTTAGCGGATAAATCGCAATTCTAACAACAAGTTTTTACGCATTCAATCAATTATAACATAATGAGATGAAAAAAATCAGCCTTTATTCTTTATTACTGATGCTTACGGCATCTTTTAGTTCATGTGGCATTGGAGCCGCACTTGTAACCAACCATAATCAAAATGCCACAGAAGTACAGCTTAACCAAAACAATTTTAAAGTAATTGACCAGGTAAGCGGAAGTTCTGAAGTTTCTTATGTATTAGCGACTGGAGGTATGAAAGAGAAGCAATTGTACCAGAATGCATATTCGGCTATGATAAAAAAAGCCAACTTGCTAAATGGTTCAAAGGCGATAACTAACGTTGTTACCGAGGAACACGTTAGTGGCTTTGCCCCTTTCTTTGTTAGAAGAACGATAACCGTGAGCGCCCAAGTAGTTGAATTTACAAGGTAAGATCAATTAAAAATGTTTACCAATCGCTTTCATGGTTGCCCCTAACAAGGGCAACCTGTAATTAAAAAATTAAAGGTAAGCAGGCGGAACAATCTATTAAATTATGAACGCCAATTTATGTTTACTGGATTATGCATCAGCTTTTAGCACCTATTAGCAATTACTACACGGCAACTTTACGTTGCGCAATCTCATCGTTCAACAACCTTTTACGCATACGGCTTAGCGATTGCGGCGTTAAACCCAGATAGCTGGCAATTTGATATTGGGGCACACGCTGTAACAAATCTGGGCGTTTGGCAGCAAAATTAATGTAACGCTGCTCTGGCGAGGCCATTTTAAAATCGTTAAACTCGGCCTGCTGTTTTACTACCAAAGCCTCCGAATATGCCCTACATAATTTTTCAAAACGAGGAAACTTCTCTAATATAATTGTTTCAGATTCGGCAGTGCTTACGTTTACTAAACAATCTTCTAAACAGTCTAAATAATGCTCTAAAGGTTTATTTGTTACCAAACAGCTTGGGGTAAAATAATCGCCTTCTGTATAAAATTCATTTGTTTTCTCCTCACCATCCACCAAATAATAGCTGCGTAAACAGCCTTTTACTACATAAAAGCTCGTTTTAGAAAACTGCCCTTTCTTAAGTAGCACATTTCCTTTTTTATATTGCCTAAAACTATGCAGAGAGGTGATTACTTCTTTTTCTTCTTCCGTAAAATTCATCAATTTAAACATATCGTTTAGGTATTGATTCTTTAGCAGTTCTACTTCTTTTAAATTCATCGACTTTTTTATTTAACGCCTAGCTTTCCGTTTGTAAATCAAATAGTTATATAAATATATTTACTCTGCCACAATTTTCAAAACTACATTACCTGTTTTTTGTCCGCTATCAACATAAGTGTAGGCCTCAACAATATCGGCCATGTTACGGTAGCTATCAATTACTGGCTTAAACATTTCTTTTTCAACTAATTCTTTTAAAAAGATGATATCGTGTTGTGAAAGTTCTGGAGGAATTGGAAATAAAACCCTTTTACTGCGCTTCAAAATCCAATGTTTTAGGGCCAAAAAAATATTCGCTCCGTTTTTGCCTGGCTCGGTAGAAATATAAATGCCGTTTTTACTTAGCAAAGGCTTACATATTTTGAACGACGATTTGCCAACCGCATCAAAAACAAAATCGAATTTTTGATTAAGTTTTGTGATAGCTGATTGTTGGTAGTCGATTACGTATTTTGCACCTAAACCTTTAACTAGCCCAACATTTTTTGTATTGCAAACAGCGGTAACGTTAGCGCCAAAATAATTTAAGAGTTGCACCGCAGAAGAACCGATGGCTCCGGTGGCTCCGTAAACCAAAACATTTTGACCGGATTTAACTTTGGCCGCTCTGATTATATTTAGTGCATAATGAGCACCTTCTGAAATAGCTGCTGCGTGGTATAAGCTAATATTTGTGGGTGCAATGGTTACCGCAGCATCATAGGCGATAGCAACATACTCTGCATGGCCGCCAAATGTTTTATCATTATAACCAAAAACCTTATCGCCAATTTTAAAACCGCTTACGCTTTTACCGGCAGATACTACAATTCCAGAAAACTCGCTCCCGAGGATCTGATTTTTAGGTTTTAACAAACCACTAAATAAGCGTGAAACAACATATTCGGCACTTCTAAACCCAGCATCCGTACGGTTAACGGTAGATGCGTAAACTTTTACCAACAATTCATTATCATTTGGCTGTGGCTGGGCAACTTCTGCAAGATAAGCTACATTTGGAGCTCCGTATTTTTTATGGACGATGGCTTTCATTCACGTTGTTTCCATTGATAGCTTTAAAAATTTGGTGTTTTTACTGATTTAGCTCTTCTAAAGCTAAAATTTAGACCGCAAATTTACGCTGCCAATACCTTTCAATTATTAACTTAAGTTAATAAATTAACATTTTAGCACTACTTTTTACTACTATCCTGATGGTCTGTTTAAAATTTGTCTAATAATTTGTTTATGCTTCTTTTAGGCTACAACTGCATTAAGTTTTTAGAGACAGCTCCCAGCTATCTCTACCAAATTTGCCTTGTTTCGCTCAAAAATAATCTATAAACATTTTTACAATACGAATTTAAACGGCTCTGAGTTTGATTGATTTTTCTCTACTGTGTTTTTTGAAGGGTAATTTTATTGACTTTGGGTGCGTTAACGATAGCAATGGATACCGGCCTTGCGCCTAAGGCCTTGCGGCGTATGAATGTATAGCGTGTAAAAACGCCCAAATCGTTATCAAACTTATTTTTTAATAATCGAATTCAGGTTACTAGTAACTCGCTTTAAAAAGTAACTGGTTTGCCGCCGTTAAATTAATTTTTATTCAATTTGGTGGCAGCTACCGCCAATTATCATAAAATCATTTTCAATAAGCTTCCAAAACCGGATATACTTGAATGTTCCGTTTATCGACTTACCCAACATTGTTCCTTTTGTCTGGTAAGTTACCACAACAATAGCCAAATCATTTATCAATTGTAGGTCTTCAAAAGACGCCTCAATCCATTCGACTTTCATTTGCCCAGAACGATAAGACATGATATCGATTTCTTTGGTGATGGTTTGCCCATTTGGCGTTATAAAAAGCAAATCGTTATGTAAATGCTTTTCTAAAAAACCAATGTTGGTGTGTTTAATGGCGTCAATTAATTGATACTCGAGGTTTAATATTTCTGGTTTTGACATTTTCATTTAGCTTTTATTCAAATTTTTTTAACAAATAGAGGTATTGGTTTCTTTAAGTTTAACGGTTCGGGCTTTTACTTATCCGCCGCTTTATCCTGCTTAAACTCTCGGGACTAATGCCCAAAAAACTCGCGATATATTTTTGAGGCACACGTTGGAAAATAGCTGCTTGCTTTTTTAATAATTTTTGAAATCTTTCTTCGGGTTTTTCCGAGGCAAGCGACATCGCAATTTCTGATAGTCTTTGTGCAATTTCTTCAGCTATTAAGCGCCCAAGGCTTTCATATTTAGGATGTTTATGGTACAATTTAAGCAACGCACTTTTTGGCAAAACAATTAGGGTTGTATTTTCGACAGCTTGCAGGGTAATTTTAGACGGCATTTGGTTTAAAAAGCTTTGAAAATCTGTTACCCAAGCGGTTTCCAAAGAAATATCGCAAGTTTTAGCTATGCCTTCTTTAAAATGGAAATGCCTGATTGTTCCACTTTCAACAAAGGCAATAAAATTGCATACCTCGCCACTGCGCAGTAGGTAAGCTTTTTTTTGTAGTTCCACAATTTTACCGTAAGCACTAATCAGCTCAACTTCTTCAGTAGAGAGGCTTAAATGCTGTTGGATGTACAATTTGAACGCTTGGCACATTTTACCATTAAAAAGATTGACGTATAAGTTTTACTTTATAGTGTATAACAAGCTGTCCACTTCGTTAACGCTAAAATAGCCGAGGCAAAAATTGCGGGCGTTGGTTTGGTTGACCATGTTCCCTTTGATTGTTGATGCGGGCGATGGTTGAAATGGGCCGCCCCCACCTCCGGCCGCAGTACCGGTAAGTAATTTCATGTAATTGAAATATCTTTCTGAAACTTCCCTGAACTTTATTTGTATCTCGTCGCCTTTTTTCAGCTTATCATTCCCAAACAAGCCAAAAGCTTTGTTACCCTGAAAAAATATATCGTCAATAACCTCTAAGTAGGGGAACGGACTTACGGGAGAGGTGTAACTAAGCAGGTAAAAGTTTGTTTGAGCGCCCGAATCCTGAAAGTTTGTTTTTATTCCATATTCATCGGAGTTTATACCTAAATCGTTACGCTGCTCAACACTTTCGATGGTAGTACTGGCAATTAATTTCTCGTTCCCTTTATAGGTTTCGCCGTTAGTAATCACCGTTAAAGTATAAGTTTCGCCAATAACGGGGCTAAAACTTTTACAGGTGTATTTTCCTTTTTGAGTGCTTTCTTCTATAAAATCGAATTTTGTATTTGCCGAGTTATTTACAAAAACGGTAGCGCCAGAAACTTTTGGTATTTCGCTAGAAAAATACCCGCTTGTGGTGCTTAAAGTGATGGATTGGGTTTTACCATTGGTGCCCTTTACCCAAATTAATGCCGCATCTACAACCAAACGAGGCGGCTCTGCAGCAAGTTTAACATCAATTACTTTTTGGCAACTGCCAAATAAAAAACCGGAAAGTATAAGGATGATAAAAGATGAATTTTTCATGAATTTAAAATTTAAAATTGTAAGTAAAACTAGGTACGGCGCCAAAAATTGATAATCTTTTCGCCTCGTTTTTGGCCGTCTCAACGTTTTGAGAAAAGCTAATAGACGCGGCGTTTTGCCTGTTGTAAATGTTATAAATGCTAAAAACCCACTCGCCTTGCCATTTTTTAACTCGCTTAGGTTTTGGTGTGTAAGTTCCGGATATATCTAAGTGGTGATATAAAGGCAGTGTGTTTTGGTTTCTTAAGCCATAATTCGGGATATCAATCCCCTGGTATTGGTACTTACTTTTTGGGTAAGTTACTGGTTGGCCGGTTTGGAGGGTAAACACAGAGCCAAAGCGCCATTTGTTGTTTAATTTGTAGTTTGCAGTTACACTTAAATTATGCAGTTTATCAGCAGCGGATTTGTACCATTCTCCGTTATTTATTCCTGTTTCAAGTGGCGTTCTTCCGGGCGTTTTTTGTTCTGAGCGTGATAAAGTATAAGATAACCAACCTGTAACTAAGCCTGTGTTTTTCCGAAGCATTAACTCTGCGCCGTAAGATCTACCGGTTCCGTTTAAAACTGCCTGCTCAATAGCTTTATTAGCAATAAGATTTGTTCCATCTATGTAATCTACCTTGTTTTTTATCTTTTTATAAAAACTTTCTACCTCTAAAGCATAGTCGCCTTGGTTAAAATTTTGGAAATAGCCAACCGCAACTTGGTCCAGCAGTTGTGGTTTCATAAAGTCATCGCTAGGTGCCCAAATATCTAATGGCGTTGGCGATTGTGTGTTTGTTAGCAGGTGTAAATACTGCGTCATTCTGTTATAGCTGGCTTTTACAGAATGGTTATCAGTTATGGCATAAGAAAGTGCAAACCGTGGTTCTAGGTTGTTAAAACTTGTAATGATTTCATTGGTGCTAAAATGTTTTACGCCGGTAGGTATTGCTTTTTCATAAATGCCCAATTCCTGATTAAACTTTACTGCTTGGTTATTTGCATAAGTAAATACATTTTGTGCACCTAAACGGTAAAAAGAACTAAACCTTAAACCATAGCTTAGCGCCAATTTTTTAGTCACATTTTGCTCAACATCAAAGTAAACGGCAGGTTCTAATGCGTATTTTTTTTCTAACTGATCTTCGTTAACCTGAGAATCATTGCCTTTTGGCGTTATTGTACCCGGATTAAAGTTGTAGTGCTGCGCATTTAAACCGTAAGTTAGTTTTAAATTGTTGTTGATATAATGCTTAAAATCATACTTGATATTTATGTTTTGAACACTGCTTGCCCACTTAAGACCCGCAAAGCCAACCGCTAAGCCGTAGTAATAATCGCTATAAATTGCAGAAAGATTAGAAAACAACCTATCGCTAAACAGTTTATTCCACCTAAAATTTAAAACAGCATTGCCATAGGTATTGCTAAAATCTTCGTTAATGTTAAAATTGTCTCTTCCGAAATAGCCAGAAACGTATAAATTATTGGTTTTGTTAAGCTTGTAGCTAAATTTGGTATTTAAATCGTAAAAGTTTGCAGCACTTTTTATGTCCGTAAGCTTTAGAAACAGATGACCATAAGAGCCTCTGCCTGCAATTAAAAACGACCCCTTGCCATTGTTGATGGGGCCTTCTGCCATTAACCTACTCGAAACCACACCAATACCGCCGCTAAACCTTAAATCGTTTTTATTTCCCTCTTTTTGATAAATATCCAAAACAGAGGAAAGTCGGCCGCCAAACCTTGCGGGTATGCCACCCTTGTAAAGCTTAATATCATTAATAGCATCTGCATTAAAAACCGAGAAAAACCCGAACAAATGAGAAGTGTTGTAGATAGTAGCCTCATCTAACAGCACCAGGTTTTGGTCTGCCCCGCCTCCCCTTACATTAAAACCAGATTGACCTTCGCCAGAATTTGTTACGCCCGGGAGTTGCAATAAAGATTTAATTACGTCAACCTCGCCCAACACAACGGGCATCTCTTTAATTTGCCTTGCAGAAAGTTTGTTAATGCTCATTTCCGGTCGTCTTATTTCTGCAATGCCTTTATCGGCGTTTACCACCACCTCTGCTAAAGATTGTTGGTTAGGCAATAGCAAGAAATCCTTTTTTGTGCTTGCTAATAGTGGCACCAAAACTTCCTGCCCCCCATACCCTATGTAGCCAATGCTAAGCGTATAGTTTCCTTTTGGTAAGGTTAGCGAGTAAAAACCATATTCATTTGTGGTGGTTCCGCTGTTGATTTCTTTAACGTAAACACTTACGCCAATCAAAGATTCGGAGGTAATTTTGTCTGTTACTGTACCGCTTATGGTTACTTTATCTTGCGCACACAATGCGCCCGATAAAAGCAGCGTAAAAACAAGCACTTTAATTTTTTTTGAAATATTCTTCATTTAATACATTTTTTTAATGGCTACAAACTTAGCTATGGCGGATGGCTACAAACTTTACCTTAGGTTAAGAAATGATTTGCTGTAATTTGAGCAGATTTATATAAACTAGATTTTGAAAGAAACCGGAAATCAAAAATTGATTTTACGGAGGCAGCGCTTAGCGCTGCTGAAGACGGAATGTTGATGAGCTGTAAAGAAAATACTAAGCGTTGGCAGTTATTTTTTGCGTTCATTTTGCTAAAATTTCTGCAAATATGTGGTACGCCTATCGCTGTATCGCCCCAATAGGTAAGGTGAACCCTATCTTAAACATTTTAGTCGGATTTTAAATGACGATGACAGCTATCATAGAAAAAAAGATCCAATTATTTTAAGCAAATGTTTTTTTGCTTTAAATATTGAGAAGGCGAAAGCTGAGTAGCTTTTTTGAAGTTTCTGTTGAACGATGTTTTAGAATTGAAACCACATTCGAAGGCGAGCGCCAGCAAGGTGAATTTTTGATTTTCTGGCTGATTACAAACTGCTTTAAACTCTTCTATTCGTTTAATATTGATGTAATCGTAAAAGTTTTTATGCTCTTTAGAATTGATGACCTGCGAAAGCGTATTTGGATGCACCGCTAACTTTTTAGCGAGTTCTGGCAAGGTAAGTTCTGGTGCTTTGTAGCACTTCTCTTTATCCATCAATTCAATTAACGTTTTGTGAATTAAGCTTAGCTCCTTTTCGGTCAACCCGGATTTTTCGTACTTAAGCGGTACGGCTGCCGCATTTTCAACAATGCTCATTTCATTTTTTGGGATGGGACATGGCGAGATTTCGGTAGCAAACCCTGCTGGGTTGTTGGTAAAAATACCCACTTGCTTGATACCGAAATAGCCAATAAAAATGATATACACTACTACCGCAGAGAAAATCAGCTTATCATCCGAAGCGGTAATTACCACAAGCCAAATCACAGACAACCCTAAAGTTAAGTACATTAGCCATTGTAAATTGATTTTTTCAATATCAGAGAAATAATTAGCTATCGATTTTTTGTACCTAAGTAATTTGGCAACTGAAAGTACGGTGTAAAAAACAGCGGAAATGATAAAGCATATAAAAAACAGATTTAAAAGATATCTAAAAGGTTCTCCTCCGTTTATATAAACGGCTATTTTTTCTTTGTTAGCTAATTTGAAAAACGGAATTAACGCAAAAACCCCTAATATATAGGGTAAAAAATGGACGATATAACGCTCATCACTTTTCGCCTTTAAATTTGTTAATTCCTTAATGTACAGGTAAAGAAATGGCGCATGCAAAAAGGGAATTGGTATTTCTAAACCCAATAAAAACGGATACTGAAGGTTTATTTTTGTGATTTGCAAATAAAACAAAAGCAAGTGAAAGCCTGTAACAATCAGCCAAAGTAAAAGAACAACATCTGCCCTGCTTTTCGCTTTTTTACTCGCCAATATCAACACCAAAAAAAAGGTTATTGCAACCCCAATCAAATAAAACATAAGACATTTATTAGTGATAATGTCGCAATTTTACTCATTACCACATAAAAACTAGTAAAGCAATTAAAGAAAAGCAACTTTTAATGTTAATGAAAAATTAGACCGTGTAGAGAAATAAAATCAGGTGTGCGCATCTTTAAAAATTTAATGCCAAAAAGATTGTTGAAAAGCCAGCGCTAAATCCAAAAAAAAGACAGTAAAGCATTTGCCCTACTGTCTTTGCAATTTTTTGTAAGTCCCCTTAGTAGGTAAAAACAAGCTTACTTAGCGCTGGGGTACCATTTGGTAAAGTTTTTTCTGAAACATCAGCTTTTACCGGGTAGCCCTTACCATCATAAGTGTAGGTGTTGGTAGTTTCATTAGCTGTATTTCCGATAGTGTATTTTTGCTTTACCACTTCATTGGCAGATACAGCATCCGCAAGAAAAACATCTACAACATAGTTTATTTTAATACCAGCCAGTGGATTTTTTTTGGTTCCGTAAGTTAATTCCTGAGTGCTTAACAAGTTGGTTCCAACGTAGCTTTGCATTTTTGTAATGTTAGCGCCCGTGTAGGTTAAAACCTGTTTTGAAACTATGTTTGCGTTGGCATTGTCTTTCACAATTATTTCGGTAACGCGGTTGCTGGCGTCAAGGGTGTATGACAGCTTGTATGTTTCTTTTAGCTGGTTGTTTTCATAAGTGGTGTAAACCGCGGATTTTGGCTTTCCGCCCTCATAAGTTACTTCAAGCTTGGTTTTATCCTCGCCATCTTTATTTTCAAGCGTAGTTATGTTGTCGCCGGTATAAGTCAACTTTAGTTCACTGTCTTCGGTTTTAACCAACACTAATTTTTTGTTGCTATCGTAAGAAAAGTTGGTATAGGTGGTATCGCCGCCTTCTATTTCTGCAATCTTTTTAATTAATTGTGTGTCGGTGTTAGTGGTGCTATCTTTTTTACATGCGGTAAATGCAAGCCCAGCAAGTGCCAATGCTATAAATTGTTTTTTCATTATTAGTTAATTTGTGAAATTTTAAATTATTAAATTATTTATAGATGCATCTGAACTACTTTACGCAAGCAATTTATTTTGTGATACAAGGGGATGTATTTTTTTTAAATAATCGGAAATCAGGAATTAAAAAACGATTGGTAATCCATTTTTAGCCAAATATTTAGCAATAAGAGCCACCCAGACAATGTACTTTCCTGAAAACAGCACATTAACTTGCTAATAGGACGAATAAACTTATTTCTAATGATTTTAACCGCTAAGAAGTTACGGTTCCAATTGTATTTTGGTAAACAAATGAACCAGCGAGGCAGCGGTTGCTTTTACTTTGCTTTGAGATTTGCAAAGCTTTAGGTAATTATTTCACTTTTTTCATTTGCTGTGCTCCCCACTCCATAATTGATTTTATCGACGGAATAAGCTCCTCACCAACCGACGTTAAAGTATATTCCACCTTTGGCGGTACCTCGTGAAAAACTTTTCTGTTTAATAGCATATCCTCTTCCAACTCGCGTAAAGATTGTGTCAGCATTTTTGTGGTGATGTCTGGCAGTGTTCGCTTAAGTTCGCCATAACGAAGTACCTGATTTCTGCTGATATGCCATAATATCCGAGCTTTGTATTTCCCACCTATCCGCTTAAAAGCAAAATCAACTGCACACATTGCAGTTTCTTCGATTTTATTTTTCATTTTATTTAACTGATAATCAACAATAGAATACTTTTAGTATGTAAGGTACAAAAACGTACATACTTGACACAAAAGTATATACTAGATAGTTTTGTTGCAAAAAATTTTAAAGTTAAAATGAGAAAAAATCAAAATCACAAAAGAGCCTTTTTAATATGGCTTTCCATTTACCCGCTCATAACCATTTTGTTGTGGGTGTTAGGAGATTACCTATCGAAATATCCTCTGGGAATTAGAACTTTTATTCTAACTGCAATTGCAGTACCGTTAGTATTCTACATTATGCTACCGCTTTACAACAAATTATTCACTAAATGGCTAAATCAATAATTATGAAAACTACACTTTCAGTGTTCTCAACAATGTTAATCGCTTTATTCGCATTGAGCTTAAACGCACAAACAAATCACACCAAAACAGTAAAAACAAAAAAAATGGAAACAGTAAAACAAAGTAAAGAAGTTGTACAAGAATTTTTTAATGCCTTTAGCAAAGGCGATTTTAATGGAATTATCAATACTTTTCATGATAGCTCCACGATAACTGCTGTTAGAGAAGCAAGCGCAAATGGCTGTCAAATTTACGGAACATACCACGGTAAAGAAGGTTTAAAATCCTTCCTTGCCAACTTGGGAACCGCATTTGATACTAAGGCTTTTTCGGTAAATAACGTTATTGGAGAGGGAAAAATAGCCTTCGCTAACGGTAAGTTTACACACATTGTTAAAGCAACTGGTAAACCATACTCCAGCGATTGGGCTTTGATGTGCGTTATTAAAGACGATAAAATTTTTGAATATCATTTTTATGAGGATTCTGAAAAGTTTTCAGAAGCGAGTAAGTAAGTTTGCAGCATGCTCTAAAACCCCTAAGCTTTGGGTTTCGGGGTTTTTATGTCGTTCGTCAAAAAGATTATTATCTAAAAATAACGACTCCGGATTGTTGTAAAGTCTAGCGAATAATCGGCCACTGATAGTGAGGTTCGTTAGCAATCCTTTTGAACCATTCACATCATAATTACCGAATTTTCAACTCACGGGCCAACAGCAAATTCTCGGAAGCGCTATATCTATCTTTATCTTCCGTCACCAAAAGCAATATTTTATTTAAAGCTTTCTTTGTTTTCTTCCTCTCTATATTTACTCGCTTATTCGCAATAATTTCCTGATAAATAATTTCATTTTTTTGATTGTAAAACCTCACCAAACTGGTTTTTGGAGTTTTTAGGTTTGACTCAACTACCCAATAAGCGCTTGGGGTCTCTTTGCTTTGCGCAGATATGTGGAACGAAAATCCGAACAATATTGCTATTAATAGTACTTTTTTCATTTGTTAAAAAATTAAACTTCACAAGGCTAGCAACTCTAAAAAGCTGGTAAAAGCATGGGCGACAGAAAACGGTGTTCTATCGACAAAGTGATTAATAAATCTGTTGTTGGTGTGAAAACTTAAAGCCAGAAATCCCTCTTCGTCAAAAAAACTATCAAATTCGCCGTTGAACTGCGGTTTGCCTTATAAAGTACTTTTATAAAATCTTTTGATTGCCCCCGAGGTTGCATTTCGTCGATAAAAACCAGCCTTCCGTCTTCAACACATTCGCAAATCGCTTTTTATATATTCTGTCATGTATATTAGTTGCTAATTAAGCCTGTGGCTTTTTAGATACGCTTAAGGGTATGGTCAGCAAAAGAACTATTCTTGTACTTGCTTTTTCTTTTGGAGTTGTTTTTTCAACTTTTGCCAACTTCATTACAGAGCAATTGCAAACTGTGCGCCCGGCGGTAAAAAAAGAATTAGCTATTGCTAAAAAGCAAATCAGCAACAATCTGTTAGATTCGGCGCTACTTACGCTGCAAAACGCAAAAAATATACTTCCAGAGGCAGCAGACCCAGATAGCGAAATCAATCGCATAGCTTATTTAAAAGTTTTTTTGGATTTTTTGATTCGTAGCGATAAAAATGAACAAGCTATAAAAGTTGCAGAAGAATTGCTACAAGCCAGTTCAAAAATTGGTAATCAACTTGAAATGGCCGAAAGCTACTATTTCTTGGCCATAGCTAAACGTAAATTAGGTTTACTAAAAAATGCGGTAGAAGACATTACAAAAGGCCTGGCTATTGCCGAGAAAATGGGTTATAAAAGAGAGGAGGGCAGATATCATCTGTTTTTAGCAAGCATTTTTTTTGAGTTAAGAGACGGCAAAAAGTCTCTGTTTTACTCCCGAAAGGGCTACGAACTGTTGATACAGAGTGGAAACGGAGATCTTGTTAAAAACAAAGTAACCTTGCCGGCTACAGAAATGCTTAGTGGCCAAAACGATTTGGCTTTAAAACACC
Organism: Pelobium sp.; assembly: GCA_036379295.1. Lineage (GTDB taxonomy): Bacteria > Bacteroidota > Bacteroidia > Sphingobacteriales > Sphingobacteriaceae > Pseudopedobacter. Next base: position 23,039 of record DASVGY010000068.1, read on the forward strand.
TAAAGCAAGCAGAAAAAAACACAAATGCAAAAAAAGAACCTTTTCAGGCTGCCAATATCCACCTTTTTAAAAGTCATGTTTATTACGAGAAAAAGCAGTTTAAACTTTCTTTAAGCGAGTTACAAAAAATACCCGCTTATTACCGGTTTACCAATAAAGATTATCCGGATTTGCCTTTACATGTAGAAATGGCGATGGCCGGCACATTGTGTGAACTTAAAAATTTTGAGCAAGCCAACTTCTTTTTTGAGCGTAATATTGCAACGGCACAAAAAAAAATGGACGCTAACGATATAAAAGAGTGTTTTGAATTAGGTGCTAAAATTAACGAAGGCTTGGGTAATGTATCTAAATCTTTAAAGTATTTAAAACGATACATCCAGTTCAACGATTCTATCAATAAACTATCGGTAGATAAGGCCATCCATGAAACAGAAGTAAAATACCAAACATCCGTAAAAGAAAAAGCAATATCAGACCAAAAATGGATGTTAGCGGCAAAAGATAACGAACTGTATAAAAAAGACCGATACATTTTCATTGGTATTTCCGCTTTCGTACTGTTAGTTTTTGCAGGTTTTATCGGATTTTTAACGTACCGAAATCGGCACCAAAACATCAGGTTAAACTTACTTAAAGCGCAAATTCACCCGCACTTTTTGTTTAACACTTTAAATAACCTGTACGCATTAAGCATGGTTAAATCTGATGATGCGCCAGATGTGGTTATGGGCCTGGCTAATATTTTACGGTACGCACTTTACGAATGCAATGCATCGGCGGTAAACCTAAAAAAGGAAATGGATATTATAGCCGAATACATTTTATTAGAAAAAATTAGGTATGGCGATGGGTTACAGGTAAATATAAATAACCTAAACGATTTGGAATCTTACAAAATAGTTCCACTGTTATTACTACCGCTGGTTGAAAACGCCTATAAACACGGTGCAAGTAAGCTTAAGCATGATTGTTGGATAAATATTGAAACTAAAATAAAAGGAAACACTTTTGTTTTTAAGATTTCCAATAACAAGCCAAACGGTTTAGTAGATTTGCCAAAAAGAACCGAACACGGTAATATCGGACTTAAAAACATTCAAAAACGTTTAGAAATTCTATATCCTAGAAAACATCAGCTAAAAATTACCGATGGTGAGGACGTTTTTATTGTGATAATGCAAGTTCCGGTTAAAACAACTTAGCCAATTTTAAGAATAAGCTTTAAATCGCTTTAAAAGCTCATCCCGACGTAAAAAACAGGTTGTTTGTCAACCAAAACAGGTTGTTAAGCTTTATTGCTTTTTATAAATCAACACTTCTCTGAAATTTAACTCACAAAACGAATTTATTTACAGGTTTTGATCTACAATTACTGAAGTTTATTAAGTAGTGTTAATTAATCATCAGTTTTGGCTTAAAGGAATTTAACTTCTTTAAAAAAACAGCTTCTCAAAAATTAGGGAGCTGTTTTTTTACTTGGCTCCAACAAAGAGCGTTTGTAAATTGATTAGTTCCAGTAATCATTCGTCTTTACAAAATTGTTGTTTGTCGACAGTGTTTTTTCTTTAACATTTTTTATATCACATTTGAAGATAATTAACCCCTGAATAATGAAAATATTAAAATTTACTGGCATTGTTTTATCCGTTATTGTATTGATAGCAATTACTGGCGGCCTATACATCAATTTTGCTTTACCAAACATAGGTGTGGCAGAAAACATAAAAGTTACGCCAACCGCCCGGCGGCTTGAGCGTGGAAAATACTTGGCAAACCACGTGGCTGCTTGCATGGATTGCCACAGCCAAAGAGATTGGAATTTATATGCGGGGCCAATGGTTGAAGGGACGTTAGGAAGCGGAGGCGAGTTATTTGACGAAAAAATGGGCTTCCCCGGAAAAATTTACGCACCAAACATCACTCCACATGCTTTAGCCAATTGGACAGATGGCGAAATTATTAGAGCAATTACCACTGGCGAGAGTAAAGATGGCAGAGCACTTTTTCCGTTAATGGCGTATTCCAGATTTGGGAAAATGGATAAAGAAGATGTTTTAAGCATTGTTGCCTACTTAAGATCAATTGACCCAATTGCCAACGAAGTGCCCCAAACATCACTAAATTTCCCTGTAAATCTTATCAATAACACGCTACCTAAACAGGCAGATTTCCAGAAAATTCCTGCGGAGAAAGACAGCGTAAATTACGGTGCTTATCTAGTAAACATGGCAGGATGTGTTGATTGCCATAGCAAAACAGATAAAGGGCAGGTAATTGCCGGAACCGAGTTTGGCGGAGGTATGGAATTTAAATTTCCGGACGGAACTTTAACGTCTCCTAATATCACCATGCATAAAAACGGGATAGGTAACTGGAGTAAAGATGTTTTTGTACAACGGTTTAAAATGTATAGTGACAGCGCTTATAAAGCAGAAAATACTGGTTTAAGTGTTAACAATTCGCCAATGCCTTGGAGCATGTACGCCGGTATGAAACCCAAAGATTTAGAGGCAATATATGCCTACTTAAGAAGCGTGAAACCACAAGCCAATCAGGTTAATAAACGTATTTACAACTAACCTTCATTACAATTTAACCCCGAAAATGAGTAGAAAAGTAATCCTGTACATTGCAACAAGTTTAGACGGTTACATAGCTAAAAGAGATGGCGACTTGGGCTTTCTTTCTTTAGTTGAGCAGAACGGGCAAGATTATGGTTATGCCGAATTTATTAAAACGGTAGATACGGTAATTGTTGGGCGTAAAACTTATGATAAAGTAATAGCTATGGGGTATAATTTTCCGCATGTTGATAAAAACTGTTATATCCTCACAAGAACATCTAAAGAAGGTATTGGTGCTGTGAAGTTTTATACAGGCGATGTAAAAACGCTGGTTGAAAAACTTAAATCAGAAAACGGAAAAACTATCTTTTGCGATGGCGGCGCCGAAACGGCAACCGAACTCATAAAAAACGATTTAATTGATGAGTATATCATCTCGGTTATTCCGATTTTGTTAGGTGATGGAATTAGCCTTTTCAAGGATGGAAGACCAGAGCAACAACTCGAACTAATTTCGACAAAACAATTTGAAAAAGGACTTGCGCAGCTACATTATCAGCGTTTAAGAAAGTGATTTGCAGCTTAAGGAGCCTAAATTATATTAGATGGAAATGCGATATCAATTGAAGATGACAGTAAGACAGGGTAAAGCTGAAGACGCAAAGGAGCTAAAAGCCTTGGTTTTAAACACCATAAAAAATAGCTGCAATTTAGATTATAATCCTAACCAAATTGAAGCATGGATTTCGGCAGTCGACAATGCAGAGAGATGGCAAAAAATCTTAACGAAACAGTTTGTTTTAGTATCCTTGGACGAACAGAAAATAACAGGGCTTTGCACTTTATCCGAAAGCAATTATGTTGATCTTTTCTACATCCACCAAGATTATCAAAGAAAAGGAATTGCCACTAAGCTTTATACTGAACTTGAAAAAGAAGCAAGACACCAAAAGCAAAAACAAATAACTGTGGATGCTAGTAAAACTGCAAAAGCTTTTTTTGATAAGATGGGTTTTCAGTTGATCAAAAAGCAAACCTTAATGATAAACGATGTTTTTTTAGACAACTGTAAGATGGTAAAAACAATTTAAAAACAAATTTACCCCGTCTGGCCCGTGTTCTTTTTAGTTTTAGTTTTTTTGCCGGGCGGGGGAAATTTGTTATCACAAAAAAGTGTTTTTAGAGTGATTTTATCGTCTTACTTTGCCCCAAGGATTAATCTACAAATGCACCTACTCATTGAAGCACCTGCCTGCTTCTTCTTTTTGCAAAAGAAAACTTACCCAATAACACACGCTAAATTTTAACACAAACGCTACCATGCCATCCCTAACAACCCATCCTAACCGTATTGAAAACCAAGTTACTGGGCAAATTATAATTTTTCAAAGCCAACTGTCATCAAAAGAGGATGCATTGTTGATGGAAACAATTTATCCTCCATTTTCACAAGAACCGCCCACCCATTTTCATCCTTACCAACGTGAAGTATTTAACGTGAGTTTTGGGTCTTTTCTTTAGCTTAAAACTATTCTAATTGGCAATTTCAGCCTTCTCGCACAAGCTTTCCTGCCCTCTGCCGGGCAATGGCAGGCACTTTTTTCCGAAAAAAGTACCCAAAAACTCTCGCCTGCGCCGGTTGCTACAAAGGCAGTGCTATTATTTCTTCATCATTTCCGCAACCGCCAAGGGCGAATAAAAGCTCAATTAACGGCAGTGCTTGGGCTGGATATTGTCGATAGACCCAAAACTCACG
>DASVGY010000069.1:0-11063 GCA_036379295.1 Pelobium sp.
CGTAACGATAGGGAATCGCCTCAGATAAATAGCCAAAATGATGAAGCCGCCGATGAATTGATAAAAGGTTTAGTTATCATAATGTTCTAATTGGCGCAGCGCTTCAGAAATAGCAACCCCATACGCTCCACAAAATTAAAAAACAACAAAAAAGCCATTTTCCGTTAAGAAAATGGCTTTTTTCAATTAGCAAAGTACCTTTATTCTTTGCTCTTTATTCCTTACGCTTTATCCAAAAACTATTTCCTGTTCTTGAAAAATTTAAAATCTTTTCCAATAAACTTAGCTCTCGAGCCTAGTTCTTCTTCAATACGTAGTAATTGGTTGTATTTAGCAATCCGGTCTGAGCGTGAGGCCGAACCAGTTTTAATTTGGCCACAATTTAAAGCAACTGCTAAATCTGCAATGGTTACATCTTCTGTTTCGCCAGAACGGTGCGACATTACAGAAGTATAACCTGCGTTTTGCGCCATTGTTACTGCATTGATAGTTTCGGTTAAAGAACCAATTTGATTCACTTTTACCAAAATTGAATTTGCGGTATCGTTATCAATACCTTGTTTCAGTTTTTTAACATTGGTTACAAATAAATCATCACCCACTAACTGAACTTTATCGCCCAATTTCTCGGTTAATAATTTCCAACCATCCCAATCGTTTTCATCCATCCCATCCTCGATAGAAATTATTGGATATTTTGCAGCTAATGAAGCTAAATATTCAACCTGCTCTGCACTGGTACGCTTGGCTCCGTTTGGACCTTCAAACTTCGAGTAATCATAAATCCCGTCTTTATAAAATTCAGAAGATGCACAATCAAAAGCTAAGCAAATATCTACACCTGGCTTGTAACCTGCTTTTTCAATTGCTTTCATAATGGTTTCAACGCCATCCTCGGTACCCTCAAAAGTTGGCGCAAAACCGCCTTCGTCACCCACTGCTGTGGATAATCCTCTATCATGTAAAATTGCTTTTAAGCTATGGAAAACCTCTGTTCCCCAACGTAAAGCTTCTGAAAACGAAGAAGCCCCAACTGGCATAATCATAAACTCTTGGAAGGCAATAGGCGCATCAGAGTGCGAGCCGCCGTTTACAATGTTCATCATCGGAATGGGAAGCGTATTTGCATTTACGCCACCAACGTAACGGTATAAGGGCTGGCGGCTTTCTTGTGCTGCTGCTTTTGCTACAGCCAAAGATACCCCTAAAATTGCGTTGGCACCTAGGCTTCCTTTATTTTCTGTTCCGTCTAAATCAATCATTAGTTGGTCAATAGCATTTTGTTCAAATACATCAACCCCTCTTAAAGCCTCAGCAATTTTTTCATTTACATTAGCTACTGCTTTTAAAACGCCTTTGCCTAAAAAAACCGCTTTATCATTGTCTCGTAGTTCAACAGCCTCATATTGACCGGTTGATGCACCAGATGGCACCGCCGCTCTGCCTAAAATTCCGTTTTCAGTAATTACATCTACTTCTATAGTAGGGTTCCCTCTTGAATCGAGGATTTGTCTTGCGTGTACATCAAGAATTAAGCTCATCTTATTTGAATTTATTTTTGTCTAATTTACCCTTAGTGTTATGTGTACACTAAAGTAAGTAATTTTGTTGAATTGGCAAATATAACAAATTTTTGAGGGAGGAGTTTTTTGGGCATCTAACTCAAGAATATAATTATTAAGAGGTCATCTGATTTCCTTGTGGTAGATCCTTAACCACGGAGAACGCAGAGATCACAGAGCTAGGTGGTTAACAAAATTCTTATTCATCTTAAAACCTTAAAAAATCTTGGTTCAGGCAAACTACAACAAACCAGCTTTCCCTTTTTCGATACGTTTGATATTATAAACATACATATATTCTACTTTTTGCCTGGCCCAAGGGTTTTTTCTTAAAAAAGTAAGGCTGGATTTTACGCTTGGGTTTTCAGAAAAACATTTTATTGGAATTTGTTTTGCCATTTTTTCCCAGCCAACATACGCTGCCAAATCAGTAACAATGGTTTCTAAAGTTAAACCGTGTAAAGGATTGTTTTGCTGGGCCGGCGGCATTTTATCTTCTTCCATTACCTAAATATTTTTACCCAACTTTTCTAACATATCCGCGGGTACATTTTGTAAATCCAATACTAAAAATCCATCTAAACAATCAGAAAATTTAGGGTCAATATTAAAGCAAATTATTTTTGCGTTTAACGCTATGTATTGGCGCAGCAAAACGGGTACTTTAATATGCGTAGTTTCAATTTCGGCAATTAGGCTATCCAAATTTTTTAATGTATTGCTTGATGCGGTCAATAAATCAGCATCAATCTTTGAAAAATCAACTTTAAATTGTTTGCGTGGTTTAACCATGTGCGCCATTTCTCTATCAAAATGGTTTTGATAAATAAAATTGACGATGAGTGATTTGGAGAATTTGCTAAACGCATTACTTATAGAAACAGGGCCAATTAAATAGCGGTACTGCGGGTTATCAATCACGTATTTTAAAATCCCTTTCCAAAGCAAAAATAATGGTAAAGGTTTTTGTTGATATTCTTTTCTAATCCAGCTACGACCTAGCTCCAAACTATTGCGTAAAACCGGGAAAAACTGAGATTTTATCTTAAACAACTCGTACAAATAAAATCCTTTTTTGCCATAGCTGTAAAAAATTTCTTCGCCCTTACCAATCCGGTAAGCGCCTACTACCAATTTAGCGTCAACATCCCATATAAACAGGTGGTTGTAGTAAATATCATAACGGTCTAAGTCAATGGCTTTGTTTGAACCCTCGCCCACTTCCCTAAAAGTAATTTCACGAAGTCGCCCAATTTCTTTAATGATATTTGGGATATGAACAGTTGGCGTGATGTAAACTTCGTAATTTTTCTCTGTCCAAACCCGGTGGCTATCTTTCAACCGTTCAACTTCTTGCTCCATCAAACTTTGCGGAATGGCTTCCACAATATCTTGCGGTTTTGACTTAATTTTGAAAAGGTTTCTCGGATTAAAAATTTTTCGTTCGTTTTCTAAGCCGGCTCCTAAAGCATAAGTTTTTGCTCTTAAAAATGCTAGCATACCGGTATTATCTGCGTTATTAGGTAAATCTTCAAAGGCTATCGGTTTGCCAATTCTTACCCTAATGGTATGCCCTTTTTTATTAAACAGTTCTGATGGTAACTTGGCGGTTCTTAACGTGGGATGAATGAGCGAAAGTAGGTTAAACAACAGTCCGTTATTACCGTGAAAATAAATTGGTAACACCGGTACTTTTGCTTTGTTAATCAATTTGCCTACTACCGGGTGCCATATTTTATCGGTGATTTGCTGCTGATTGATTTTATAAGTAGAAACCTCGCCAGCCGGAAAAATGCCTATAGGTGTTCCTGCGTTTAAAAGTGATAACGTAGTTTTAATTCCGCTAATGCTGGATGAATGTTCTATATTCTCAAACGGGTTTACCGCTACAAAGAAATCGCTCAGATTAGGAATCTTCTTTAAAAGAAAATTTGCCATTACTTTAGCATCCGGCCTAACCGTACATAGCACCTTAATTAAAATCAACCCCTCTATACCACCGTACGGATGGTTTGCAATGGCAGTAAAAGCACCTTCCAGCGGGATATTTTTCCAATCAGACTCGTTAACCTCAACTTTTACGCCTACTAAACGTAAAATCTCGTCTACAAAATCTACGCCCTCGTACTTGGCAGCTTTAGAAAAAGTTTCATTGATGTCGTTAATTTTCATTATCGCCATTAACAAAGATGCTAAGCCAGGCATTCGCAACCGGTTGAGTTTGGTGGCTTTGGCAAACTCTTCGGTACTGATAATTTCCATGTTATAATTCTACACCAAAATAGGCCGCAAATCTATAAAATTATACTGCGACAATTGAATAAAAATAGCGTGTGTTGGCAATTCGATGCCTTTATAAAGCAAGATAATGATTATAAGGCAGATTAAAATTAATTAAGTAATTAACATCCCAAATTGATTGTAACTAAACCTATCTATAAAAGAGTGCCGTAGGCAAATCTTCACAAAAAATTAAGCCATAGAAGGCACCGAGGTAGCCATCCACAGTACAGGTGATGCCACATGAATAGATTTTCAGTTACCATGCAGAACCAAAGGCTGCAACAAAGGCCTTTACACAGATACATCAGAAAAAATCGGTTTGTTTGTAAGGATATGCTGTTTAAATGGCGCACCTTTTTTACGGATAGTAGCTAACTTTTTTTTGTTTCCGGTTTTGAAAAATCAACAGCACATTTACCACAGCCGCTGGCACAGCCTTTTTTAGCGGTTAAACTTTTGTAAACCAAGCGCAATATGTAAAATATTGCGCCGGCAAATAGTAAGATAACAATAAGCAGTTGAATATCCATTGTTTTACAAAATTAAAGCATTTAAAATTTTACATAGTCATTTTAATCTCAAATGATTAGCATGCATTTTTTTGCGATTAAAAACCTACCTTTGCAAAAAATTTACAGCAACTTTTAATGCAAAAGATTAGAAACATAGCGATTATCGCTCACGTTGACCACGGTAAAACCACACTAGTCGACAAAATTTTACACTCTTGTTCCATCTTTCGTGATAACGAAAGCTCGGGCGAATTAATATTGGATAATAACGATTTAGAACGCGAAAGAGGAATTACCATCGTATCAAAAAACGTTTCGGTTAAATATAAAGATGTTAAAATCAACATTATTGATACGCCCGGTCACGCCGATTTTGGAGGCGAGGTTGAGCGTGTGTTAAAAATGGCCGATGGCGTTTTATTACTTTGCGATGCTTTTGAAGGCGCTATGCCACAAACTCGCTTTGTAACCCAAAAAGCGCTGGCTTTAGGCTTAAAACCAATTGTTGTTGTAAACAAGGTAGATAAAGAAAATTGCCGTCCAGAAGAAGTTTACGAACAAATTTTTGAACTTTTCTTCAATTTAGACGCTACAGAAGAGCAGCTGGATTTTCCGGTGATTTACGGTTCATCTAAACAAGGATGGATGAACACCGATTGGAAAGAGCAAACCGACAATATTTTTCCGCTGATGGATGCTATTTTGGCAAACATTCCGCCAGCGCCAATACAAGAAGGAACCTTGCAAATGCAAATTACTTCTTTAGATTACTCATCATTTGTGGGCCGTATTGCAATTGGTAGGGTTGCCCGGGGCACTATCAAAGAAAATATGCCGGTTTCTCTTGTTAAACGCGACGGTAAAATTGTAAAGTCGAGAATTAAAGAACTTTACACCTTTGAAGGTTTAGGAAAAATTAAAGTCTCTGAGGTATCTTCTGGCGATATTTGTGCCGTTGTAGGTATCGATGGTTTTGACATTGGCGATACCATCGCCGATTTTGAAAACCCCGAGCAATTAGAGGTAATTAGTATTGATGAGCCTACAATGAATATGTTGTTCACCATCAATAACTCACCGTTTTTTGGAAAAGAAGGCAAGTTTGTTACCTCGCAACGCTTACGCGAGCGTTTGTATAAAGAGCTTGAAAAAAACCTTGCTTTAAGGGTGGTTGAAACCGATTTACCCGATGCTTATTTAGTTTATGGCCGTGGTATCCTTCACTTATCTGTGTTGATTGAAACGATGCGCCGTGAGGGATACGAACTTCAGGTAGGGCAACCTCAGGTAATTATCAAACAAATTGACGGCGTTAAATGCGAGCCAATTGAAACCTTAATTGTTGATGTACCAGGCGATGTTGCGGGTAAAGTGATTGAACTGGTAACGCAACGCAAAGGAGATTTGTTAATTATGGAGCCGAAAGGCGATTTACAGCATTTAGAGTTTGATATACCCGCCCGCGGAATCATCGGTTTGCGTAATAACGTTTTAACCGCAACCGCAGGCGAAGCTATAATGGCGCACCGCTTTAAAGCTTACGAACCGTGGAAAGGCACTATTCCGGGTCGTGGAAACGGCGTTTTAATTTCTATGGATAAAGGAATGACTACTGCTTACGCAATTGATAAATTGCAAGATAGAGGTCGTTTTTTTGTTGACCCCGGAGTTGATATTTACGAAGGACAAATTTTAGGTGAACACATTCGTGATAATGACCTTGTTATCAACGTTACCAAAGGAAAGCAATTGACCAACATGCGAGCTTCCGGAACGGATGATAACACACGTATTGCACCAGCTATCAAGTTCTCTTTAGAAGAATGTATGGAGTATATCCAAGCTGATGAATACATTGAGGTAACGCCGGCAAGTATCCGTTTACGTAAAATTTACTTAACCGAGCAAGAACGCAAGGTAAAAGGAAAATCCTTGGTTGCTCAATAAAAACTGTTTTTAGTCAAAAAGGTCTCAGGTTTAAAATTCTGGGACCTTTTTTTGTGAAATAAATACCGAAGCTAAAAAACAATATTGCAGCGTTTTACCGGATCAAAAAAATGGCCGAAGGAAAAAAAAGCCTTTTTAAACAGGCTGAATGGGCGTAATTAGTCTTTGGTTCACATAAATCTCTTTTCACTTTCTGTAACATTACGCCCTTTCCTTAATCTCAACAAAAAAACACATCAAAAAATGAAATATTTATACTTTGCCCTGCTCAGCATCTTTTGCGTTAGCAGCTCATACGCACAGTTTCCGGGTGCAGCACAAAATACCATTACCGGAAAAATTACGGCTACAATAATTGATTCTGTTACCAAAAAACCTGTTGAATACGCTACGGTGGCTTTGGCTAAAAGTGGCCAAACAAAATCTACCAATGGTTCTTTGGCAGATGGAAAAGGATTTTTTAAAATAGAAAATGTAAAAGCTGGCAAATATCGCCTAACCGTTTCGTTTATCGGTTACACGGCTAAAGTAATTGACCCTATAGAAACCACGCTTTCTAAACCAGATTTAAATTTGGGAGAGATTTTTTTATCGCCAAGTAACAAAATGTTAAACGAGGTTACCGTAACCGGACAAGCAAACTTAGTAGAAAACAAAATCGACAAAATTGTTTATAACGCAGAAAAAGATGTGGCTGTGGCCGGAGGAAACTCTACCGACGTATTACGTAAAGTGCCTTTGCTTTCAGTAGATTACGATGGCAATTTATCTTTAAGAGGGAGCTCAAATGTTAAAGTTTTGATCAACGGAAAGCCTTCTGGAACGATGGCCGGCAACATGGCTGATGCCTTAAAAGCCATCCCGGCAGATCAAATTAAAAGTGTAGAAGTAATTACCTCGCCATCTGCAAAATATGATGCGGAGGGAACATCCGGAATTGTAAATATCATCACCAAAAAAACAAATTTAGAGGGTATAAGCGGCTCGGTAAACGCCGGAGTTGGTACGCGGCAAAATAGTGGCAACGCAAATTTAAATATTAAAAAAGGACGATTGACTTTATCCGGAAACGGTGGCGGATATTACTCGTGGCCGCAAACATCAAAGTTAGATTTTAATAAAACCAGTACGGACCAATCTGTTATTCTGATGCAGAACGGAGAAAGCACTACCGAAAGACTGGCCACGAACGGTTCTTTAGGTGCAGATTACGATATCAACAATTACAACTCTATCAGCTCTAGCTTAAAATTAAATTGGTTTCAGTTTTCTGTAGATGGTACTAACTTCAACAATAACAAGTTTGCAAACATAATTTCTCAGTTTACCCGAAACTCGGATAATAAAACGAAGGTTATTGGTTACGACTGGAACAACGATTATACGCATAAATTTAAAAAAGAAGGGCAGGAAATATCATTCGCCTTTCAATTCACCAACAGCAACTTAACCAATGATTACACCTCTGATTTTCTTTTCCCTACAAGTAGCGCCATTCAGGATTCTACAGAATTAGGTACAAGTGATGCTATAAATAAAGAGAAAACTTTTCAGATAGATTATACCCATCCCTTTAAAAAAGTAGTTTGGGAGGTTGGGGTAAAATCTATCCTTAGAGATATTACCAATGATTCTGGCGTGGATATTTATTTTCCGTCTAGCAATACCACCACCAGCAATCCAAACAGAAATTACATTTATACCTATAATCAGGATGTTTATGCAGGTTATTCTACATTTGGCTTTACTTTGGCAAAAAAATACGGCATTAAAGCGGGTGCAAGATTTGAAGGAACTGTAATTAAAGGCAACGCAAACAGCGCAAGCGTAATTAACCCAATAGACAACAATTACCACAATATTACGCCTAGTTTTGTTGTTTCGCGAAGTTTTAAAAATTTCCAAACGGTAAAATTTAGCTATAACCAGCGTATACAAAGGCCAAGCTTATTTTACTTAAACCCGTTTAGAAATAGCGCCGACCCACTAAACGCAAGCGAGGGTAATCCGCAATTATCACCCGAAATTTCTGACAACTTTGAGCTAAACTATTCTACATTTGTTAAAACCACAATTATTAACGCTTCGGTTTACTATCGTAAAACCCGAAACATCATTGAAAGCGTGGTTAGCAACTATACTACCGAAAGCGGGAAACCAGGCTCTTTAACTACTTTTGAAAACGTAGGTAAAAACAATTCTTTCGGATTCAACTTTTTTGGCTCGGTAAATCCGGTTAAACCGTTAACCATTAGAACTAACCTCAACGTAAATTCTTACGATATTAACCTAAACAGCCAAAATGCAGGAACAGCAAGCGGAAACGGGAAAATATACCTGATGTACAACGCATTTGCCAGCGCTACTTACGTTTTCCCAAAAGGGTTTACCTTTGAAACATTTTTAATTACCAATTCGCCCCGGAGAACATTCCAAGGGAAAAATCCATCTTTTAATATGTGGAGTTTAGGTGCTAAAAAAGAGATTTTCGACAAAAAAGGAAGCATTGGAATAAGCGTGATTGACCCATTTAATGAGCGCAAAAACTTTAGAACCGAAATAAATACTACAACGTTTGCGCAAAAAAGCAACTTCTCTATCCCGTTTCGTTCTGTAGGACTTAGCTTTAGCTGGAGATTTGGATCTTTGAAAGTGAATAACAAACCAAAGAGAGGTGTCACCAACGATGACTTAAAACAGGGAGAATCTGGCGGCCAGGGTGGAAGCATGGGAAATTAATTTTTGAAACGATGAGAATATTGATGGTTTGCCTTGGCAATATTTGCCGTTCGCCTTTGGCAGAAGGTATTATGCAGCATTTAATAAAAAAGAACGGCTTGCATTGGCAGGTGGATTCGGCCGGAACTGGTGGCTATCACATTGGCAGCCGGCCCGATTCAAGATCGATAAGAGTAGCTAAAAATCACGGAATTGATATATCTACACAAGCCGCAAGAAAGTTTAAAACAGAGGATTTTGAACGTTTTGATTTGATTGTAGTTATGGATAAAAGCAACTATAAAAATGTGACTGCATTAGCACAAACTACGGAGCAAAAACAGAAGGTTCGTTTGTTGATTGATGATGAAGAAGTGCCCGACCCATATTATGACGATGGTCTTTTCGAACCCGTTTTTAATCTAATTGACACCAATTGTGCAAAACTTTTAAAGAATTTGCAAAACGGAAAGGCTTAGTTTTAAGCTTAATAATATTTTTAAGCAATGAAAAAGTTAATCATTTTAGCCTTTGTGTTTTTAAATTTGGGTGTTTATGCGCAAACCGTAGAGAAAAACCTAACCTACTATTATTACTACGCTAATCAGGATAAATATTTTAAGGATTATTTGAACGCTCGTAAATTATTTGATGCTAAAAAGAACGATTTTAGCCTACCAACCTCTAAAGATGCCATTAAAGAGCTAGAAGAAAATCAAAAAAAAGTTTTTAGAAACGCCAATACTTATGCCCAGTTTTTAAATAAATATGGGATGAAAAATGCCGGAGAATACGCTGAGTTGTGGTTTAAGCAAATGGAGACGCTTAAAATATTCATTAAAAAAAATCCTGAGTTTTATAAGCTTACACCAAAAGAGCGCCAAAGCATTATCGATAAATGGTATTATTCTTCAAGCGCCGCAAAATAAAAAAGAGCCGGCGGGCTCTTTTTTATTTGCTTTTAAATGCTGATTAATCGGTAGTTTTTGTGGGTCTTTTATCTAATTTAGGCTCGCTATTTATACCCGAATATTGCTGGTTTTCGTCGCCGTTTTTTTCTTTAAAAGAGCCTTCGCCTTTATCGTCAAGGTTTTCTTTTTTGCGTTCGGTTTCTTGCTTTGCCCTTTCAAGCTGCTCCTTTGTGCGTTGGTCGTCTGTTTCTTGCACCGGACCCGATTCCCATTTTTTGCTTTTAGTTTCCATAATGATAAGATTTTGAGATGTATTAAATCTAAATCAAATGTTCAGCCAAAAATTTCGCCTTAAACCAATCGCCCAAAACCTTAGCCCTTTATTTCAAGGTAATCTGTCTTTTAATGCTTTCCTCCAACGAAATAAAAGTTTCTGTACGTTGTATGCCCGGAACGGCTTGAATCTCATCATTTAAAACGTGGCGTAGGTGCCCGGTATCTCTGCAGATAATTTTAGCAAACATAGAGTAATTACCCGTGGTGTAGTGCAGCTCTACAATTTCATTTATCTTCCGTAATTCGGCAACAGCTTCGTGATAGATTGAACCTTTTTCCAAATAAATCCCTAGAAAGGCACAAATATCATAACCTACTTTTTGGGCATCTACAATTAAGTTAGAACCCTTGATAATACCCATGTCTTGCATTTTCTTCATCCTTACGTGGATGGTTCCTCCAGAAACAATCAGTTCTTTCGCAATTTCGGTATATGCCGTGGTGGCATCTTTCATTAAAATCGATAATATGTCGATATCCAAATTATCAATTTCTAAATTAGGTCGGGTTTTATCAGTCATGTTTTTATCGAATATTAATATTAAACAATGATAAATAAAAAATTGATAAAAATTAAAATATTTTGTTGAAATATTTGCAACATATTGCTATTCCGCTTACATTTGTTCTATACAATAAATCAAAAGGGCAAGCTTTTTGATTATGATTGAAAAAACAAATACACTGTAGGGTGGTGAAATTGGCAGACACACCTCCTTGTCTCGGTGGCGAAGGTTTGGGAAATAGCAGCAATGTGAAATAACCACTTCGTGTAGGTTCGACTCCTACCCCTA
>DASVGY010000070.1:0-22491 GCA_036379295.1 Pelobium sp.
AGGCGGAGATTGAACAAAAAGCGTTTACCGCTGGAGGCGGCAATTTAAAAGCACCCGCACAAAGAATGGTGGATTTTGTGAATCAAACCGTTTCTACAGATTTGCCGGATAACTCCTATTTACCAGGTTTAGCTTCTGCAAATTTGCATGAAGTACTCCCGAAATTTATTGCCGAACGTTTGAGAAAAGCCTTGCCGGCTTTCGGTAAAAAGATGCCGGGAATTTACGGCGGTAACGGTTATTTTACCAACGAGGCGGTTTTAGTAGGGGTTGAATCGCGGACTTCCTCGCCAGTAAGAATCCCTAGAGATAAAGAGACTTTACAACATCCGCAGATAAAAAAGCTTTTCCCCTGTGCAGAAGGAGCTGGTTATGCCGGTGGCATTATTTCTGCGGCAATAGACGGACAAGCTTGTGCTGATGCAGCGTTTAAACAGCTTAGTTAATCCACATAAATTTCAAAAATGATGAGTAAGAAAACATTAATAATAGGAGCCACACCAAATCCAGACCGTTATGCATATAAAGCAGCTCATAAATTGGTTCAATTTGGTCACGATATTGTGAACGTTGGTGTTAAAAAAGGAGAGGTGGCCAATCAGCCAATTGAAAAGCCAGAACAAATCCATAATGATATTGATACGGTTACGCTTTATGTAAATCCCAACAATCAAAAAGATTTATACGACTATATTTTAAACACCAAGCCAAAGCGAATTATTTTTAACCCAGGAACAGAAAACCCAGAACTGGAGCAAAAAGCTGAGGACTTAGGAATTGAAACGATGGAAGCTTGTACGCTGGTGTTGCTATCAACCCACCAGTATTAGACCTAAATTTTAACTTATTTTAAAAGGCAATCCGCAATATGGTTGCCTTTTTTGTTTACGCTAACTCAACAATTCACACTTTTAGTATAACTACCACTTTCCCCCAAAAAAATATTCAAATACTTAATCCTAAAAACATAAAATAAAGGTTGGTTTCTCAATTTTTTTGTCAGGTTAATTTTTATACGATTTTAAACTTTTTAACATTTCGTTGTAACCCGCTGGCACTGTTTTAGTTGAAATTTAAGCATCTACTTATTTTCAAACTAAAAACAAAAAATCATGAGCAATTTAGTGAGCGATTTCATTGTGAATCGGATTAAAGACTGGGGCGTTAACAGAATTTTTGGTTACCCCGGCGATGGTATCAACGGTTTAATGGGAGCGCTAAACCGAGCGAAAAACCCCGTTGATTTTATCCAGGTTCGTCACGAAGAAATGGCCGCTTTTATGGCTTGTGCCCACGCTAAATTTACCGGAGAGGTGGGCGTTTGTATAGCAACGTCTGGTCCAGGCGCAATTCATTTATTAAACGGATTGTACGATGCAAAAATGGATCACATGCCGGTTGTTGCAATTATTGGTCAGCAAGCCAGAGCCTGCTTGGGCGGTAATTATCAGCAAGAAGTTGATTTGGTTTCTTTGTTTAAAGATGTTGCCGGCGATTATGTGCACATGGCAACCGTACCTGGGCAAGTGCGCCATTTAATTGATAGGGCATTCCGCATTGCTAAATCAGAAAGGGTGGTAACCTGTGTCATTGTTCCTAATGATTTACAGGAAATAGCTTACGAAGAGCCTGCCCGAGCGCATGGTACCGTACACTCCAGTATTGGCTATTCACAACCTCGGGTGCTACCTGCCCAGGCAGATTTACAAAGGGCAGCAACTATTTTAAACGAGGGCCAAAAAGTGGCTATTTTAATTGGCGCTGGTGCAAAAAATGCAGCCGATGAAGTAATGGAAGTTGCCGAATTATTAGGCGCTGGCGTTGCAAAAGCATTATTGGGGCGGGCTGTGCTTCCAGATGACCTACCTTATGTTACAGGCTCCATTGGCTTGCTGGGCACAAAACCCAGTTATGATTTAATGGTGGATTGCGACACGCTTTTAATGGTAGGTTCTAGTTTTCCTTATTCTGAATTTTTACCTAAAGAAGGACAGGCGAAAGGCATTCAGATTGATTTAGATGGTAAGCGCTTAGGCATCCGTTACCCTATGGAAGTGCATTTACAAGGCGATAGCGCAGAAAGTTTGAGGGCGCTTATTCCGCTATTAAAACGAAAAGAAAACAGAGAATGGCGAAAAACCATCGAAGAAAATATTGTGCAGTGGTGGAAAGTAGTGGAGGCGCAATCCATGGAAAGCGCAAATCCCATTAATCCACAAAACGTGTTTTGGGAACTTTCTAAACGTTTACCCGAAAATTGTATCATTTCGGCAGATTCAGGTTCAACCGCGGCTTGGTTTGCCAGAAACTTAAAGTTCCGCAAAGGGATGATGGCCTCTTTATCCGGAACTTTGGCCACTATGTGCCCCGGAATGCCTTATACCATCGCAGCCAAATTTGCTTATCCGGATAGGGTTCCAATTGGAATTATTGGCGATGGTGCCATGCAAATGTTGGGCATCAACGGGCTGATAACTGTTTCTAAATATTGGAAACAATGGAGCAATCCGCAATTCATCATTTTGGTATTAAACAACGGCGATTTAAATATGGTAACCTGGGAACAGCGGGTAATGTCTGGCGACCCACGCTTTGCAACCTCGCAAGATGTACCCGATTTTGCTTACGCCGATTATGCTAAAATGTTAGGCTTGGATGGGATTAAAGTGGAACGCCAAGAGGATGTTCCCAAAGCATTAGATGAAGCTTTCGCCATGAAACGGCCAGTGGTGATTGATGTGGTTACAGACCCATCCGTACCAATGATGCCCCCGCATGTTAGTTTTGAACAGGCTGTGAATTTTATGTCTTCAATTGTAAAAGGCGATGCTAAATCTGGAGAAATGATTAAACAGGCTTACAAAGAAGTGGTTGATAAATACTTTCCTTCAAACTAGATGCATGCTCAGCAATCACCGGTTTATAAAGGAATTAAAATTCAACATTTAAATGCTACAACATATACTATTCCTACTGATTTGCCCGAATCTGACGGCACTTTAGCATGGGATAGTACAACCCTAGTTTTAATAGAGTTAGAAGCGGGCGGTAAAAAGGCCATCGGTTTTACTTATGCCAACGCTTGTTTGCTACCTTTCATTCATCACACCTTAAAACCTTTGCTCATCGGTAAAAACCCGATGGATATCGCCAGCTTAATGCACAGCCTTACAGTTGCCATAAGAAACGAAGGAAACAGCGGATTGGTAGCCCGGGCACTTTCTGCAATAGATGTGGCCTTGTGGGATTTAAAAGCTAAAATTTTAGGTTTACCGCTTTGCAAATTATTAGGAATGGTTAAAGCTGAAGTTGCTGTTTACGGGAGTGGCGGTTTCACATCTTACACTGCCAAGCAATTGCAAACACAATTAGAAGGTTGGGCCAATGAAGGATTTTCTGCTGTAAAAATGAAAATCGGGAGAAATCCCGACAAAGATTTATTGCGGATAAAAAATGCAAAAGCAGTAATTGGCCAGGCTAATTTAATGGTAGATGCCAACGGCGCTTATGATGCAAAAACTGCTTTATCCAAAGCAATTGAATTTACAGACTACGGTATAAATTGGTTTGAAGAACCCGTTTCTTCCGATGATTTAGCGGGCTTAAATTTTATCCGCAACCATGCGCCCGCTAAAATAAATATTGCCGCTGGCGAGTATGGCGATAATTATCATTATTTCTACAATATGCTGCAAGCTAAAGCGGTAGATGTTTTACAGGCTGATGCCAGTCGGTGCGGAGGAATAACTGGTTTCATTAAAGCTGGTAAACTTGCCGAAGCTTTTCATATTCCTTTTTCCTTTCATTGCGCACCGTCGTTACACTTGCATCCCGCAACCAGTTTAAATTCTTTTACCATCGGCGAATATTTTCACGACCATGTCCGGATTGAAAGTCTGTTTTTTGATGGCTTTGTAAAACCGAAAAACGGAATGATGATTCCTGATCTGGAACGATACGGC
Source organism: Pelobium sp. (assembly GCA_036379295.1). Classification (GTDB taxonomy): domain Bacteria; phylum Bacteroidota; class Bacteroidia; order Sphingobacteriales; family Sphingobacteriaceae; genus Pseudopedobacter. The sequence continues at coordinate 3,963 of DASVGY010000070.1, forward strand.
TTAGGCTTAACTTTTAAACATCAGGATGCCGAAAAATATAAAATCAATTAATAAACGCTAAAAAACAGAACCATGTCAACCACTACTTTAGAAAAACAGGAAAACAAAACAACCGGTTTTGACACCAGATTTCAAACCAGTTTAGCCGCCCAGGTGGATGTTGAATCGCTGAAAAGAGAACTCTTACGAACGATAAAAGGCGAAGTTAGGTTTGATGATGGCAGTAGAGCGCTTTATGCAACTGATGCTTCAAATTATAGGCAGGTTCCGATAGGCGTGGTAATTCCCAAATCAAAGCAAGATATTTTAGATACGGTTGCCATTTGTAGAAAATATAAGTCGCCATTGTTATCCCGCGGAGGCGGAACAAGTTTGGTTGGGCAATGTTGCAACGTTGCGGTGGTAATGGATATGTCTAAATATTACAACGCAATTTTAAATATTGATGAAGATAAAAAACTGGTAAAAGTAGAGCCCGGAATTGTGCTGGATAAAATGCGCCACACCACCGAACGGCAAATCGGTTTAACTTTTGGTCCCGACCCGGCAACACATTCGCACTGTACCCTTGGCGGCATGTTGGGCAATAATTCTTGCGGAATCCACTCTGTAATGGCGCAAAATTTTGGTTATGGCGCAAGAACTTCCGACAATACAGAACGTTTGACCATTTTAACTTACGATGGGCTTTTGCTGGATGTTGGGCCAACTTCAGAAAGTGAGCTGGAAAAATTCATCAGCGAAGGCGGAAGAAAAGGACAGATTTATAAAGACTTAAAAGCCATCAGAGATCAATACGCCGATTTAATCCGCGAAAAATTCCCAGATATTCCACGCAGGGTTTCGGGTTACAATTTGGATGAGCTATTGCCAGAAAACGGGTTTAACGTTGCCAGGGCTTTGGTGGGTACAGAAAGCACCTGCGTAACCATTGTTGATGCCACGCTAAAACTGATGCCGAAACCTAAAAAAAGTTCCCTCTTGGTAGTTGGTTATCCCGATGTTTTTGCCGCCGGCAAGCATGCGCCACTTTGCATGAAACATAAACCAATTGGTTTGGAGGGAATCGACCATGAACTGATTGATTTTATGGAATTGCGGGGTTTAAATATGGATGACTTATCCTTATTACCCGATGGGAAGGCGCTTTTGTTGGTAGAGTTTGGCGGAGAAACAAAAGAACAAGCTGACCAAAAGTGTAAGGATTTAATGGCCGACCTTAAAAAAGCGGATGATGCGCCGAAAGACATGCAGATTTTCGATAACGCCGCTCAGGAAAAGAAACTTTGGGAAGTCCGCGAATCTGGTTTAGGCGCAACCGCTTTTGTGCCCGATAAAGATGACACCTGGCCAGGCTGGGAAGATGCTGCCGTTCCTCCTTTAAAAGTTGGCGATTACCTTAAAGATTTAAAACAACTTTTTGACAAGTTTGGTTACGATGCATCTATTTACGGCCATTTTGGGCAAGGTTGTATCCACTGCCGAATTAATTTTGATTTAACAACTGCTGCTGGTATTGAGCAATACAAAAAGTTCACACACGCAGGTGCAGAACTGGTAATCCGTTACGGAGGTTCCATTTCTGGAGAACATGGCGACGGGCAAGGAAGAGCAGATTTGCTGGAGATTATGTTTGGTAAGGAGCTTTTGGAAGCTTTTAGAAAGTTTAAGCAAATTTGGGATCCTGAAGGGATGATGAATCCCGGAAAGGTTGTTGACCCCTACCATAGAGATGAAAATTTAAGAATAGGTACAGATTATAATCCCAAAAAAACAGAAACACATTTTGCCTTTGAGCAAGAAGGCGGTTTTGATAGAGCAGTTTTGCACTGCGTGGGCGTGGGTAATTGCCGAAGGGCAGAAGGCGGAACCATGTGCCCAAGTTATATGGTAACCAAAGAAGAAAAAAATAGCACCCGCGGCCGGTCAAGAATGCTTTTCGAAATGTTGCAAGGCGAAGTTATTGATGGCTGGAAAAGTGAAGAAGTTAAAGATTCTTTAGATTTATGTTTGGCCTGCAAAGGCTGCAAAGGCGATTGCCCGGTTCATGTGGATATGGCAACCTACAAATCAGAGTTTTTATCACACTATTACGAAGGTAAATTACGCCCACGTTCTGCTTATGCTTTCGGTTGGATTTATTGGTGGTCGCGGATGGCTTCATTAGCGCCAAAGGTGGCAAACTTTTTCACATCGAACCCAATTTCTGCAGCCGTAATGAAAGCTGCAGCCGGCGTTGCGCCACAACGTAAAATCCCTCAGTTTGCAGATAAGACATTCAGAAACTGGTTTCACGCCAGAAAAAAACAAGAAAAACAACAAAAGAAAAAGGTAATTCTTTGGGCAGATACTTTTAATAACTTCTTTTTGCCCGAAACGCTTGTAGCTGGCACTGATGTTCTGGAAGCCGCCGGTTTTGAGGTAATTGTGCCCAAACAAATGCTGTGCTGCGGCAGGCCTTTGTACGATTTTGGGATGTTAAAAACCGCCAAAAAATTATTGAAAGATATTTTGGACGCTTTGCGCACTGAAATAAGAGCGGGTATTCCTGTTGTAGGTTTAGAGCCAAGTTGCGTAGCGGTTTTTAGGGATGAGTTATGCAATCTTTTCCCGCATGATTTGGATGCCAAAAGATTGAAAAGCCAAACTTTTACGCTCGCAGAATTTTTAGAAAAAGATGCTAAAGATTTTGAGTATCCACAATTGCAGCAAAAAGCATTGGTTCATGGGCACTGTCATCACCATGCCATCATGAAAATGGATGATGAGCAAAAAGTGCTGAGCAAATTAGGGTTAGATTTTGAAATCATGGATTCTGGTTGTTGCGGAATGGCAGGATATTTCGGTTACGAAAAAGGCGAGCATTATGAAGTTGGCTTGGCATCAGCAAACAGAGTCTTGCTCCCGACCATCGAAAAAGCGGCTCCATCTACGCTCATCATCGCCGATGGTTTTAGCTGCAGAGAAATGATAGCGCAAGAATCACCCCGAAAGGGAATGCACCTGGCGCAAGTGTTGCAAAAAGCCATCAGAGAAAAAGGAATTTCGTCAACAGAAGATTTTCCAGAAAAAAAATACGTTGACCGCATGAAATTAAAAACCAAAAAGCCATCGCTAATGGTAACGGTATTAGCATGCTTAGCAATTACATCGGCTGCAATTTGGTTAATCAAAGAATAAAATAACTACAAAAAATATAGAACGATGGAAGCAATAGGAAAAAAAATTTGGGCAATAGCAGAAGGTTACATCCCGCCTTACGGAAACGGAAAAGAGCCTCAGTTTACCAGCCATGAAACCGCCTGTATTTTAAACACCAACAAAACGCCGGCAAACATTCAACTTACGGTTTACTTTTCTGATGAAGAGCCGGTAACGTATCATATTACAGTTGCAGCGGAAAGAACAAAGCATATCCGTTTTAATGATTTAACCCACCCGCAAACTATCCCAAAAGACACTGATTATTCAAGTGTTTTTATTTCTGATGTACCCGTGGTGATACAGCATAGCCGCTTAGATTCGCGGCAGGATAAAAATGCGCTTTTATCAACCGTAGCATTTTCGCAGTAAATGGCGGCCTAAAATCGCTTTTTTGTAGGCGCGAATGAATTTAATTTCATCAAAATAAATAAATGATTTTAACAGATATATCCATTTTTAATCCACAGTCGGCCTCGGGCCAAACGCTGTACCAGCTGGATATTTATTTTATCATAGCTGCATCATTCATTATGCTTTTGGTGGTTGGATTGTTGATTTATGTGGCGCTTAAATTCAAAGCAAAACCAACTGACGGCGAGCCATCACAAATTAAGGGCAGCAAAAAGGTGGAAGTATTTATGATTGGAATACCCTTTTTAATGGTGGCCTTTTTCTTTTACTTAACGGTAAAAACCATGAAACAGGTAGAGCCAAGCGTAAGTAATGAGCGGCCAACCGTGGTAATTACTGGCAAACAGTGGTGGTGGCAGGCTACTTACCCCGGAACAAAAGTAGTTACCGCTAATGAAATTCATGTACCTGCAAACAGAAAAGTACTGTTAAAGCTTGTTGCTGCTGATGTAATCCACGACTGGTGGGTACCATCTTTTGGACCAAAAATGGATATGCTGCCGGGTTCTGTAAATTATTTGTGGCTTAATATAGCAAAACCCGGAGTTTATGAAGGTGCTTGTAGCGAGTTTTGTGGTAGGCAACATGCTAAAATGCGAATCCGCGTGATTGCCCAAACAGAAAAGGATTACCAGAAATGGTTAACAAAAAGCGCCAAAGATATTAATCCAATTACAGATTCGCTTGCTTTGGCGGGTGCCGCAATTTTTCAAAAATCAAGCTGTGCGGCTTGTCATCAAATTAGGGGGACTGCTGCAGTTGCTAAAGTTGGGCCAGATTTAACGCATTTAGCAAGCAGAAAAACCATTTTATCGGGTACAAAATCCAATACAAAAGAAAATTTATATGCCTTTATCAGTAACCCCGATGCTGTAAAACCAGGTGTAAATATGCCACGCTTTCATTTTACCAAAGCACAAAAAGAAGCGGTGGTTGCCTATCTAAATACTTTAAAATAATGGAAAAATTTTACATACCCGAGCCTGATAGTAATTTGCCAAATGCTAACATTAGCAACAATCAGGGTTTGTTGCAGTGGATTAGCTCGGTTGACCATAAGCAAATCGGTATTTTGTACTTGTTGGTGGGTGTTTTGTTTTTGGTATTGGGAGGTATCGCTGCTTTACTTATCAGAATTCAGTTAGCCGTTCCAGAAAATAATTTCCTCACGCCAGAAATGTATAATCAGCTTTTTACCATGCATGGCACCACGATGGTTTTTTTAGTGATGACACCCATTATCCTTGGGTTTTCGGTTTATTTTGTGCCTTTGATGATTGGGGCAAATGATTTGGCTTTTCCACGGATGAATGCATTTAGCATGTGGCTTTCGCTTTTTGGGGGTGTGCTTTTATATTTTAGCTTTTTAGCGGGTGGTGCGCCCGATGCAGGTTGGTTTAATTATGCCCCTTTAAATGAGCGAACGTATGCGGCCGGTAGCGGTATAGATTATTATTGCATAGGCTTGTTATTGGTAGGTTTAGGCACAGTAGCAACTTCTATCAACCTTATTGTTACCATTGTTTACTATCGGGCAAAAGGAATGAGCATGAAAAAGCTTCCTGTTTTTGTTTGGATGGTTTTAGTCAACTCATTTTTGATTGTGGCGGCTTTTCCGCCTTTAAATGCTGCTTTAAGCATGTTATTGTTAGATAGGCAATTGCAGTCGCATTTTTTTAACAGCGCCAGTGGGGGTTCGCCGGTTGTTTGGCAACATCTTTTTTGGGGTTTTGGTCATCCAGAGGTTTACATACTTATTCTTCCCTCTTTCGGTATTCTTTCAGAGGTTTTTCAGGTTTATTCTCGTAAGCCAATATTTGGCTATAACGTTATTGTAGGCTCGGGCATCGCTATTGCTTTGTTGGCGTTTGGCGTATGGGCGCACCACATGTTTGCAGTGGGTTTAGGGAATACAGTATATGGCTATTTCGCAGCAAGTAGCATGCTTATCGGCATTCCAACAGGTATAAAAATTTTTACCTGGATTGGTACCATGTGGGGCGGTAGTTTAAGATTTACCACCGCTATGTTATTTGCTATGGCTTTTTTGGTGGAGTTTACCATGGGCGGTTTAAGTGGGATTGCTTTCGCGATTGTACCGATAGATTGGCAATTAACCGATAGCTATTTTGTAGTTGCCCACTTACACTATGTTTTTGTGGGCGGAAGTTTATTTGGGATTTTTTCGGGCTTATTTTACTGGTTCCCAAAAATGACCGGAAGAATGATTGACGAAAAATTGGGTAAAATCTTTTTCTGGTTTTTCGTCATCGGGTTTAACCTAACCTTTTTTATACAGCATATTTTAGGGATTAAAGGAATGCCACGCAGGGTTTATACTTATGCAGATATTCATGGCTACGCTTGGATGAATATGCTTTCAACAATCGGTGGATTTTTAATGGGCGCTTCTTTTTTAATGCTCTTTTACCTCCTTTTTAAAAGCTACAAAAGCGGAAAAATTGCAGGCAACGACCCTTGGGATGCTTATACTTTAGAATGGACTATTGCCTCGCCTCCACCACTTAAAAACTTTGAAACGCTTCCGCATATTGAATCATACCGCCCTTTCAGAGATATAAAACTAGCTAAAAAAGACAATCAAAATGGAAAATAAACTAATGATGAAACTGGTAATTGGCACAGAGGCCATATTGTTTATTTGCATTATGATCACCTATGTTTATTTTGCTTTAAGCGTAGGGTTTACCACACAAGCAAATCATTATTTGGATATAAAAATCACGGGGATATACTCTATTTTACTTTTTGTAAGCAGTTTTACCCTGATACAAGCCGAAAAAAATTATGCGAAAGGAGAGGTTAGAAAGCTAAAAACTTGGTTAGGAACAACCATTCTTTTAGGTGGGATTTTTCTGTTTGGGCAGCTTAAAGAATACGCTAAATTGTTGACTAAAAACTTCGGCATCAGCTTAAATATTTTCAGTACCAATTTTTTTACTTTAACGGGTTTACATGCTTTTCACGTAATTATCGGTTTAATCTTGCTCACCATTATGTTGGTATTAGCGCTCTTGGGCGATTTTGACCGACCAAATTCTACCATTTTAAGTTCAATTGGGATGTATTGGCACTTTGTTGATATCGTTTGGATATTGGTTTTTACGCTGGTTTATGTAGTGCCTTATTTATCAATATTTTGAATGATATGACGTAATCAATATAAATGGCTCGTGTTGATAATATAAGTCTTTAAACTTTTAACTTTTAAAATATGGAAACAATTCTTTCACAATGGCACTTTGATCTCGGCGCAAGCCTGCTCTTCATTATCTTGGTGGCGTTTTATTTCAAACTTTCAAATGGCAAAATTTTAAAAAATGCCGCGTTGTATTTTGGCGGATGCTTATTGATGTTGGTTTTAGCAACCTCGCCATTGCATTTCTTAGGAATGCATTATTTATTGAGTGCTTACATGGTGATGCATATTTTGCTTCTGTTAATCTGCGGACCTTTAATTTTAATGGGCATCCCGCAGGAAACGGAAAATAAAGTAATAAAATCGCTATCGATATTTTTTAACCATTACCCTTGGATCGGTTGGCTTTCTGGAATTGGATTAATGTGGTTTTGGCACATCCCAACCATATTTGATGCTTCCTTTCCAAAACATCACGATTTGTTTTCAATCAGTCCTTTAGCGTTTTTACACCTCAGCACCCTTTTATTAGCGGGTGTATTTTTTAGTTGGCCAATTTTAGGTCCGCACAAAAATTTACGCACCCATCCACTAGTTGGCGTGGTTTACTTATTTACAGCTTGTGTTGGCTGTTCTGTTTTAGGTTTGTTTTTAACCTTTGCACCGCCCACTTTATATCACCACTATTTTATGGCAGATGAATTTGGTTTTTCCACGTTTATCAAAAATAACTGGGGAATTAACAGAGCAAACGATCAACAAATGGCAGGTTTAACCATGTGGGTGCCCTGTTGTTTCATTTACCTCAGCGGCTGCATGATTCTATTTTTTAAATGGATTAACGAGAAAGAAGAAATAAAGGTGGCTCACCAAAAATTAGAAAAGAACTATTTATAATGATAAACAATATGCATCAAAAAGAAGAAACTACAAATTTAGCAAAGCCACAGAAGCTGCCCGAGCCTACTTATTGGCCGTTCTTTTTAGCAATTGGCTTAGTTTTTTTAATGTGGGGCATTGTAACTACTTGGTTAATTTCCTTGGCGGGATTTATCGTTATTGTTTACACTTTGGTTAAATGGATTAATATTTTAAGAAATGAAGGAAGAGGAAGAAATTAGCGATTCTCGCAGAAGTTTTTTAATGAAAATAAGTTTGGGTCTCGGGGGTTTTGCAGCGCTGTTAGCAGGAGTTCCGATACTGGGCGCACTGGTGCAACCCATTATCCTCGATAAAAAGCAGACATGGCGGGCGGTAGGCAAACTATCGGAGTTTGCGGAGGGCGAAACCAAACTAGTGAAATTTAAAAATGCCGAAGCCGGCGATTGGGCTGGCGTAAGTGCAAACTCCGCAGCTTGGGTTCGCCATGATGGTGCAGGAAAACTTACTTGCTTTTCTGCCAATTGTACCCATTTAGGTTGCCCCGTTCGCTGGGAAAAGGATGCGGAACTTTTTATGTGTCCTTGCCATGGTGGTGTTTATTATCAAGACGGAACGGTTGCTGCTGGCCCACCTCCCAAAAGTTTAACGCAATACAGCATCCGCGTAAAAAACGGAAATGTTGAAGTTAAAACTGCGCCAATTCCATTGACTAAAATCACTGCTTAACATGGGTTTCTTAAAAAAAATAGCTACTTGGATTGATGACCGGACAGGAATTTCTGACGCCATTATGCCGCTTGCAAAACACTTGGTTCCGCCTGGCGCAAAATGGAATTATGTTTTTGGCAGCGCCACCTTATTCTGTTTTATTTTACAAGTAGCAACGGGCATTGGTTTAAGTTTGCTTTATCAGCCCTCTTCAGCTAACGCTTATCATTCTTTAGCGTACATCACTCACGAAGCATTTTTAGGGAATGTTTTAAGAGGAATCCATTATTTCGGTGCTTCCGGAATGATTCTTTTTGTAGGCATTCACATGATTAGGGTTTACATCACCGCAGCTTATAAATATCCTCGCGAGATGAACTGGATTACTGGCGTTATTCTCCTTTTTTTAACCATTGCAATGGGATTTACTGGTCAGCTTTTGCGTTGGGATTCTAACGGCGTTTGGTCTTCTGTAGTGGCGGCAGAACAATTAGGTCGCATTCCGTTGATTGGAACTTATTTAGTGCAAATACTATTAGGAGGAAGTGCCATTGGCGAGCATACTTTAAATCGTTTCTTTTCATTCCACGTATTTTTATTCCCTTCTTTAATGTTCATGCTCATTGGGCTACACTTGTTCTTAGTTTTTAAAAACGGGATATCAGAACCACCAAAAGCTGGTCGATTGGTTGATCCAAAAACGTATCGCAAATGGTATCAGGATATGCTTAATAAAAAAGGAGTTCCGTTTTGGCCAAACGCCGCTTGGCGAGATGCACTTTTTGGCGCTGTAGTAGTCATCTGTATTGTAGGTTTGGCAATTGCTTTTGGTGCGCCAGAACTCACGCAAGCGCCAGACCCATCTATCCTTAAAACAACGCCGGCACCAGATTGGTACATGCTTCCTATTTTTGCATTGTTTGCGTTAATGCCACCGAAAATAGAATCTTATATTATCGTTATCGGGCCGGTTTTAACCGTTGTTGGGCTCTTAGCGCTTCCGTTTCTTTCTAATAAAGGAGAGCGAAGCCCTATCAGGCGACCGTGGGCGGTTTTTGGAACTTTGTGTGTAGTTGTATTTATTGGAACCTTACTTTATATTGGGTTAAAAGCGCCTTGGTCGCCGAAATTTGATACTAAACCTATTTACAAACAGCTTAAAGCCACCAATCCGCAAATAAAACAGGGGATGGTACTATTTTATAAAAAAGGTTGCCAATACTGCCATAAGGTAGCTGGCAACGGTGGCGATACCGGTCCATATTTAACCTTGATTGGCAGAAAATGGAATGCGGATCAACTTAAAGTTCAAATTGTAAATGGGGGCAAAAATATGCCTGCCTATGGCGCTATCTTAAAAAAGGAAGAACTTGATTTATTGGTGAATTACCTTGGCACTTTAAAGTAAATAAAACTAGGGGCACTTACAAATAGTTCTTTGCAGCTATACTAAATCATCCAACAAAAACACAAATAACTCTTTTGGACCTTGGGCGCCAATTACGGGGGTATTTTCAATTGCGGTGGTGCAACTAGGGCCGGTTGTAAATGATAGCATAGTAGGCAAAGCCTGGTGCCCGCCGTATTTTTTTTTGAGCAAACTAAAAGCGTCTTTTAAATCTAAAACCAATTGCGATGCAAAAGCAACCACCACATGTTGGCTTGGATAAATACTCAACCTACGGCCGGCGGCATTCGCATTGCTTAGTAAAACAGTTCCATTTCTGGCAATCAGCGCCTCGCACAAGGTAAAGCCTACTTCCGCATGTTCAAAATCTTTGTCTGTTTCGTAAAACGGGTATTCGTAAGTTTTTAATAATTTTTGTAATATGGGCTCCCAACAATATATCTTACGCCATTTCTTTTCTTCGGCAAGCTGTAAAATGTTTTCTATCAGGCTTATTTCGCTTTCGCAATAAACAAAGGTGCCACCTACTTTGGTAAGTTCTTCCGCAAATATTACCTCCAACATTTCATCTGTTTGCGGGTAAAGTGGTTGTTCTTCTAAATTAGGATACGGGTTGTCACGTTTCTCTAACAGTGCCTTTCTAACCTTTTTAAGAAGTTGTTCTTTGGGCGTGGTGCTGTCCTTCATTTAAAAAAGGAGTTTATAAAAATCAAGCGCTAAGTGTAAATTAGCGCTTGACAAAACATTTAACTAAATTTCAGAAGCGTCTGCTCTTAAGGGCTCCGTAGTATCGCCAACCGGCTCTGGGTGGATATTCTCTGCAATAACGCCCTGGTCTCCGCCTTCTTTTCCGTTTACAAACTCATCATAAGTAGTACGGTTATCAAACGGTCGTTTCCCTAAAATTTCTTCCAAATCACTTTGGAACAATATTTCTTTCTCCAACAATTTAACAGCAAGCGCCTCTAAGCCTTCCCGTTTTTCAATAAGCAAGTCTTTTGTTTTTTGGTAAACACCGCTAATCAACTCTCTAACTTCGGAATCAATTAACTCGGCGGTTTTATCAGAATAAGGTTTGCTAAAGTTGTATTCGCCACCCTGGTCGTTAAAAGAAACGTTACCCACTTTTTCGCTCATCCCGTAAAGGGTAACCATGGCATAAGCTAGTTTGGTAATGCGCTCTAAATCGTTTTGGGCGCCGGTAGATATTTTTCCGAAAGTTAAATCTTCGGCAACCCTACCTCCCATGGTCATACACATTCCGTCAGAAAGTTGTTCTGTGGTGTACAAAAACTGTTCTTTTGGCAAATATTGCGCATAACCTAAAGCGGCAACTCCACGCGGAACAATAGAAACTTTTACCAAGGGATCAGCATGTTCTAAAAACCAGCCCGCAATGGCATGGCCAGCTTCGTGGTAAGCAACAATTTTTTTCTCTTCTGGAGAGATAATTTTGTTTTTCTTTTCTAAACCACCAATCACTCTATCTACTGCATCTTGGAAATCCTGCATATCAACCGCTTCCTTGTTTCTACGGGCAGCAATTAATGCAGCTTCGTTACAAACGTTGGCAATCTCAGCACCAGCAAAACCTGGAGTTTGTGCTGATAATTTTTTAGGATCAACGCCTTCGGCCAATTTTAATGGTTGCAAGTGAACTTTAAAAATTTGTTCGCGACCAACCAAATCCGGCTTATCAATAGAAATCTGTCGGTCAAAACGGCCCGGCCTTAATAGTGCCGAATCCAAAACATCTGGCCGGTTAGTTGCCGCCATAATGATGATTCCCGAATCAGTACCAAAACCATCCATTTCCACCAATAACTGGTTTAATGTATTTTCACGTTCATCGTTTCCGCCAACCATACTGTTTTTACCTCTGGCTCTACCAATGGCATCAATCTCATCAATAAAAATAATACAAGGCGCTTTGTCTTTGGCTTGCTTAAACAAATCTCTCACTCTTGATGCTCCAACACCTACAAACATCTCCACAAAATCAGAACCTGATAAAGAGAAGAATGGTACTTGTGCTTCACCAGCAACAGCTTTTGCCATTAAGGTTTTACCTGTACCTGGCGAGCCCACCAGCAAGGCACCTTTCGGGATTTTACCTCCTAGGTTGGTGTATTTTTTTGGATTTTTTAAGAAATCCACAATCTCCATCACCTCTTGTTTGGCTTCCTCTAAACCGGCAACATCGCTAAAAGTAATACTCACCTGAGATTCTTTATCAAACAAGGTGGCTTTTGACTTACCGATGTTGAAGATTTGACCGCCGCCACCGCCGCCGGCACCACCGCCCATACGGCGCATGATGAATATCCAAATCAACGCAAATATCACTATTGGTACAATGAAGGACCAAAATAAGGATGATAAGGGGTTAGAGCGAGATTCATAACTTAAAGAAACCCTATCCTGCTCTGGCATATCTTCTTGCGATGCTTTTAAGCGGGCTTGCAGCGATTCAAACGAACCATCTGTAAAGTAATATTGTGGCGTTGAGCCGCTGATGGAAAAATTATTACGATCTTTTAGGTCTTTATACTTCCCCTCGCTTAGCTTGTCTTTTTTTATGTAGATTTCGGCAATAACCAAATCTTCCTGTTTGTAGGCTACAATTTTTTCTACATCGCCAGGCTTTAACATTTCGGTTTCAAACTTTTGGTAGCTTACCAAACGAGCATTGTTGCTGCTCATAAAAAACTGAACGCCGAGTATGGCTAATATGATAATGCCATACACCCACATGATATTAAATTTTGGCGGCTTGGGTAACATCTTTTTTGATGGAACTTTCTTTAATGGCTTTTTATTTTCTGTATTTTCTTTCATCTCTTTTGTTGTGAATCAAACGTTTTTTTAATTAAGCGCTTTGATAGGATTCAAATTCGGCATCTCCCCATAAATCTTCCATCCTATAAAACTCTCTTTTATCCGTTCTAAATATATGTACAACTACATCTAAGTAATCTATAAGTATCCATTCGGCGTTTTGCAGCCCCTCTTTTCTAAAAGGATCTTGTTGGGTTAATTTATAAACCTCTTTTTCAACACTATCTGCAATGGCTTTAACCTGGGTGGTAGAATCTGCATGGCAAATAACAAAAAAATCAGCAACAGAACTGTGGATGTTTCTTAAATCTAATCTAACAATTTCATTTCCTTTTTTTTCCTGTATTCCATGCACTATAGCTTCGGATAAGCTGGTGGATTGATTAGCAATTTTGTTTTTTACCATCAAAAAAATTTAGTTTTGGGATTTATTATATTGAAATATATTAAACATTGCAAAATAACACATTTTTAACACTTTTTGTTGGACAAAGTTTGGTAAAACTTTCTGAAATCGACTCTACCAACAATTATCTAAAGAAACAGCTTTCAAATACTAAGCCATTGGCAGAGGGTACTGTTATTATGGCAGACCATCAGTTTGCTGGCAGGGGGCAACAGGGTAATAGTTGGGCAGCCGCAAAAGGAAAAAATTTAACCATCAGCATTTTGCTATACCCAACATTTATTGCCGCCAAGCAGCAATTTTGCCTAAACAAGGCTATTTCTTTAGGTATAAACGATTGTTTAACTGCGATTATTGGCGATGACTGCAAAATAAAATGGCCGAACGACATTTTTTATGAGGATAAAAAACTAGGTGGTGTGTTAGTTGAAAATGTTGCGGCGGGTAGCCATTTAAAAGCAAGTGTGGTGGGTATTGGAATAAATGTTAACCAACTAGATTTTGATGACGCTTTACAAAACAGTGCAGTTTCACTTGTAAAAATCTTACAACACGATTACCCGCTTAACAATTTATTAAAGCAACTTTGCAAAAGTATTGAAAAGCGGTACCTACAAATTAAAGAACAAGGTATTGGGTGTTTAGATGACGATTATTTATGCCGTTTATACAGGTTTGGCAGATGGCATAAATACCAAATAGCTGATAAAATAATTGATGGTTGCATTAAGGGCGTTAGCCCACAGGGCCATCTTTTATTACAAACCCATGACGAGCTTTTAAGGCTTGATTTAAAGCAAGTAAGGTTTATTTTCAATTCGGAATAAAAAACAGGATAATGAAAAAAGTTATTGCCATTTCGGCACTATTAATTTTTAACCTTTGTGCTTTCGCACAAATTTTAAAGCCCGTAACCTGGAGCTATTCATCTGAGCGAATCAGTGAAAAAGAAGCTAATATCATTATCATTGCAAAGATGGATAAGGGTTGGCATATTTACGCTCAAAATCTCGCCGATGGTGGACCTATTCCTACTTCATTCAGTTTCGCTAAAAGTGCCGATTACGAACTAATCGGTAAAACAACTGAAAGTCCGAAAGCAATTTCTGCTTATGATACTAACTTTTCCATGCAAATATCATGGCACAATGATTTAGCTGTATTTAAGCAGAAAATAAAGTTAAATAAGCCCGAGGTAACGGTAAAGGGCACTTTGGAGTTTATGGTTTGTAATGATAAGCAGTGTTTACCGCCAGAAGATGTTGATTTTGCCGTGAAGGTGACCCCATGGACAAACGCTAGTAAAAGGCCCCCAGTAGCTGAATTGAGACCGGCGGACGTTCCAAAAACCAATGCACAAAGCGCTCAGGATTCTGCTGTGCAACCCAAAAATGTAATTGTAAAAACCAGCCCGGCCGATAGGGTTGATTCTTCTAAAATGCTGCTGAAAACCGCAGATGAAAAAGCCAAAAGCCAATCATTATGGGCAATTTTTATAGCGGGATTTATTGGTGGAATTTTAGCGTTATTGATGCCCTGTATTTTTCCGATGCTGCCTTTAACCGTAAGTTTTTTTACTAAAAAAGCAAGCAGTAGGGCCGTGGCCATAAAAAAAGCAAGTTTATACGGCTTTTTTATTATTGTGATTTATGTGCTATTGGGCATGGGCATCACTTTGACTTTCGGTTCTGATGCATTAAACGAAATGGCCAGCAACGGCTTTTTCAATTTTATATTCTTTGTACTGCTGGTGCTTTTCGCGGTATCTTTTTTTGGCGCATTTGAAATTACGCTACCAAGTTCCTGGGCAAATAAGGTCGATGAAAAATCAGACAGCAAAGGCGTAGTGGGCTTGTTTTTTATGGCATTTGCCTTAGCTTTAGTTTCGTTTTCATGCACCGGGCCCATCATCGGCACCTTGTTGGTACAGGCCGCAAGCATGGGCCAATACATGGGTCCTGCAATAGGCATGTTTGGCTTTTCTTTGGCTTTAGCCATCCCCTTTACATTGTTTGCAGCTTTTCCCTCGCTGTTAAAATCCTTACCAAAATCTGGCGGTTGGTTAAATAGCGTAAAAGTATCTTTAGGATTTATAGAACTTGCCTTAGCGCTAAAGTTTTTATCAAACGTAGATTTGGCTTACCATTGGGAACTATTTGATAGAGAGATATTTTTGGTGCTATGGATAGTAATTTTTGCGATGCTGGGTTTCTACCTTATTGGTAAAATAAAATTCTCGCATGATAGCGATTTAAAATATGTAAGTGTACCCCGTTTATTTTTAGCTATAATAACTTTTTCGTTTACCATATATATGGTTCCGGGATTATGGGGGGCGCCATTAAAGGGGATAAGTGCATGGCTGCCACCACAAACTACACAAGATTTTGATTTATATTCTAATACCTTATCTTCGCCAATAATTAGCGAAAATAGCGGTAAAAAAAAATATGGAGACCTGTTTAAAGCGCCATATAATTTAGATGCTTTTTTTGACTATGAGCAAGGCCTAGCTTATGCAAAGCAGCAAAACAAGCCGGTTTTACTTAATTTTACGGGCCACAGTTGTGTGAATTGTCGTAAAATGGAAGCTGCCGTTTGGAGTGATAAAGAGGTTTTGAAAAGACTACGGGATAATTATGTCTTAATCTCTCTTTACGTAGATGATAAAACAGAATTACCTGATAGTGAGCAATATGTATCGGCTTTTACCGGCAAAAAAATTAAAACAATTGGTAATAAGTGGAGCGATTTACAGGCTTCAAAATTTAAAACCAATTCGCAACCTTATTATGTTTTGCTAAATAGTGACGAAAAAATATTGACGGCTCCCGAAGCTTTTAATTTAGATGTAAATAACTACATCCAGTTTTTAGATATGGGAATTGCCGCCTTTCAAAAATAAGATAAATGACTAAAGTTAAAAAAATAGGAGTCTTTACTTCCGGAGGTGACTCTCCCGGTATGAATGCAGCAATTAGAGCAGTGGTAAGGTCTGCATTGTATTACGAGTTGGAGGTTGTGGGGATAACAAGGGGTTACGAAGGGATGATTTTGGGTGAGTTTGTAGATATGGATCGCAAGTCTGTTGCTAACATTATCCAACGTGGCGGAACCATACTCAAAACAGCAAGAAGTGCCGAATTTAGAACAAAAGAAGGCAGGGAGAAGGCCTACCAGCAGCTAAAAGCAAAGGGTATTGATGCTTTAATTGCAATTGGTGGTGATGGTACTTTTACGGGCGCAAAAATTTTTGGGGAAGAGTTTGATATCCCTATTTTGGGTTTACCTGGCACCATAGATAATGATTTGATGGGTACAGATTTTACCATAGGTTATGATACGGCCATTAACAACGTTGTAGAAGCTATTGACAGAATCAGAGACACCGCTGAATCGCATTCGCGGTTATTCATAGTGGAAGTAATGGGTCGGGATTGCGGACTAATTGCTTTAAGAAGTGGTATCGCTGGCGGTGCGGAGTCTATATTTATCCCTGAAACTAAAACCGATTTGGAGGCACTGATGCATCGGTTAGAGATTAGTCGAGCCGATAAAATGTCGAAAATATTAATTGTTGCCGAAGGCGAAGGAGACTCTGGCGGAGCGGTTGAATTGGCAGAAAGAGTAAAGGAGCGTTTCCCACAGTATGATACAAAAGTGTCAATTTTAGGGCACATACAACGTGGCGGAAAGCCGACATGTATGGATAGGGTTTTGGCCAGCAGATTAGGCGTAGCCGCGGTAGAAAGCTTAATGGTAGGCAAAAGAGATGAAATGGTGGGCCTAATTAACGGAAAAATAGCCTACACTTCTTTTGACCACGCCATTAAGCACCACGTAGAAATTAAGCAGGATCTTTTCAAAATAGTGGATATCCTTTCGCTATAATTTTATCGACATTGAATTTAAAAGAGACGGCCGCAAAGGCTATCTCTTTTTTATTTTTGGGTATAAGGGTGCTTTTTGGATGCTACGCCATTTAGCAAGTACCCTTATAAAATCAATTGATAATTAGCAGTTTTTTTAGGTTAAGGTTTCTTGTACTTAATTTTTACGTTTCCTACGCCTTCTTTTGTAATCCCAATTTTTCGGGCGGCTTTTTTACTAAGGTCGATAATTCTACCCGCAACAAATGGCCCGCGGTCGTTTATTGTTACTTTAACCGACTGGCCATTTCTCAGGTTTGTAACTTTAACTTTTGTTCCAAATGGTAAAGTTTTATGGGCTGCTGTTAGTTTCGAATTCCTAAATTTTTCGCCCGATGCGGTTTTGCGCCCGTTAAATTTATCGGCATAATATGAGGCTTTTCCACTTTGAGTAATTTTTGGTGCACAGGAAACAAGTGTGATGGTAAAAATAATAAGGACTATTTTATACATTCCCAAATTTGCAGCAATTGCGCAGCAATTGCAAACCCAAACTACACGAAGCTGATTTTTTAATTACGATTTCAGGGCGTTGAGCGCATTCAGTCACTATCGCTGAAGGCATCTGAAGCAATCCCACAAAGCCAGTAACGAGCTACGTTAACGGAAACAAAAGTTAAAGCACCACACCATTAAATTTCGAGAGCATCCATAATAACCTATGAACTATTACTTTCATCATGTACTGACTGATTACTCACTCGAATTATGTGAAGAATTGAATGTTTTGTGATATTCCGTAAAACAAAAAAGGCTGTAAACTTTTGACTTACAGCGTCTTTATTGATTTACTACTAAAATATGTAGCCCGTAGTTAGATACCTTTCTCAGTCTCATCCCTACTGATTATTAATGTCTAATTTATTTCACGCAGCAAATAACCCAATTTTCGATTTTTCAACTGCTTTCCAGTTTACAAATGACATTGATCAAAACGGTAAATCTAGTTTTTAAAAAAATATCTACTTAAAGGAGAAAAAACTCATCTGTCAATGGATGTTATACAGTCTTTGGTAGCGGGGAATTGAATAAAATCGATGATATCGCCTAATGAATATTCTATGTAATTCAAGTTTAACCCCCCAATCAATCTTCTCTAATTGTAACGATTTGAATCAAAATTATGTATCACAGAATTAAGACCTCTATGAAATTTAGATCATTTCGAAAGACAGGCATTTAAAAATATTGGTTCTCTTGAACGGGTTTAAGCGGGAAAATCAGGAATTTCTAGCGCCACTATTCTTCTAAAACGGAAATCTTTGAATAGCCATTATAAAAGCTATCCCAAAAATAGCCGATGAAATAAAAAAATGCCAATCTCTTTCCTCTACTTTTAGTTTTTTGGTAACTGTAAAGCCTAACAGCAACACAAAAAATACAATTACTATCTGGCCAATTTCTAAACCAAAATTAAAGGCAAATAATTGGGCAACAATGTTTGGGGTATTGCCCAACAAACTTTTAAGATAATTAGAAAAGCCCAACCCATGTATTAAACCAAAAAAAAGCGGAAAAAGGTAAAGGCCTATCAAATTTTTCTGCTTTTTGTTTCGGATAATGTTGTTTAAAGATGTTATAAG
>DASVGY010000071.1:0-6740 GCA_036379295.1 Pelobium sp.
GCAGATGATTTTGAATTTATAGAGGATTTAAGTCTGCTAACGGTTAAGCCGGTTTTGTACGTTTGCAACGTTGATGAGGCAGCAGTTAATACAGGAAATAAATACGTTGATTTAGTAAAAGAGGCTGTTAAAGATGAAAATGCGGAGGTATTAATTATTTCTGCAAAAATAGAATCTGAAATTGCAGAGCTAGAAGATTACGAGGAGCGTACGATGTTTTTAGAAGATCTAGGCTTAAAAGAATCGGGCGTAGCTAAATTAATTAGAGCAGCATATCGCTTATTAGATTTATATACTTACTTTACAGCGGGTGTGCAAGAGGTAAGGGCTTGGACAATTACCAAAGGTTTTACCGCTCCGCAAGCCGCAGGTGTTATCCATTCTGATTTTGAGAAAGGGTTTATTAGGGCAGAGGTGATAAAATACAATGATTTTGTAACTTTGGGTTCTGAAAACGCTTGTAAAGATGCGGGTAAACTTGGCGTTGAAGGAAAAACTTATGTTGTTGAAGATGGTGATATTATGCACTTTAGGTTCAACGTATAAATAAAATTATTGCATCCGTAGTTTAATGGATAGAATGTAAGATTCCGGTTCTTACGGTACAGGTTCGATTCCTGTCGGGTGCACAAATGGTTAATAAAAAGAGTTCATTAGTCATTAGTAAAATTAGTTCATTAGTCATTAGTAAAAGGAGTTCATTGGTAAAAAGAGTTCATTAGTCACTAGTAAAACGAGTTCATCGGTTTAGGAAGCTAGTTGTTAAATCTCCAATCACTCCGTGAACTAACCATCATGCAACTAACCAATGAACCAAAGACTTAATGAACTAACCCACCATTCTGCAAATCCTCTAACCACCTAACCAACTAACACCTAACCAACTAACAACCTAACCACCTAATAAACCCCAAATAGCTTCTCCACCGCCTTTTCTCTATAATCAAAAATTTCTTTGGTTTGCTTTCCAACAATCATAGCGTTCGCAATTTGTCCAATAAATCCGAAGGGAATGCCATAGGTTAAACGGTCGGTCATTAAAACGCCACCTTCTATTTCTTCGAAATGATGCTCGTGATGCCAAAACTTAAAGGGGCCAAAACGCTGCTCATCAATAAAATATAGCCCTTCTTTTACCGTGGTAATTTCTGTCATCCAATCCATTTTAATACCAAATAAAGGTGAAACTTTGTAGGTAATAATCATCCCTTCGTACATTTTTGTTTTCTCGGTGTAGTCCGATGTCACAATAAAATTCATACTTGGCGGAGTAATTTTAGAGAGGTTAAGCGGAGACGAAAAGAAATCCCATGCCTGCGTAAGGCTAATAGGTAATTTTTGTTCGCAAAATAGGGTATAAGTTTTCATAATTATTAAAACACTAGTCTGCGAAAAAGGTTTTTGAATTACCTTAATAAAAAGAGCAGCATTACTGTACCATTTTGTTGGCGCAATAAGAGCTTGCAAACGCCTCTGGTTTAGCCTTAAAAACAAAGCCCATCCCTAAAATATAGCCCATTGCTTCATGTAAGGCTGCGTTTGACTTAAAACCGGGGCTGGTATTAATGTCGGCATGTACCTCTAAATCAACATGGTACAAATCTAAAAGCGGACAAATTGCGTAAGCACATTCAATTGATTTTTGCACTTCTGCCAACATTCGCTCTTTGATGCTCATTTTTTGAGATGTTCTTTCCTGGTTGATGTACATAAAACCACCCTTTTTCTCTCTCAAAAACACAATAACCGTAGCAAAATCTGTAATTTTTCCTTTCACCTGAGAATCTGTACCGATACAAACTTTAAGTCGGTTTCCGTCCTGATATTCTTTTTCGATGGTGTTTTCAACTTCTTTTAAAATAGGAGCTTGTAGGGTTTCTCCGCTAAATTTTTTCCAAGTCATAACAATTCTGTTTGTAAGACCAATAAATTAAGGTTTATAAAAATAAGTGAATTTAGGTGGCATTTTTTTTAATTCTTGAGTTTATTTTTTAACATTTAGCTTGTTATCAACAAGTTATATTGGCTTTTGTTTTTTTGCGCTTATGTCACAGATTTATTTTATTCAAT
Source organism: Pelobium sp. (assembly GCA_036379295.1). GTDB lineage: Bacteria > Bacteroidota > Bacteroidia > Sphingobacteriales > Sphingobacteriaceae > Pseudopedobacter. Next base: position 2,071 of record DASVGY010000071.1, read on the forward strand.
TATTAAAAGATTTTTTTAATTTGTGGGTGTGGGCTTTAACAGCCTACTTTTTCTGATGTAGAAGATGGTTGAGAAAAAAGAAAATAGGATAGCGATAATTGGAGGTGGAAGTTGGGCCACTGCCATTGTAAAAATGCTTTCCGATAATATTGAGGGCAAAGAGATTTTTTGGTGGTTGCGAGATGAGGAAGCGGTAAATTATATTTCAAAATACAAGCGAAATCCCAAATATCTATCTGCGGTGGAGCTAAAAGTAGATGCAAAAAATGTATCTACCGATATCAAGCAAATTGTGGCAAGTGCAGATACGCTGGTGCTAAATGTACCCGCCGCTTTTTTAAAGCAAGCATTAGAGGGTTTATCAAACGTTGATTTTAAAGAAAAGAAGATAGTTTCAGCTATCAAAGGCATCGTCCCTGATTCAAACCAGATCATCGGCGATTTTGTGCATCAAGAATACGGAATACCTTTAACTGATATTGCGGTAATTAGTGGACCATGCCACGCAGAAGAGGTAGCATTGGAAAAATTAAGTTACTTAACCATAGCAAGTCAGGATTGCGAACTGGCGACCTGTTTTGCGAAGTTAATTACCACCAGATACATCAAAACAAACATCTCCGATGATATTTACGGAACCGAATATGGGGCTGTTCTCAAAAATATTTATGCCGTAGCCAGTGGGATATGCCATGGTGTAGGCTTCGGAGATAATTTTCAGGCTGTTTTAATTTCGAACGCGTTACGCGAGATGAGCAGGTTTGTTGACGTGATACACCCTATAAACCGAGACATCAATGAGTCTGCTTATCTCGGAGATTTGCTGGTAACGGCTTATTCTCAGTTTAGCAGAAACAGAACTTTTGGAAATATGATAGGGAAGGGCTACACCGTAAAATCTGCACAATTAGAAATGAATATGATTGCCGAGGGATATTATGCGGTTAACTGTATCCATCAGATCAAAGAAAAAAATGGCGTTTACATGCCCATAGTTGATGCAGTGTATGCTGTACTTTACGAAAAGCATTCTCCAAATATGGAAATGAAGCTTTTGGCAGAGCATATTTCTTGAGATGTGGTTAGGTGGTCAGGTTGGTAGTATGTAGCGGATTTCAACGGGACACCACCAAATTGTTTTTCATTTTTCTTTTGTTTAATCACAAAAAAAAATCCCGATTTCTAAATCGGGATTTTTCTAAATAGTTTAAGCTTTCTGCCCCTAGACTTCCCCGTCTGGCATAAGTCTCCTACCTTACACCTTCTGGCATACACCTTCCGCCTTATGCCTTAAGCCTTACTACGCCAATACTTCAGTTACCAAATCGGCAGCCTCTTTAAGTAAAATTGCTGAAAATACTTTTAAGCCAGATTCGTCAATCAGTTTTTTGGCTTCAACAGCGTTTGTACCCTGTAATCTCACAATAATTGGTACTTTAATATTTCCCATTTCTTTGTAAGCATCAATTACGCCTTGCGCAACTCTATCGCAACGCACAATCCCACCAAAAATATTAATCAGAATAGCTTCAACCTTTGGGTCTTTCAAAATAATTTGAAAAGCGGCCTTTACCGTAGTTGCATTTGCAGTTCCGCCAACATCTAAAAAGTTAGCGGGTTCGCCACCAGCAATCTTGATAATGTCCATTGTTGCCATTGCTAAACCGGCTCCATTAACCATGCAGCCAACATTTCCATCAAGTTTAACGTAGTTTAGGTTACTCGCTGATGCTTCAACTTCTGTAGGGTCTTCTTCGGTGGTATCACGCATCGCTGCAAAATCCGGATGACGGAAAAGCGCATTATCATCCAAGTTAACCTTAGCATCAACCGCTAAAATTTTGTCATCAGAAGTTTTAAGTACCGGATTAATCTCAAACATAGAAGAGTCGGTGGCTTCATAAGCTTTATAAAGTGCTGCAATAAACTTTGTCATGTCTTTAAAAGCAGCACCAGATAAACCTAAATTGAAAGCTATTTTGCGGGTTTGGAAACCTTGCAGACCAACTTTTGGGTCAATTTCTTCTTTAAATATTAAATGTGGGGTATGTTCGGCAACTTCTTCAATATCCATTCCACCTTCGGTAGAATACATAATGATGTTTTTTCCTGAGGCTCTGTTTAACAATACAGAAACATAGAACTCTTTAGTTTCAGATGCTCCCGGGTAATAAACATCCTGGGCAACTAAAACCTTATTAACTTTTTTGCCTTCAGCGCCGGTTTGCGGTGTAATTAATTGCATACCAATAATATCTGTGGCCTTTTGTTTTACTTCATCCAAATTTTTAGCCAGCTTAACGCCACCACCTTTTCCTCTTCCACCAGCGTGTATTTGCGCCTTAATTACAACCCAGTCAGAATTGTAATCTTCTTTCAATTTTTTGGCAGCCTCAACAGCTTGTTCGGGCGTTTCGGCTACAATACCTTCTTGTACCCTAACTCCAAAACTCTTAAGAATTTGTTTTCCTTGATATTCGTGAATGTTCATTGTCTAAAAATTTGTGGTGAAATTACGGATAGTATCCTAATTACGGAAAATTTACGGGTAATAAATTTATGTTTTTTGATTTTTTGGGCGCTTTTTTTGATAATTCTTTTATCTATTTTTGAAAAATGCTAAAAACTTTAAATATCGTAAAAAATTATGCCGAACTGCAGATACTCAAAGGCGTAAGTTTAAACGTTGATAAGGGCGAGGTGGTGAGTATAGTTGGTGCTTCTGGAGCCGGAAAAAGTACTTTGTTACATATCATCGGTACTTTAGATAAGCCAGATAAAGGCCAGGTTTTAATTAACGATACGGATATTACGGCCTTAAGTGCTAAAGCTTTAAGTGCTTTCAGAAACAAGCATATCGGGTTTATTTTCCAGTTCCATCATTTGCTCCCAGAATTTACAGCTTTAGAAAATGTTTGCATTCCGGCATTTATAGCCAAAACTCCTAAAGCCGAGGCTCAAGACAAGGCAATGGAATTACTAACCTTGCTGGGTTTAAAAGATAGAGCGTTACATAAACCTGGGGCAATGTCTGGTGGCGAGCAACAAAGGGTAGCGGTGGCAAGAGCCTTGATTAACCAACCCGGTTTGATTTTGGCCGATGAACCGTCGGGTAATTTAGACTCGCACCATGCAAAGGAATTGCACCAACTTTTTTTTGATTTACGAGACCGCTTCAACCATACTTTTATCATCGTTACGCATAATGATGATTTAGCCAATATGGCCGACCGCAAAATAGTAATGAAAGACGGATTAATTTATAATCATCAGGTTTGAAAATTCTAATCACAACTTCTAAACACATAGGCAGCTATCAATTAGCTTCGTTTTTTAAACACCACCACGTATTGTTTGGAGATTATTTTACGGACTACCCAACAGACCCGAGCAACTCTACAGCGCATCAGATTCTTAAATTTTGTTTGGATCACCAGATACAAAAAGTGTTTCCTTTGGCGTTTTCCGAAGTTGAAGAGCTAAGAAAATCTTTGATTTTATTCGAAGAGTTTGGAATTGAGGTGATGCTTTCTGCAGATGAAATACAGACATATAATTATCCGGATAAGCAAGTGAATTCTTTCTCAGAGCTATCAGCAGGCCTAGTTTCCTTAGGTTACCCTACAAATAAAATAGCAATTGCTGATGCAAAAGGAAGAGGAGAGTTGCTGCTAATTGATGATACGGTAACACATAACTCGCAAATATGGAACAGGATAAGCACTCTGAATTTTATGCAGGTTGGCAAATGGTTTAATCAAGCTAACTTTAGCAGTACGTTATTATTTAAGTTAGATAATGCTAAGCTCTTACAAATTTTTGTTTTGATTGATGAAAGAGGTCTAAGTTCTGTTTATAATTTATCACCACCGGTTTTACAAGCTATAAACGATAGTGCTTTTTTGAAAAAAGGCTTTTATCACCTCGCTTTCGCTGATTTAAAACTGATTAGGATAGTTAACGCCACTTTATAGATGCTGAAATTTCAAGATATTAATCCATCAAAAAAAGCCGTAATTTTTGAGTTAGACGATGTTTTGGTTCCTAAAAAAGACTACGATTTACAGGTTTACTACCTTTTTGCCAATTTTATTGAATACCTGGATACATTCCCCCCGGCTCAAGATATGGTCGACTTTGTCAAAAAACGCTACGAAATTTACGCGAATGATGGAATGTTTGAGCAGCTTAAAAATACTTTTGGATTGGCCGCCAAGTATAAAGAAAATCTCGCTTTGCTTTTTACAAATGCAAAACTGCCTCTAAAATTGTTGCTTTATAAAGAAGCTTTAGATTTGCTACAAGAGCTGGTGGTAAACAGAATCGAAATTTATATTTTGACTGCGGGTAAACCGGTAGAACAACTCAACAAAATCAAACAGACAGAGTGGAATGGCTTGGATAAATACCTGAAGGTGTATTTTATTGAAGAGTTTGGCGAAAATTTTACGACTGAGGCTTTAGATTATTTGTTAACGCAAAACAAATTGGACAAAGCGAACGTTCTGATAGTTGGAAAAGCCGATAGTAAAAGCAAATTTATTACAGGTGTAGATTTTGTTGCTATAACTTAAAGCTTTAGACTAAAAATCCAGTTTTCAACGTTTTACGTTTGTAAAATAAAACCATGAAAAATAGCTCACTAATTACCAATACCCTCTTGGTGGCTT
>DASVGY010000072.1:0-2680 GCA_036379295.1 Pelobium sp.
GGATGTTTACATTTTTGTTTTTCGCTAAAAGCTGATGGTACTCATAAGGAAGGTTCATCAAAAAACCGAAGCTGTTTTTGTCGATTAACATAGCCAGTTGTTCGCCATCCTGCACATAATCGCCACTTTGATGGTTCAGTTGAGAAATAAAGCCATTTACCGGACTTTTAACCTTATTTAAACCTGAGAAATTAAATGAAGGATCTAACTTATTAATGGTGTTACCCAAACTCTGAGCTTCCTTTGTTTTTAAAATAAACAAGGTGCTCCCTTTACTTACTGTTTGCCCCAATTTAACGGAAGAAGACTGGACATAGCCATTTATTGGCGCTTTAACGTCGATTTTTAAGAGGTAAGCTGAAATTGCACTTAATGAAATTTCTTCATTTATAGTAACGTTCTCCGGCGAGGTTAGGGTAACCGGCGTTACAGTTTTATCTTCAATGGTAGCAGCCGTTTCTTTACCACCGCAGGCAGAGAGTATTAAAACAGAAAGAGCCAAAATGGATAATATTTTCATATTTAATTGATGTTAAAATAGTGTAGCTGATTGATGATTTGGAGCTGGTTGATTTTATTTTGAACGATGTTTGTCCGTAAGTTTTGGTAATCTTTAACCGATAATAAAAAATCGGTCATCCGTACATCTCCAGTGCGTAATTGAAGTGCATTGGCCTTAATTAACGTTTGCGAATAGTTCAATTGTTTGTTCGCTTTATTAATCAGCTCATCATAATGCGAAACCATTTTTTGCAATTGCATTTTTTGCAGTTGATATTGCGATTGGTAAAAATCGCGGTAACGGTTTTGCGATTGTTGCCTAAGGTTAATTTGGCTAATGTTCAGTTTTCTTAAACCGCCATCGTAAATAGGGATGGTTAAATTTAAACCCACAGACACTCCAAAGTTTTTATAGGCTTGCACTGGTAAGGAAGACTGGTAACCTGCATCGGTAAATACATTGAGTTTTGGTTTGTAGTTTAACGCCACCTGGTTTAAGGCGTTTAGGTTTTTTAAACTATCGATACTGTATTTTTGATAAAGCAAGCTGTTTCGAAAACTCGGCGGGCTGATGCTTTGCAAAGGAATTGGCGAGAGTGTTTGGGTGCTGGTATCTGCAATTCCGCATAAATAATTTAAAGCTATAAAATCGTTTTTAAATTGATTTTGGTTTTGGAGAACGGTAAGCTCCTGTTGCTCTAAATTAACTTTAAACGCCAAATATTCCGTTTGTTTAAAAACAGAGGCCTGCGTCAGTTTTTTTAGTAAAGTATCCTGTTTTTGCAAAAGTATAAGCGTTTCTTTGGAAAGTTCAAGTAATTGTTGGTTGCCCCAAGTGGTAATATATTGAGCGGATATGCTTTTTTCCAAATTAAGCGCACTCAAGGCTCTTTGGTTTCCTAAACTGTCTCGACTTAGTTGTAATCCTTTTATTAAAGTTTTTAACCTGGCGGAAGTGGTAATTTCTTTGCTTACCGTAATTAAACCGCTTACTAATTGCCCGTTTGTGATAGCAGGGTCGTACCCAAAACCGCTAATTACGGGTGCATATAGCAAGTTTGATGAAGCATTTACCTGAGGTAAAGGTCCAGCCCTAAGCTTTAAGCTATCCAAAGAAATTAAAGTCAGCTGGTTTTGGAAATCTTTTAATAAAGGGCTGTTGGTTTTAGCTTGCTGTAAAAAATATTGTAGGTCTTTTTGTTGTGCAAAGCTGCTTGCACTGTAGATTATACCGTAGCTCATAATCGCGAAAAACAGAAAAACCAGTTTAATAGATTTCATAAATTACTCGAACATTTTATTTGATTACTGAGTGTTGAAATTGATTTCGATGTTTAGGATTATAGTACATTTCCTAAAAGCTCTTGAACGCTACATTCCATCAGAGCGATATTTAACTCTTTAAATTTTTGCAATACAGTTTTACCGTATCTGGTAAAATACTGGTGATTTTTTAACAGGCAACAATTCTGCTGATGCCACTCCGTATTTGTGTACACCTTGTTTAAGCATAGCTCCCACTCTTTTCTTAGTTTTTGCTCATGTAAATCGTAATCTGTTCTGGCAAAGTGGAAAAAATCGGCGTCGCACAATACTTCTGCTTCTAAGGTTTTTGGGCTTTGTGGGTACTTAGTTGCTAAAATACATGCTGTTATTTCTAAAATAAACTCAGGGCTAGCTCCTACTTTCTCCAAAAATCTTGCTGCTATTTTGCAACTTTCTTCTTCATGGCCCTCGTAAACATTACTGTAGCCACAATCGTGGAACCAGGCAGCAGTTAAAGCTACTTCCTTTTTTAGCCCTGGCGAGGTATTTCGACGGCATAGTTCTTCCACAGAAAAAACAACTTCTTTGGTATGAGCGTAATTATGAAATACAAGATTTTGAGACAGCTTGGTTTTTAAATAATCCGACACAAAATTAGCGATAGCTTCGATAGCGAATGTAGACTTCGTCATTATCATTTTTGGTTAATGATAACCTAACAATCTGAAAAGAATCTGAATTTAATTGGGATAAATGTGCAGAATAAAAAAGCAAACCTTTTTAATCCGCTGTAGCTGATGAAAATCAAGTATGTTGAATTTATGCGCCAACTCCCAAAATCTTCAACATCTATTCAGAATCGGCTTCTAGGTTTGCTTAAACAAAAAAATAAATAACGATGAAAAATTCAGTA
>DASVGY010000073.1:0-29345 GCA_036379295.1 Pelobium sp.
AAACACTCTGTAAACTCGTCATCTAAAGCTGTTGGGTTAGTTAAGGGCTTTTCAAAAACGTTAATGGCTACGTTTCTAATCTCATGATAATTAGTGTAAAGCCCTGTTGAAGATGCAATTCCATAACTCACTTTGGCGGGTGCCGCTTCTGGATAATAATAATTGTCAATAATTGTGGTTGTTTTGGTTGGGTTTCCTCCTACCTGAATCCTAACGGAGACGTTATAGCCCCCAGCAGGGTTTGGCTTTAAATCTATAAATGCTTTTCTGAAACCTAACTGTGAACTTTCGGGAAACCTTTGATTAGCATCGTTTACCAAATCCACCCCTTTATCGGTTGCTACCACGGATGTTAAATAAGGATAGTTGTTTGGATTGGTAGCGTAACCATCTCCTTTCCCTCTTAGGGCTACTGTTTTACTGGTAACTTTGTAGGGGTCGGTGGGGCTAGTAAGCCCTCCTTGCCGACCCTCTCGGGCATAAGCGAAATTACCGTATTCATCTAAAGCTACACCTAAATATCCTTTGCTTACGCCAGGTAAAACACTTTGCCCTTGGCCATATGGGAGGTATTGTGCATACCCTAAAGAGCCACCAAAACCTCCGATATTAAAATTACTGGACGCCGTTGCATCAAACAGAAAAAAACATATTCCATCCGCCCCACTACCTCCATAAGTATAGTACTCAAAAGAAATGTTTAAACCTTCGCTGGTATCAAATGTTTCTGTACTGTAAATATAACCTCTTTGGTCTTGGGAATTATTAGTTAATCGAAGATAACCAGACCCATCAGGGTCGATATTTGCAGCGGGAGAAGCCGTTAAAAACGCGGTAGGTGTACCACCAAACTTAATATCCGGAGCGGTTGCATTTTTAAAACTCTGAAAGTACGGGAGCGATGATGGACCCTGTGCTTTTGACACACCTGCCGAAAGCGCTAAAACAGCCAATAGGTATAGGCTAATTGTAAATTTTAATTTCATAATGGAGCGTATTTAGTTCGGTATTTTAAACTAACGCTGCCCATTAACCAAATATCAATCCATTATAACTGCCATTGAAACATGCTGCCGCTTTTATAGCCGAATGGCGCCTAAATCAAACAATTTATTTTTTAAAACGTAATAATGCTATGTAACGGAAAAAATACCTAGAAGAATTATTTTCCACACTTCGGCATTTTATTCTACAAATTTCCCACCTGCAATCGCTAAAAGATTTTATGATAACCGTTTATTGAAAAAAATAATTAACGCCTGTTATAGCATATTGGCATAAAAGCGCCTGTTTTTAATTGGTACCCCGTTTTTGGCATCATATTGCCGTAATACCTACCACAAACGGTTTAATACAACCTACGTTTGTAGTAAAAATTAACTATGAGGTGTGATTTTAAAAAAGTGTTCTGCGTGTTGGTAACAATATGCTGCCTTGTTACGGTAACAAAGCAAGTTAGAGCGCAGGAATCAATGGTTCCTGATATTTCTTATCTGTTCTTAGAAAAACTTATTGCAACAGCTAAAGAAAATTATCCAATAATAAGGCAAAATAAATTAAAGGAAGATATAGCAGAATTACAGGTTGCCCACCAAAAACTAGATTGGCTTACGCCACTCAATGTATCATACGTGTCCCGACCTAACAATACTATTAATTTTATAGACCCAAGTTATTTTAGCGGCTATCAGTTTGGTATAAACATTAATATTGGCGACATATTGCAAAAGCCCAACAACGTTAAAACGGTTAAAAAACAATTAGAATTTAGTAAAGAACTAACGGCGCAGTTTGATAACAATCTGATTTTAGAAGTTAAGAAAAGATATTTTACCTACATACAACAATTAAACAACGTAAAGCTCTACACAAAATCGTTACAAGATTCTGAAGGCTTACTTAAAGATTTAAAAGCCAGGTACGAGCGTGGCGAAGTCACATTTCAAAACTACAGTGAAGGTTTAATTAGTTACAGTACAATTAGCCAGTCAAAAATAGAAGCGGAAGCCGGTTTATTGATAGCCAAGGCCGCAATTGAAGAGTTAACAGTTACCAAATTAGAGGATATTAAGTAATGGAAGAATTAAAGAAATTTTACAACCTGCTATATCGATTTAGATTTATAGTTATAGCGGTGCCATTGGTAACAATTATTATAGCTTATTTTTTAGTGAGAAATTTGGCAGATCAATATGTTTCTGAGGGGCAAATTGCCACCGGAATTGTTGACGAAACCCAAATCCTTAATAATAGTGCCGACAAGCAGGAGTCCAGCGTTATCAGAGAGTTTAGTAACCTCATAGAAATTATGAAGTTAGAAAAAATCATCAATTTGGTATCGTACCAGCTGATAATCCATGATTTGACCGATGAAAAACCATTTAGAGAGTTAAGTCCGAAAATTAAAGATTTAGCCGAAGTAGACCGACGAAAGATTTTAAACGCTTTTAAAAGAAAGTACGTTAACCGCGAAACGCTCAATAGCTTTAACTCGGATGATAAAGAACTTTACGACATTTTGGAATCGATGGAATACAATTCTGATTTCATTGTAGAAAACCTAAATGCCGACCGTTTAGAGAATAGTGACTTTATATCGGTTAAGTTTGTTTCAGAAAATCCCGAGCTATCAGCATTTGTGGTAAATACCGAATGCCGCGAGTTTGTAAGTTACTACACCTCTATTCTAAAAGAAAATCAAACAAAAGCTGTTAAGTTTTTATCCGAAAGGGCTAAAGAAAAAAGTGATACGCTCAATAAAAACGTGGCGGCCTTAAAGCAGTACAAAATTAAAAACCGCATTATCAATTTGTTAGAGCAATCTCGAAAGATGTATGAGCTATCTGCCGAATATGAGCGGCGGAAACAGGACGCTGAGAAAAGTATTATTGCTCTAAAAGGCGCTATCGCAAATATTGATAAAGACTTTGACCCTAACCAACGGCGCTATTTTGAATCTTCTTTAGAAAAAATCAATCAAAACTTAGTACAGTCAAAAAAAGAACTGAATTTAATTACCGAAAAATATATTCAAAGTGGTTTTGATGACGAGTATCAAGGAAAAATTGATTCGTTAAAAGGTGTTATCAATAAGCAGATTTTAGTGCAATCCAGCAAATACATCGATAATCCGATGGTTCAAAAGCAAGATTTGATTGCCAAAAAACTAAATCTACAAATTGAATATGATATTGCCCGTTATAGTTTAGCTAGCTTAAAAAGAGAGCTTTCTGATATGAACTCCAGATTTGATAAGTTGGTGCCTCATGAAGCAGTTATACAATCACTGGAAAGAAAAATTGATATTGCCAGCAGAGAATATCTTGACGTACTTGAGAAATATAACAGCGCAAGTTTAGAGGCTAGTTTATCGTCTAGGTTAAGGCAAGTACAAGTAGCTAACCCGGGTATTGCGCAACCTTCTAAAAAAATGCTGCTGATTATCCTAAGCGGTATTATTAGTTTTGTGTTTTGCTTGTTGATATTTTTTATCATCTTTTATTTTGATAATAAAATTGGCACCCCTCGCGAACTTGCTCAAATTACCGAAATACCGGTTTTAGGAAAAATCAATCGCGTTAGTTCGGCCAGCTTAGCGCTAAAAGAAATTTGGAGCAATTTAAACTCGAACCCCGAGATGCAGGAACTGAAAAAGCAGCTACGTTCTGCCCGTTACGAGATTAGCCGCGAAATGTTGCACAAACCAAGCAACAGAAAAGGGCAGGTGCTCAACATTACCAGCATGAACGATTCTGAGGGTAAAACACTATTGGTGGCTTGCATTGCTTATTCTTATGTAGTTATCAGTAAAAAAGTGTTACTTATTGATGGCAATTTCGACCACCCAAGTATTACCGAAAATTCAAACTCAACCTTTTACATTGAAGATTATTTGAAAAGCGGAAACTTGGGTTCTTCAGAATTTAGTGCCGGTATTATGGTAATGGGCAACCGCGGAGAAGATAAATCTTTATTTGAAATTGCAGATGAAGAAACCGTTAAACAGCGGTTTGACCAGTTACGGAACGAGTTTGATATGATATTGGTAGAAACGCCAAGTTTAGAAACCTTAGGAAAAGCCAAAGAGTGGAACCTGGTTGCAGACAAAGTGATGGGCGTGTTTGAAGCTAACCAGAGTTTATCTGCCAGTAAAAACCAGCACATCAACTATCTTAAAGGCTTAAATGGCCAGTTTATTGGCTGGGTACTTAATAAGGTTTCTGTAGATACAGGAGAAAAATTAAGTAGTAACTTTAATGCCAATTTAATAGAATAATGAATTTGAATGCCGTACATATAGTTTGGATGTTATTGCAAATTGTAATCGGCTTTCACTTGTTTTTTCCGCTGATTCTGTTGTTATTTAGCAAACTTAGATCTCCTTTAAAATCCGCCAATGCTGCTGCTATGGTTAAGGATATAGATTTTGCTGTAATTATCACCGCTTATGAAGAAACAGTTTTTTTGCCCGATGTGGTGAAATCTATTTTAAACCAAACCTATCAAAAGTTTACTATTTACCTAGTGGCTGATAAATGCGACATTAGTACATTATTATTTGAAGATGAACGCGTAAAAGTACTTGCGCCTGCTACCGTAATTGGCAGTAATACGGGGTCACATGCTTTTGCAGCGCAAAACTTTGTTAAAAACCACCAGGCAATAACCATCATTGATAGCGATAATGTTGTTGATGCTAACTATCTCGAAGAAATAAAAAAAACCTTCGATTTAGGATTTAAAGCCGTACAAGGTTTAAGGGCAGCTAAAAATTTGGATACAAATTATGCTTGCTTGGATGCTGCCCGCGATATTTATTACCATTATTATGATGGTGAAGTTCTTTTTAACTCGGGGTCATCAGCTACCTTAGCTGGCTCTGCAATGGCCTTTGATGCCAGCCTTTATCTAAATTTCCTGAAAGATTGCCCAGTGAGCGGAGCTGGTTTTGATAAGGTTTTGCAAAATTATATTGTTAAACAGGATATCCAGATTGCTTTCAATAAAAAAGCTGTTCTTTTCGACCAAAAAACAACGCACTCATCGCAATTGGTAAAACAACGTTCGCGTTGGATTAATACTTGGTTTAAATATTTTACGTACGGCTTTAAATTAGTTGCAGCCGGTATAAAAAACGCATCTATAAACCAGCTTATTTTCGGAATTGTTTTATTGAGGCCTCCCCTATTTATTTTTTTGATTTTGGGCGTTTTAGCGGCATTGGTAAATGTATTTTTGGGTTTCAGTTACTGGATTTGGATTGCTGGTTTTGCAAGTTTTATTTACGGGTTTTACCATGCTTTAATAGCATCTGATGCTGATAAGCGCATTTACGCGTCGCTAATTAACATCCCAAAATTTGTGTTCTTCCAGCTTTTATCTTTGGGTAACGTTAGGGATGCAAATAAGATTTCGGTAGCCACTAAACATCAAAACAGTAAGTTATGAGGGTAAATCCGGATATTAAAGCTATCGAAAAAAGAGCTTCGTACTTTACAACATTTAAAAGGTGGCTTGCCATTGTTATCTGCTTTATTACCGTCTATTTTTTCTTGTTTAAAATCGTACTTTTTTAATGGAAAACTTCAATATTTCAGTCGATTCTTCGGGAAAGCCAAATTACATGATTTTAATTGTGCTGTTGGTGATGTCAATAACAACGGCCGCAGTGTTTACTTTTTTTGGGTCGAGCGCAGGAGTTTTTCCGTTATTAGGCACTTTCACCCTGTTTTTCATATACATTGTAATTAAAGAACCAAAGTTTGCCGTAATAGCTATCATGTTAATGGCATATTTTATCATGTTTATTATTGCCATAATCAACACGCAGTTTCCACTAGGAACAATCATGGACGGGATGCTTGCCGTAATGATTTTAGGCTTTTTTATTCAACAAAAATATAACAGAAAGTACTGGATACTTAAAAACCCAATTGGTTACATTATTGCTATTTGGGTAACATACAATGTTTTGCAATTCTTTAACCCGGTGGCCGCATCAAAATTAGCGTGGTTATACACCATCAGAAGTGTTGCGGCAACTATGCTTTCTTACTACATTTTTACCTATTATCTCGACTCGCGAAAGTTTTTACGAACCATTTTAATATTATGGTTAAGCCTTTCATTTTTAGCTGCTCTTTACGCGATTAAGCAAGAATATTTCGGCTTTTTTGCGTTTGAAGAGCGCACTCATTACGATGCCTCAACCATTGGTTTATTGTTTATTGATGGCCACTGGCGTAAAAACGCTATTTTTTCTGATCCGGTAGCTTTCTCTTTCAACATGGCGGCCGCTGCTATTTTGTGCCTTGGCTTGTTAACGGGTCCGTTTAAGATTAAATACAAAGTACTACTGTTAGGCTTAGGGATACTTTTTGCCGTGGTAATGACTTACTCTGGTACGCGGGCATCTTATGTGCTAATCCCGGCAGCATTTTTACTGCTATTTGTGCTTAAATTTAATCGTTTGGCTATTGCAATAGCCTTGCCGGTTATGTTTCTGTTTTTAGTTTTGGTAAGAGTGCCTACCAGCAACACCACCTTAGTAAGGTTTCAGTCTGCATTTAAACCGAATGAAGACGCATCGTATAACGTAAGAAAACTTAATCAGAAAAAAGTGCAGCCTTTTATCCAATCGCATCCTTTTGGTGGCGGATTGGGCGGCTCGGGTATTTGGGGCGTTCGTTTTGCGCCTTACTCATTTTTAGCGCAATTTCCACCAGATAGCGGATATGTAAGGGTAGCCATGGAACTTGGTTGGATAGGCTTATTTTTGATTTGTACACTACTGTTCACCGGTTTATATATCGGTATAAAAAACTATTTCAACATTCGAGATCCCGAACTTAAGACCTATTGTTTAACTATGGTACTTATTGTTTTTGCGTTATCGGTGGCAAACTATCCGCAAGAGGCATTGGTGCAATATCCTTTAAATATTTATTTTTATGTTATACTCGCTATCATCACAGTTACAAAATTGTTGGATGATGAGTTAAATCATGATGAAGTGATACAACCCGAAGAGCCTAAAAAAATAGATACCAGAGTGGTCTAGTTAAAAACAAGTGATTATTTTGTTTTAGCTTACACAAATACAAATTATAAAAATGCTGAAAAACAAGGTTGTCTTCATGCTTAGTAACGCTAAATACGATGCGCCAATCGAATCAACAGGATATACGATTGCCCGGCATCTAGCTCAGCATAACCAAGTTTTTTATGTAGAGTATCCGGCCACGGTAAAAGATTACTACCAACTAAAAGAATCTCCCGAATTTTCAAAAAAGAAAGACCTTTACCGCAAGCGTTCTAACGGCATCTTAAACACGGACCTGCCAAACCTAAAAATTGTAATTACTAGGTTACTCTTATCCATCAATTTTTTGCCCGAAGGCTGGTTATACAGAAAATTACTGGCGTATAATGAAAGGTTAATTGTTAACCGTATTAAAAAGGTGATTAAAACGTTTAACATAAGCGATTTTATCTTCATCAATTCCTTTAACATCCATTACCCAAACGTTGGTAAGCGCTTATCGCCAGTTTTAAATGTTTATCATTGTGTTGATCCGCTGGTTTCTGGTTACGATACCAAACACGGTTTATTGTCTGAACAAGAAATTGTAAAGCATAGCGATTTGATAATTTGTACCAGTAAAAAGCTCTTCAAAATAAACTCAAAAAGACATTCAAATGTGCATTTTGTGCCCAATGCTGCAGATTTTGAACACAGCAATAAAGCCAACTTAGCATCAACACCTGTTTTACCCGTTTTGCAAACATTTAAAAAACCCATCATTGGCTATTTGGGCAATGTAGAAGGCCGAACAAACTTTGAGTTGCTTACCGCCGTTGCGGAAAAAAACCCGGAAAAAAGTTTTGTATTTGTGGGGCCTGCAGATGAAGTGTACCGCAAAAAACTAATAAGCAAAGCAAAAAACATCTTTCTTGTTGATGCGGTAGCTTATCAGAAAATGCCAGAGGTACTAAAAGGGTTTGATGTAGCAATTATTCCTTTTAAAAAAGATGAATTTAGCGCCACCATTTTCCCGCTTAAACTTTTTGAATATTTAGGTAGCGGCAAGCCAGTAGTTGCTACAGATTTTAATACAGATTTAAACGAACAAACAAAAAATACTGTTCCATACTGCGCAAATGCAGATGAATTTTCCGAAGCCATTAATGATGCGTTAAGCAACGACAGCGCAGATAATAAGGCAGCAAGGTTAGCGGTTGCTAAAGACAACACATGGCAAAAAAGAGCCGATGAATTTTCTGATTTGTTGTTAAAAAACATTCAAAAAAAAACCAATAATTAATATCATCGGCAAATAAGTTGTTTTAGTTTGTATTTTTGAAATTATACTAAACCATTAATGCAAAAAATATTCTTCGACCATCAAAAATTTAGCACTCAAAAATTTGGAGGCATTAGCAGGTACTTTGCTAATATTATTGATGCGATAAAGAACAACCAAGAATTTGACTATCTACTTGGTGTAGCAAATTCACAAAATTTTTATATTAAAAACGAGCAGCAGTTTTTAAACCATCCGATAACCAATTATCTGCTAAAATCTGAATATGGATTTAGGACTTTTAAAACCAATGAGCTGTATTGCAAATACCTACTAAAGCAAAATCGTTTCGATGTTTTTCATCCAACCTATTACGACCCCTATTTTATTAAAAACCTAAAAAAGCCGATGGTGACTACCATCCACGATATGACTTATGAGCGTTTACCAGCATATTTTTGGGCTAAAGACCCTTTAACCGCACAAAAAAGGATGAGCGCCCAAAGAGCTGATAAAATTATTGCCATATCCGAAACCACTAAAAAAGATTTGCTTACCTATCTGGAAGTAGATGAACGCAAAGTAGAAGTTATTTACCACGGAATTGATTTAGAACATAAGCTACAGGTTGAAGAAATAAACAACTTACCGACAGAATACTTGTTTTTTGTGGGAGACAGGGGCGGCTATAAAAACTTTTATTTATTGTTGGATGCTTTTGCTGCGTTATCAAAAAAACATCCTAACCTAAATTTAGTGCTGTCTGGCGGAGGTAAATTGCTGGGCGCAGATGTTGAGATAATTAACCGTTTAAAAATAAACACTAAGGTGCACCATTACCAAGTTAACGATGCACAACTGAACTATCTTTATCAAAATGCATTAGCCTTTATTTATCCATCTTTATATGAGGGATTTGGCTTACCCATTCTGGAAGCATTTAAAGCCAGTTGCCCGGTATTGCTTAGCAATAACGACTGTTTTTTAGAAATAGCAAAAGAAGCAGCAGTTTTTTTTCATCGTTATTCTTTAGAAGATTTAACAGCACAAATTGAAAATTTAATAGGCAATCAAACTTTGAGACAAAGTTTGGTGGCAAAAGGAAGCGAACGATTAAAAGCATTTCCTTTAACAAAATCAATGGACAAAACGCTAAAATTATATAAAACACTGGTTTAACTATGCTTTTTAACTCGCTCTCTTTCGCGTTTTTCTTCGTAATAGTTACCCTGCTCTACTATATTTTTCCGCACAAAAACAGGTGGTTTTTACTGCTTGCTGCCAGTTGCTATTTTTATATGGCTTTTGTGCCTATTTATATTTTAATACTTGCATTCACCATCGTTATCGATTATTTAGCTGGTATTTTCATCGAAAAGGCAAAAGGCAAACAAAAAAAGCTATTTCTTATTATTAGTCTTGTTGCCAACATTGGCGTACTGGCGATATTTAAATACTATAACTTTATAAACGATAACATCGGCGTATTGGCGCAAGCCCTAAACCTGCACAATAATGTTCCATACTTAAAAATATTATTGCCTATTGGTTTATCTTTCCATACGTTCCAAGCAATGAGTTATACCATAGAAATTTATCGCGGCAACCAAAAAGCCGAGCGACATTTCGGGGTGTATAGTTTATATGTGATGTTTTACCCACAATTAGTTGCCGGTCCAATTGAGCGCCCACAAAACATACTGCCGCAAATGCATGCAAAGCATGAATTTAGCTATTATAATCTGGTAGAAGGTTTAAAGCAAATGGCTTGGGGTTTCTTTAAAAAACTGGTGGTTGCTGATAGGCTTTCTATCTATGTTGATACAGTTTTTCCGAATCCAGAACTTCATAACGGCAGTACGGTAGCTATTAGTGCTGTGTTTTTTGCCATCCAAATTTATTGTGATTTTTCAGGCTATTCTGATATTGCCATCGGTTGTGCTCGTACCTTGGGTTTCGAGTTGATGACCAATTTTAAAATACCTTACTACGCAAAATCAATTTCAGAGTTTTGGAGTAAGTGGCACATTTCGCTATCCACTTGGTTCCGAGATTACCTTTACATCCCACTTGGCGGCAATCGCGTGGGTAAACAAAGACATTATTTAAACCTATTTATTGTTTTTATAGTGAGCGGTTTATGGCATGGGGCAAGCTGGAATTTTATCATCTGGGGATTTTTGCATGGCGTTTATCAGGTGCTTGCGCTAATACTTAAACCCTTGTTTACAAAGTTTGAAACGCACCTTAACCAGGCTGCCTTAAGTTTTTGGTTTTTTGTTAAAGGGCTTGGCGTTTTTTGCTTAGTAACTTTTGCATGGATATTTTTTAGAGCCCACACCATACATGATGCTTTTTTAATGATAAAAAATTTAAAGTCTTTTGGCGAAAAGCCTTTTTTGGGAAACGGCGTAAACCAGTTTGGCCATTGTTTAATTGCTATTGTTTTACTTTTAACCATCGAGTATTTTATGGCTTTTAAGCCACAAGTAAAGCTTTTTAGTCATCCAAATTCTTTAATCCGTTGGAGCGCTGTGCTTACTTTGCTATTTATAATTTTGATTTTTGGAGTTTTTAATGGCGGACAGTTTATTTATTTTCAGTTTTGAGGTATGTTAAATAACAACGCCATTCTGTTTTTTAAAAAGTTTGCAATATTTATTGTGGTGGTTTTTGCAATAGACTGGCTAATTGGGTTAGGCTTGCAAAAGCTCTACTTTAGTTTAAACGAGGGGCAATTTGCAGAAACCACTAAAGCTTTAGATAAAGCAGCGCCCGATATTTTGGTTTTCGGGAGCTCAAGGGCACAACACCATTATTCATCAAGGATTTTAAGCCAAAAATTAGGTCTATCTATATACAATGCAGGGCGAGACGGTCAGTTTTTACCTTATTACTGCGCAGTTCAGGATGTAATTTTACAGCGTAAAACACCAAAAATAATTATACTTGATGTAAATATTTGGGAGCTAGGTCCTAATGAGCAAAAATACATGAAATTGGCTCAATTACTTCCCTACGTTTCTGAACACCCAGTTTTGCGGAAATATACCGCAGAAATAAGCGAGTTTGAGAACCTAAAGTTAATTAGCAAAACTTATCCATATAATTCTACCTTGCTAATTTCTATTTACGATCATGTTTTTAAAAACAATGAACCCATTGATGATAGAGGCTACACCGCGTTAACCGGAAGAGTTAGCGAAACGATGTTTAAAAAGTACAGTGCCGAAAAAGCCCTTTACGATAAAAAGCGAGCCACCCAGAATATTATGATTGATAAGCATGCTATCAATTACTACCGGCAATTTTTACAGAAAACAAAAGATTTAAATATAAAAACCTATGTAGTTATTTCTCCCACCATTTTAAAAGAACCCAACACAGAAGAAAAATCACTTTTACCGGCCATCGCTAAAAAATATAGCAACGTTACGTTTTTAGATTATGCAGTAGATAGTACTTATAACAACCATTTTAAGCTTTTCGCAGATGAATTTCATCTGAATGAAATTGGTGCTCAAAAATTTTCTAAAAGTTTAGCAGAATTAATAAAAAAAGACTTATAAACGCTCTAACACCGTTTTTATCATTTTTTCTATCAAGACTTCTGGATTTTTCGAAAATTTATTTTCTATACGGTTAGCTAAAATTGCGTTTATGGAAATTGCCTGATGGCCTAAAATTTTCGCTAGTGCGTAAATACCTGCCGTTTCCATTTCCAGGTTGGTAACCTGTGCGGTGTGGTGTTTAAAACTATTTAATTTTTCAATCAAATTACTTGTTTTCAGCTTTGCCCTCACCTGCCGTCCTTGTGGCGCATAAAAGCCTGGTGCGGTAGCGGTAATGCCTTGCGGCATATCAAAAGCTATTTTTTGCAATAAACTTTTGGCACCAGCGGTTAAGTAGGGTTTGGTATTTAAATCTGGCAAATGCGCTATTAAAGCGTCGTGTAAATGTTTTTCGTTCTCGCTCAAATCATGATGATAATAGGTCATCAACGCATCTAAACCTAAGCCAAAAGATGATGCTAAAATGGTCCCTAAACCAATATTCTTTTGGATACTTCCTGATGTTCCTACCCTTATAATCCGAAGGCTTTTTAAGTCGCTTTTGACGGTTCGACTATTAAAATCAATATTTGCTAAAGCATCCAACTCGTTAAAAACAATGTCAATATTATCAGTACCAATCCCGGTAGAAATAACTGTAATACGTTTCCCGCCCAAATAGCCGGTCTCGGTTTTAAATTCGCGTTTTCCTTTTCTAAGCTCAATACTGTCAAAATGTTTGGTCACCTCGCCTACCCTGTCCGGGTCGCCAACGGTAATAATTGTATCGGCAATATCCTCTGGTAGCAGGTTTAAATGGTAAATACTTCCATCAGAGTTAATAATTAAGTCGGCTTCAGAAATTGGCTGCATAAGCTTTGTGTTTTTTTGGCTTTTATAGTTCTAATGTAGCAATTATATCAGCGAAAGCGTAAACGTAACCTCTTATTAACGTGGGTTAAAAGTTTTGGACAGTTGCTTTTTAGGTCTTGCTTAAAAACTTAGCATGCAAAATTAGCTAAATCAACAAAAAAATTTTGGAGTTAAGTTTATGCGTTTATAAATGCTTCAGCGCTGTCGTCAAAATCGCTACCATAAAAACCTTTTAAGCTATTTTCAATTCAAATCACCGAGAGCTGATTTAGCGTTTCTTAACCACCCAAAAAACGTACTTTTGCAAGATATGGACACGTTAGAAAAATTAAAACTAAGTAAGCAATTGCTTTCCTCAATGACCAGCAATGGGTATTTAAGTCCAACAGAATTGCAAAGCATCGTGTTTCCACGGATAAACGGTGGTCAAAACATTGTGGCTATCGGCCCAGAAGGTTGCGGAAAAACAACAACTTGCGTTCTTGCGGCGCTAAATAAAATCAAAAGTACCGAAGAAATTGCACCACGCATACTGTATTTAGTCCCGGATATT
This sequence comes from Pelobium sp., assembly GCA_036379295.1. GTDB lineage: Bacteria > Bacteroidota > Bacteroidia > Sphingobacteriales > Sphingobacteriaceae > Pseudopedobacter. Next base: position 13,281 of record DASVGY010000073.1, read on the forward strand.
GAAACGGGAAATGCAGTTTTAAACCACTTTTATCTTCTAAATCGAAACCGTGATTTGCGGTTTTTAGGTCTTTTTGCCGATGGAAGTAGCTTGGATCAGCAGGTGCTGGAACTAACCGATGGGGTTGATATTGTTGTTGCCACCCCAGATAGAGCCAGGGCCGCCTATTTAAAATTAGGCTTAAATTTAAATAAGATATTGCTTTTTGTAATTGATGATGCCGACCTTATTATCAAACAAGGGCTAACGTTGCCTACATCAGAATTGGCTCGTGGAATTGTAAAATCTCAATTTCTAGTTTGCGCCGCTGTTTCTCACGACCGCTTAGAAAAACTTTATAGTGGTTTTATGCAGCTCCCTAACGTTATCCAGGTTGATGATTTAGGCGATGTTCAACTTAATACCGTAGAGCAATTACTTTATCATGTTCCCAACTTTGGCACAAAACTTTATCTTATTCAGCTGCTAATGGAAGATAAAGAAGTTTTTGAAAAAGTATTGATTTTTGTAAACAGCGCTTTTACAGCAGAAACCGTTTACAAAAACTTAATAAAAAGTGTTGGAGAAGGCGTGGCTGTTTATAAAAACGCTCATTACACAGAACATACTTTTGATGAACTTCCGGATTTTAAATACGCTACAAAAAGCCGGATATTAATTATAGTAAACGAGGAAGTGGACGAAGTGGACGTTAGTGATTTTCCCTGTATCATTCATTTTGACGTTCCAGAAGATGCTATCACCTACACTCAACGCGTATTAATACGCAAAGAAGCGCAAAAAGACCAGCTAGCCATTACTTTTTGTACCGACCTTGAGCTGAGCCAAATCAGAAAATTAGAGCAAAAACAAGGACGAAAAATGCAAGTGATGGATTTGCCTGACGATCTGTACATTGTAAAAGACCGACCCAGAAAGCAGATAGAAGAAGAAAAATAAAAAAAATAGTAGTATTTTATTCTTAAAGTACTTGCATATTATGATAAAAATTAAATATCTTCGTTTTAAACGAATAATTAATCATCAAATAAATATAAAAAATGGACAAATTCAATGAATTAAAAGCACTAATCAGTGCAGCAGAAGCAGATGCAACAGCTTTTTTTGACAAAGGAAATAAAGCTGCCGGTACAAGATTACGTAACGCTATGCAACAAACTAAGGTTTTAGCACAAGATATCCGTAACGAGGTTACAGCAAAGAAAAACGCATAGTATCACTATTTGCAAAAATTAAAGCCTGCTACCAAATGATAGCAGGCTTTTTTATGAAATTATTTTTCGTTTTTATTTTTTTGCATTTATGTAAGCAGAAACTGCTTCAGTATCGTAATCGTCGCTGCCAAAATCAAACTTATTGAAATTATACATTACAGATACCGCCTCGGCAATATTACATTTTGCGGAATTTGGTTTAATCACATAAAGTACAAAAAGGCCTGCGTTTGCTTTTGGGCAGGTAATACAAGTGATAAACGGCTTGCAATTTTGGTTGGCCGTTGCTTGCCATTCTTGATAGTGTTGTTGGTAATAGGCATTAATTTCGTCCCAGCACAAATCAATTGGATTTTTTGGATCTAAAGGGTCAACAGTGCCAGTTACATCTATAAAAACATTGTTTTTTGCTGAAATCTTCTTTAGATAAATCACATCTTTTTTACCATCAAACGTAGTTTCAAGGCTAGCTTTTGTTCCAATTAGTACGGCACTTTCGGGTTTATCGCTAAAATTGCCTTTTTGTATGCTTACTGCGTACTTTTGTTCTCCATCAATTCTGGTAGTTTCCTTTTCTTTTTTGCAGGCAAAGGATAAAAAAATAATTGCGCTTAAAGCTCCGATAATTTTGGTTGAATTTTTCATGACTAGTTTTTTTAAAGTTTAACTTATAATGTTGTCTCCTTTATATAAACTCACCAAAAAAAATGTTACCCCTGTTTACTGATTATAATTATATAAATGTTTGTGTTACTCCGTATCAACCGCTAAAGTAGTAGCGAAACCAATTTTTGCAAAATAAAAAAGGCGAGGTTACCCTCGCCTTTTACTTAACTATTCAAAATTTTTATTTTACCCGCTCAATATAAGCCCCCGTAGCGGTATCCACCCGCACCTTATCACCTTGGTTAACAAACATTGGAACCCTAATTTCTATACCTGTTTCCACCGTTGCATTTTTTAGTGCATTGGTAGAGGTATCGCCTTTAACTGCGGGCTCTGTATAAACAATTTCTAATTCAACGTTATTGGGCGCTTTGGCAATGATGGGTTCGTCGCTTTCCATAGAAATTAAAACGTTCATGCCTTCCTTTAAAAAACGAGCTGAATCGCCAAACAAAGCTTTAGGTACGTTAAACTGCTCAAAACTTACGTTATCCATTACCACGTAATAATCTCCATCTTCATATAAATACTGATAGTCGTTGGTTTCTACTCTGCAAATATCCACCTCTTCATCCGTACGCATACGTAGCTCAATAATTTTCCCTGTTTTTATGCTTCGCATTTTCCCAGTATAAAAAGCGCCGCCTTTGCCCGGTGTGCGGTGTATTAATTCGTCAATTGTAACCAACTCGCCATTAAAGCGAATAACGTTTCCTGTTTTTAAATCTCCAGCTTTTGCCATAATGTTATTTATTTCGGCGGTAAAAATAGAGAATATCTGCTACACTACAAACGCAAATTGAACAGAAAGAATGGCTTTAGCGCTCTCGTTGAAAGTAATTTAATTCTATCACTAATTTTTCAATTTTTAAAGAAAAATATAATTCTATCTTTGAAAGGCTAAATATTCTTTAACAAGCAATAAGTTAAATCCAAGAAATGCTTTTTAATTCGTTTCAATTTCTCGTATTTTTTATTGTTGTTACCTCGCTTTATTTTGCTTTACCCTATAAAAACCGCTGGTTTTTATTGCTTGTAGCTAGTTGCTACTTTTACATGGCTTTTGTGCCTATTTATATTTTAATATTAGCATTTACCATTGTAATAGATTATTATGCAGGTATTTTTATAGAAAATGCCCACGGAAAAAAAAGAAAATTATGGCTGATAATAAGTCTAATAGCTAATATTGGGGTTTTAGCTATCTTTAAATACTATAATTTTTTAAATGATAACCTTGCATTTTTAATGCATGGGTTTGGTTTAAAAGATCCAATTCCGTATTTAAATATTCTGTTGCCGGTAGGTTTATCTTTCCACACTTTCCAGGCAATGAGTTATACCATTGAAGTATATCGTGGTCATCAAAATGCCGAGCGACACTTTGGTATTTATGCACTTTACGTAATGTTTTACCCGCAATTGGTGGCTGGGCCTATTGAACGGCCTCAAAATCTGTTACACCAGTTTCGTGAAAAATATGATTTTGATTATGATAGGGTAACAAGCGGACTTAGGCTAATGCTGTGGGGCTTGTTTAAAAAGGTGGTGATTGCCGATAGACTGGCTATCATTGTAGATACCGTTTATAACAATCCCCAGGCACACTTAACCTCCAGCTTAATCATCGCCACGGTGTTTTTTGCATTCCAAATATTTTGTGATTTTTCGGGATACTCTGATATGGCAATTGGCGCCGCAAAGGTAATGGGCTTTAAGCTCATGAACAATTTTAATCGTCCGTATCATGCAAAAAGCGTTAGCGAATTTTGGACTCGTTGGCATATTTCACTTTCCACGTGGTTTAAAGATTACCTGTACATCCCTTTAGGTGGAAACCGCGTAACCATTCCGCGTTGGTATCTAAACATTTTTATTGTTTTTTTAGTGAGCGGTTTGTGGCATGGCGCCAACTGGACGTTTGTGATTTGGGGCGCACTGCATGGGTTTTATATCATTTTTGGCCGCCTAACAGAAAGCTACAGACAAAAGTTAAGCAAAAAATTATGGCTACATAAAATACCGCTTTTTGCATCTTTAACCACCTTTTTTTTGGTTGCTATTGCCTGGATATTTTTTAGAGCAGATAATTTAAGCATTGCTATTTATATCGTTACCCACATTTTTACAGGATTTCCTGAGATGTTGCAAAACCTTTTTGGCGGCAAACAAATTTTTGAATATTTAGGAACCAACAAGTTGTGGCCAATTGTTTTGATTGTGTTTTTAGAAAGCGTTAACTACTTGCAGGATAAGCGCCAGTTAACCACCAAGTTTTTAAAATTGCCCATGGCTTTGCGGTGGTCCGTTTATTTTTTGTTAGTGATGGTGATTTTATTGACCGGCGTTTTTGACGACAGACAGTTTATCTATTTCCAATTTTAAGCTTATGCGAAAGTTCCTGATAAAATCCCTTGTATTTCTTTTGCTGATATCTACTGTAGTATTTGGGTTTTCTATCACCTTTAAGCGGAAATATGACTTAAAAACAGATTATCTGGCAACCTTGATTGATAAAGAAGCGAGGTTAAATAGTTTGGATAGCAACCGGCTAATTTTAGTTGGAGGGTCTAATTTGGCCTTCGGAGTAAATTCTGCAATGATTGAAAACGCACTGCCATTAAAAGTTGCAAATCTTGGTTTACACGCCGGTTTAAGCTTAACTTTTATGATTAACGAGGCCAGTTCTTTGATGAAGAAAGGCGATATTGTAGTTTTAAATCCAGAATATCCCCTTTATCTCGATAGTTTCGACCCCGATATTGATCTGATTCAGTTCGCAAATGAGTTATACCCAGCCTCGAAGGCGTATTATCATTTTTCAGTTGAAGAAATGTTGAAGGGTAGATACGAAAAATTTAAAAAATTCTTTCAGCCCGATCCGTTTAAAGTAGATTCGGTTTTTAACCGCGAAGGATTTAATAAATATGGAGACAATATTCGGCATTTGACCCGAAAACCCTTAGCGCACTTAATTGATAGAAAACCAATTAACCCTATTGAGGTTACCAAGGCAGTGGCGCTTTTAGAAAAGTTTTCTGAAAAATGTCAACAGAAAGGCGTAAAAGTATTTATTACCTATCCTCCTTACCCAAAAAGCGAATATGTGGGCAAAAATAAAGCAAGGATAGATGCATTGGATGTTCAGTTAAGACAAAAAACTACTGCTATTAATTTTATAGACAAACCTAGCGACTACGTTTTTCCAGATTCATTATTTTACGATACCATTTACCATTTAAACAAATACGGCAGAGAAATTAGAACTAAAATGCTTATTGAAGATTTAAGAAGCCATCTTAAATAAGCTTTTTTGTGCCAAAAAAAATGTTGTGATATAGCGTTAGAGAAGTTGCACTTAAGAAAATACAGGTATTTAATTTAACCTCGCAATATGTCCATCGAAGAAAAAATTAATCAAAAGATTGCTTTGCTTGCGAGCGCTACCAGCTTATTCCCTTGCGTAACAATTGTGCACAGAATTGCTGATGCATCTGTTGTTTGGATGTGTAACCGCGGACTGAAAGAATTAGGGATATCGTTAGAAAAGCTAATTAACTTATCGAAGGAAGAGTATTACAATTTGTACTTTAACCCCGATGACGTTGAAGTTTACACACCAAAGATTGTTGCTTTGCTAGAGCGCAATAACGATGATGAAAGTGTTTCGTTTTTACAACAAGTAAAGATTTTACAACGTGATTATTGGACCTGGCACATGAGCTGTACTAAGGTTTTGCTTCGTGATGAGTTGAACCAGCCTGTTTTGCTGATAACCCAATCTATCCCGATTGAGCACACACATTCTATCTGTTTAAAGGCAGATAAAATTTTGGAAGAAAATGCTTTTTTGAAAGAAAACTTTGAGCTATTTGCCAAATTAAGCCCAAGAGAACGAGAAATTTTAAAGCATTTAGCTGCTGGTAAAACCTCGATAGAATGTGGCGAAACTTTATTTATTTCTTCGCAAACGGTAGATACACACCGGAAAAACATCCGAAAAAAGTTAGGTATAAATTCTTTTACCGAGCTAATTAAGTATGCCAGGTCTTTCGATTTAGTATCGTTGTTGCTCATCAATAGTTTCTTCGATTTATCTGGTTTATTTTAAAAATTTATTGCCCATCAAAACGGAAAAACTAGCAACGCATGTTGACTAACCGTGTTCATGTCTCGCCAAACGCGGTTAATCTCTGTATGTTTTTTTGCTGCTTCTAAACCCGCAAACGGATGCAGCTTAGCAGCATTTTCTCGGCAGGCAAGCGCCAACAATCGGCTTATTTTACTTAATTCATCTAAACTATTTTTGCTAATTTCCTTTTTGTTTTGCAGTTCTTCCCAGGCTTGCTCCACAATTTTATAAAACTGAGCCCGTAAATCAAGTAGCTGTTGCTGCAAACTTTGTTTCAGCTCCAAGTAATAGTTTAAATGCTGTTTATCATAAATGCGCTTTTCATTCCGAATTTGAAAACAATCATCAACAAGCTCAATAAAATGTAAAGTGATACCTAAAACGTTTGCTACCAAAGTCGCTTCTGCCAATTGCAAAAAAGGAAAACAAAAAATTGGATCGGGCTGCTTCGCTTTCTCTGGCAAAATGTCAAACACTCTGTTTAACGGAACCAACTGGTTTTCTACCTTAAAAGCATGGCTACCTGTTGCTACCATTCCCATATAACACCAACCATCCAAAATCTTTACTTCATTTTTTTCTAATAGAAATGCCTTAACAACAGGTGCGCCGTTTTTATCCAACAGAGGTTTCCCATCCTCAAAGATTTTGCAATTTGCCGTAAAATGTGTGGCATGTAAGGCTCCGCTGGCGTACGTCCAAGCACCGTTGATGGTGTACTGCTCGCCTATCCTATTCGCTGTTCCTCCAACAAAACCACTTCCAGCAAAGCAAATCTTTGGGTTTTTAAAAACCTGTTTTGCTAAGTCCTTATCTAAAAAGCCAACAAACCAAGCCGCTCCGGCACAAAGCGTTACTGTCCACGCCAAGCTTCCATCTTTTTTTGCCAGCGCTTCTTCAATTTTTAAAATTTCAGGAAACTGTAGTCCAAGGCCATCAAAGCGTTTAGGAACAAATAACTTAAACCACTTTTCTTTGTAAATTATTTTTAACCATTCTTGTGGCAAATAAGCAAGTTCTTCTGCTTTTTGCGCTAAATGCTTATCAAACTGGTTCAAGTTGTTTTTCATAGGGAAGAGTTAACTGGGCTTGATAAAGCTTCCGATCTTTTTATTAGAATTTTCTTCCAATCCAGATAGCCAAAAATCGCTATTACAAACAAAAAGACGGTTAATAACGCAAACATTACCAAGTTTTTGTGAAACAATAAGGGAATGGCTACCAAATTAGAAACGTTTAACCAAATCCAGTTTTCCAGTTTGCGCTTTGCCAGCAGCCACATACCCGCCCAGGCAGTGGCAGAAACAAACGAATCCATAATTGGAACATCAGAATCTGTAAAGCGCTTTAAAACAAGATAAAGGAAAACCCAGCCAAATATTGCAATGCTAAACGTTACCAAAACTTCTGGTTTAGCGCTTTTTGTAATGTAATTAGCAGAAGATTTACTTCTCGATTTCCACATCAGCCATCCGTAAATACTCATTACCAAATAATACATACTTAGTACAGTTTCTGCGTAAAGTTTCGCCTCAATCAGTAAAAAAGCCGATGCTAGAATAGAGATTATCCCAACAGGGTAAAGCGCAACCTTGTTTTTACGAGCTAGTAAAACCTCGCCCACACCAAAACCCACGGCCACCCATTCTAGCCAAGTGGTAGCTAAAATTTGGTTAAACAATAAATTGAGCCAATTTGAAATATTCATTTGAAAAAATAAATTATTATTAATTCAAACAAGGAGAAATTATTATTTACCTAGTTCCCTACGCCGGCATTATCCGGATCAGGTGCATGGAAAGCTATGAGGCTAAATGTTGGCGTTTAGGTTTTGCAAACCTATTAACCTTACACCATTTACTTTTCACCTTCCATTGGGTATGTTCTCAGCCCGAAAATGTAGGGCACCCCTCGTTGATGTACCAAATATAACAGAATTAGTAGATTTTGTGTAATTTGAGCTTCTTTATGGCTTGTTTTTCTCTCAAAATAAAACCAGCACATTCTTTGTTAAAAGTTTAATAATGGTGATATCAAAAAAAATAACGCTTAAAATAGCAGCTAAAGTTTTAAAAAAAGCGGGCTTAAATTTAATAAAAACAGACCCTTTACGGATTGCTGCCGCTACTGCGTTTTTTGGCACTTTTGCAATTCCGGCTATTTTGGTGGTTATTTTGCAAATATTCGGGATTTTTTTAAACCGCAAAGCTTTTGGAATTAACATTATAAATAAGCTAGCAAACATAATTGGTAAAAACAGTGCCGAAGAAATTAAACATATCCTCAGAAACCTAATGCACCTTGCTAACAATTGGTTTTTTGCAATTTTAATGTTTGTTTTTTTGCTTTTTGTTTCCACCACGCTGTTTATCATCATCAGAAATTCAATCAACCAAATTTGGTGTATCAGGTTAAACGATGGCTCAAGCTTTTACTTTAATTTAAAGCAGCGGGCAAAATCTTTAGGAATTATTACTACGGGAGGTATTTTGTTGTTTATTGCTTTTGCATTTGAGGGCGTGAGGCTGTTTTTAGAGAATAAATTGGAAAACAACATCCCAATCCTAAACGGCTTTATCAACGAACTGATTTTTTTTGCAACAACTACACTATGGTTTTGCATTGCGTTTAGGTTTACCGGCAACGGAAGGCCTATTTGGAAGGCGGTAATTTTGAGCGCTGTATTTACCGGCGTGTTATTAACCATTGGTAAATTAGTAATGCGAACTTTGCTACTCAATTCTAACATTAGCGAGATTTATGGAACATCGGGCGCTATTTTGTTAGTCATGCTTTTTATATTTTATTCGTCGTTTATATTTTATTACGGCGTTTCTTTGGTAGATGCTATTAGCAATCAGCTAAAAAAACCTATTGAAGCCAGCAGCCACGCCCATAAATTTAAAACTGAGCCTATAAGTTTAGATGAATAAACATTGCTGAAACTAAAAAGCCGCGATAGCTTATTATATTTGCCCGCATGAGAAAGCTAAAGCTTGATGAGCTAAATCGCCCAACACTAGAAGAATTTAAATCTCAGGAAAAACTGCCTGTAGTAGTAGTTTTAGATAACGTTAGGAGCCTACATAATGTTGGTTCGGCATTTAGAACTGCCGATGGATTTGCAGTTGACGCTATTTATTTATGCGGAATAACAGCACAACCACCCCACCGCGAAATTGAAAAGACGGCACTTGGTGCCACCCAATCTATTAAATGGGCGTATTTTGAGGATAGCGTGGCGGCAGTCGAGAATTTAAAAAGCTTAGGTTATCAAATTGTTGCTATTGAGCAAGCAGAACGAAGCATAAGTTTGTTAAATTTTAATCCTGTTAAGGCAAAAAAATATGCTTTCTTTTTTGGAAACGAGGTTAACGGCGTTAGTGAGCAGGTAATGCAACAGATTGATATGTGCTTAGAAATTCCTCAGTTTGGCACCAAGCATTCCTTTAATATCGTGATAAGTACGGGAATTGTGCTTTGGGATTTCTTTAGTAAGTTCACTAGGCTTGGCTAAGCAAACTTGCAAATAAGAAATTTCCATGACCTCCCCTTTCGGTAGGTTTTTTATATTTGTTGAAACTCAATTTATAAATACATGGCTAAGAAAAAAGAAGAACCTAAAGCGCAAGAACACGTTGCCGTTGTTAATAAAAAATCCTTATCATTTTTTGAAAAATACATCAATAACCCGTCTCCAACAGGTTTTGAGTGGGAAGGGCAAAAACTTTGGTTGCAATATATTAAGCCTTATGTAGATGAAACTTTTGTAGATAATTACGGAACCGCGGTTGCCGTCATCAATCCGAAAGCAAAATACAAGGTCGTTATTGAAGCTCATGCCGATGAAATCTCGTGGTTTGTAAACTACATTACCAGCGATGGCTTAATTTATGTGATTAGAAACGGAGGATCTGACCATCAAATTGCACCTTCGAAGCGAGTAATTATCCATACAGATAAAGGACCGGTAACGGCAGTTTTTGGCTGGCCTGCAATTCACACCCGCCATGGCGGAGAAAAAGAAGAAGCCCCACAACTTAAAAACATCTTTTTAGATTGCGGCTGCACCAGCAAAGAAGAAGTGGAAAACCTAGGTGTGCATGTGGGCTGTGTAATTACTTACGAAGACCAATTTATGGTTTTAAACGACCGTTATTATGTTGGCCGAGCTTTGGATAACCGGGCAGGTGGTTTTATGATTGCCGAAGTTGCCCGTTTGTTAAAAGAAAATAAAAAGAAATTAGATTTTGGATTATATATTGTGAACGCCGTACAAGAAGAAATTGGTTTACGCGGCGCAGAAATGATTGCGCACAGAATTAAACCAGATGTTGCAATTATCACCGACGTAACTCACGATACCACCACGCCAATGATCAATAAAATTACGCAGGGCGATTTAGCCTGTGGCAAAGGCCCGGTGGTTTCTTATGCGCCGGCAGTGCAGGTTAATTTGAACAAATTGCTGGTAGAAACTGCACAAAAAAACAATATTCCTTTCCAAAGGCAAGCATCATCACGCTCTACCGGTACAGATACCGATGCTTTTGCTTATTCAAACGAAGGCGTAGTATCGGCACTAATTTCTTTGCCTTTGCGTTATATGCATACTACCGTAGAAATGATTCATAAAAATGATGTTGACAACGTTATCAGCTTAATTTATCATTCTTTGTTAGCAATAAAAAAAGATCAAGATTTTAAATACATCAAATAATTTTAATGAAGTGTAACCTTCAAAAAAAAATAAAGGCTTATGCCTTATTCTCGCTTTTTGTTACGCAGGCACATTTTTCTTTAGCACAAGAGGTTTCTGGCTATCAGAAACCTCCTAAAGAAATGATTGATATTGTAGAGGCTGCTACCTCAAAATCTGTTACCGTTAGCGGCAGCGGAAACCTAATGCTTATTTTAGAAACGGATGGTTACCCATCTATTAAAGAGATAGCAAAACCTTTAGTAAAAATTGCCGGTTTACGTATCGATGCCAAAAATTATAGCAACGCCAAAGCTGTTTATTTTGCCAGTATCGAAATTAAAAACTTAAAAACCGGGGACAACTACGGGTTAAGCGGTATCCCCGCGGGTGCTAAAATAAAAGACGTACAACTATCGCCAGATGAAAAATTAGTTGCATTTAGCATAACAACAGAAAATGAAGTGCAACTGTGGCTGGGCGATTTATCAGCCAGAACAGCTAAACGGCTTTCAAATATCGTTTTGAACGATGCTTATGGAACGCTTTACAAATGGGCCCCTCAAGGAAACGCAATTTTAGCAAAAACAATTACAGAAAAAAAACCACTTGAATTGGCCAGTCTTGATAAGCGTGGACCCATAGTTAAACAATCCACTGGCGAAACATCTTCCAACAGAACCTATCAGGATTTATTAAAAAACAGTAACGATGAATTGCAGTTAGATTACTACTTAACCTCGCAATTGAAAACAATTTACCTCAATGGGCAAACGGTAAATTATAGCCGACCAGAGGTTTATCAATCTTTTGATTTTTCTCCGGATGGAGAGTTGGTGATGCTCTCGATAATTCAAAAGCCATACTCGTATTTGGTTCCTATTTCCAAATTTGCTCATAAGGTAGAAATCAGAGATAAGTACGGAAAACTAACCAGAGAACTGGCCACCGTTCCGCTTGCTGATAATTTGCCGCCTGGTTTTGATGCGGTGGTTAAAGGACCAAGAGAATTTGCCTGGCGAAGTGATAAGCCCCAAACCATATTTTTTGTAGAAGCTCAGGATGAAGGCGACCCAAATAAAAGGGTATTTGTTAGAGATATTTTATACACACAAGAAGCCGGCAGCGTTGTTCGTAAGAAACTTGCAGATTGCTATTTGCGCTTCAATAATATTGATTGGGGCGATGATCAAATTGCAATAATTAACGAACGTTGGTGGAAAACCCGAGGTGAACGTCGCGTTTTTATTAAGCCCGGAAATCCTAATTACCGCGTAAATCTTTGGGATAGGTACTTCGAAGATGCTTACTCTGACCCTGGCCAATTTGTAAAAACTAAAAACCAGTACAACAGGGAGGTTTTATTGCTAGAATATAATATCCTCAGAAGAACCGCCGATCCAAACAATGTCAACATTTTTTCGATATCAAAGGGCGCATCGGCGCAAGGTGACCGACCGTTTTTACTGCAGTTCAACGTAAAAACAAAACTCACAGATACCTTATTTAGATCACGAGCGCCTTTTTTTGAATTTCCTGTTTTTTATGATAACCAAGATAATTTAATTATCAGTAGAGAATCAGCTGTTGAGCCAACCAACTATTTTAATCTGGATTTTAAACGCGGTAAAACGCAGCAGCTTACATTTTTTAAAAATCCGTACCCTCAACTACTAGGCGTAATTAAACAAAAAATAACTTACAAAAGGGCAGACAAGCTTAATTTAAGTGCAATGCTTTATTTACCGAACGGTTATGTTGCTGGAGGTCCAAAATTACCGGTGCTTATGTGGGCTTATCCCCGCGAGTTTAAAACAGCAAATGCGGCAGCCCAGGTTAAGGGTTCGCCATATCAATTTAATAAAGTTTCTTGGGCCTCGCCATTGTATTGGGCCACACAAGGTTACGCCGTTATGGATGATGTTGAAATGCCCATTGTTGGCGAAAGTAATGACCAACCAAATGATACCTTTATAGAGCAGTTAACGCAAGATGCTGAAGCGGCAGTAAATAAAATAGTATCTATGGGCATCGGCGACCCAAAACGAATAGCAATTGGCGGGCATTCTTACGGTGCGTTTATGACGGCAAATTTATTAGCCCACACCAAGCTTTTTGCCGCAGGAATTGCCAGAAGCGGCGCATACAACAGAACGCTGACACCGTTTGGTTTTCAGGCAGAAGAAAGAAGCTATTGGCAAGCGCCCGAGGTGTATTATAAAATGTCGCCATTCTCTTTTGCAGATAAAATTAAGGCACCCCTATTGCTTATCCATGGCGAAGCTGATGATAACGCCGGCACTTTTCCGATTCAAAGCGAAAGGTTTTACGATGCCATAACAGGTTTAGGTGGAACAGCAAGGTTGGTGCTTTTGCCTGCCGAGGCACATTCATACAGGGCAAAAGAATCTATCTTGCACATGTTATCAGAAATGAACAATTGGTTAACAACCTACGTTAAAAACCGAAAATAATTTTATTAGCTTAGCATTTTTGACTGATGACCTAAACCAGAAAAATGGTGTAGGAGTTAATTTAACTTTAAAATCAGCAAAGCGCTAAAAACCACAAATTAAAAAAATAAATTATGAGCAAACCTACTTTATTAATACTTGCGGCAGGGATGGCTAGCAGATATGGTAGCATGAAACAGATTGACGGCTTTGGCCCCAACGGCGAAACCATTATTGATTATTCTATATATGATGCCATAAAAGCTGGATTCGGCAAAATCACCTTCATCATCAGAGAAGAATTTCTAGATAATTTTAAAGGTATTTTTGATGCCAAGTTGGCGGGTAAAGTAGAAACAGATTACGTGTTTCAAACTTTTGACCTAAACAAATATGGTATAGATAAAACTATAGAAAGAGCAAAACCTTGGGGAACAGGACACGCGATTTTAGAAGCAAAAAATCAGGTTAAGGAGCCTTTTTGCGTAATCAATGCCGATGATTATTACGGCTACGAAGCTTTTAAGAACATGGTTGATTTTTTAACTACAGAAGCTGCCGAAAATAAATACAGCATTGTGGGTTATAAAATTGGCAATACTTTATCAGAAAACGGCTCGGTTTCCAGAGGAGTTTGCAAAACGGATGCTAATGGTAATATGACAGAAATTAATGAACGTACTAAAGTGTACCCCAAAAACGGTGAAATTGTTTTTGAGGAAGACGGCGAGGAAACTCCCTTAGATGCCTCTACCCCTGTTTCGATGAATTTTTGGGGTTTTACGCCAGAGGTTTTTAAAATCACCGAAAAACTTTTTGTAGATTTTGTTGATAAAAACCAAGACAACCCTAAGTCAGAGTTCTTTATCCCGTTAATTGCCGACCACTTAATTCAAAATAAAATTGCAACGTTCAAAGTAATTCCTACCGATGCAAAGTGGTTTGGTGTTACCTACAAAGAAGACAAAGATATTGTTAAACATAACATCAACGTATTGGTAAACAATGGGGTTTATCCTACTAAACTTTGGTAAACCGTAGTTTATTCAATACAATAGCTACGTTTCACTGCAAAATAAGAAGATCTAACCTATCGGTTAGGTCTTTTTTTTATGCGCCTATACCCGCTAACTATCAGGTATTTATAGATTAGATTTTATTTGAGGCTATTTTGGCAATGTTTTGACTAAAGCATAAGCAAACAATAAAAATTATTATGAAAACAATAGTAAAAACAGGAATAATACTTGTAGCGGCAGTTGCTTTAGGCGGATACGCCAATGCTCAAGACAATTCAGTAACTCCAGAACCTTTCGCAAAAAGCGCATACAGAACATGGTCTTTCGGCGTTAATGGTGGTGTTTCTAGCCCATCGGTATTTACAGGTGGCAAAAATGATTTTTCTAATCCAGAAATTGGGGCTTTGTACGGAGGCTATCTAAAAAAGCAACTCACACATAATTTTGGTCTTCAGGCTGATTTTTTTAGAGGAACCCTTAAGGCAGATAACGCTACCGGAACTGTTCCAACAGCCACTCCTTACAAAAGTTTTGAAACAGAAGTTAAATGGGGCGGTACATTAAGTGCGGTTTATAATATTGCTAACTTTAATATAATTAGTAAACAAAGCTATGTTACCCCTTACATCACCGCAGGAGCAGGTTTAATGGGTTACCAGCCTACAACAACAGATTTAGCCAACGTTAAGGCTGATGCAAATGGAGGCGAAAATATCCACGAATTGGTTGTACCTGTTGGAGCTGGTTTAAAATTTATGGTGGCTAAAGGTGTAAATATCGATCTTGGCTATAAAATGAATTTTGTTGATGCGGATAATTTAGACGGTTATGAGCGAGGACCATCCAGTGATAAATTTTCTTACGGATACGCAGGTCTAGAGTTTGCGCTAGGTAACAAAACAAAACCTCAATTGGCTTTTGCAAACCCAGCGGCTATTTTAGAAAAAAATTATGTAGCAAAATACGATGCCTTGAAAGCAGAATTAGAAGCTTCTAAAAATAATGAAGAAGTTAACATGCTTAAAGATAAAGTAACTAAGCTCACCAGCGATGCAGACGGTGATGGTGTTTCTGATTTTTACGATAGATGCCCAAACACACCGAAAAACGTAGCTGTTGACGGTGCTGGATGTCCACTACCTGTAAGTACCACAATTGTGCAAAAGCCAATTACTTATGTGATTACTGATGAAGATAAAAAAGTGGTTGCAGATGCCATCAAAAATTTAGAGTTCGACTTGAATAAAGCTACAATAAGACCTAGCTCTTACGCTACTTTAGATAAAGTTGCCGATTTAATTTCGAGCAAAAACTTGAGTTTAAAATTAGCTGGCCATACTGATAGTCAGGGAAGCGATGCATATAACATGAAACTTTCAAAAGAAAGAGCAGAATCTGTAAAGGCTTATTTGGTTAGCAAAGGCGTTAATGCATCAAGAATTGAGGCAACCGGATATGGTGAAACCCAACCAATTGATACCAACGCTACCGAAAAAGGGCGTCAGAATAACAGAAGGGTTGAATTTACCTTGTTTAATTAAGCTATAAATTTTTATATAAAAGCCGTTCCATTTGTTGGGGCGGCTTTTTTTGTTTTTAGATTTATCAATCGGGTTGTTTTTTCTGCCACCGACGCACAACCGGGCGGGGCCTCGCAAGTAAGCAACCCGCAATATTAAAAAATAAAAATCCGTAAAAGTGGGTATGTCTGTGCATTTGTTATTATATATTTTGCGTAAAAAAATTATAACAATGAATTATTTAAAAAACAGCTTTCTAATACTTTTAGGTTTAGCGATTTTTACCGGGTGTAGCAAAAAAGATAAAATCGCATGTGATACTAATAGTATTATTTATTACGATGACAAAGCAAATTGCGCAA
>DASVGY010000074.1:0-25609 GCA_036379295.1 Pelobium sp.
TATGCATCAGAAATTAAAATAAATTATAGCGCAAAAAAATCTTTTTGGGAAGCCGGATTTAGATTTCAGTATGATAAGATTGCAGATAACCTAAAAGAATTTGAACTGATTGACTCGGCTGGTTTTGCCATCCCTAATAACTACACCAATTTTGAGCTTAACCGTTCGATTGATGCAGCAAACAGTGTAAATACCTTACGTTATACAGGTTACGTACAAAATACCGCGGCTATCAATCCGCAAATTTCTTTTACCGGCGGCTTACGGTTTAATTATAACGATTATACCAAAGAATTTTTGCCAAGCCCACGGATTGTATTTGCTTATACGCCTAAAAACCACCAGCAAATGGTTTATCGTTTTGCAACGGGATTTTATGTGCAACCGCCGTTTTACCGGGAAACAAGAAACTTTGACGGAACTTTAAATACCAATACAAAATCACAAAAATCGCTACATTTTGTGCTCTCGTCTGATAGCAAGTTTGATGGTTTAGGCACCAAGCTTAATTTTTTGGCAGAAGCTTACTATAAAAGTTTGTACAATTTAACGCCTTATGACATCGAAAATCTACGGATTCGGTATTACGCCAACCAACAAGCAAAAGGCTATGCGGCAGGTATAGATTTTAGAGTTAGCGGAGAGTTTGTAAAAGATTTAGAATCTTCTTTTAGGCTCTCGATTATGAAAACTGCTGAGGATATCCAGGGAGATTCGTACACCAAAAACAATCAAAATGGCAGTACAGAAACCATTTATCCTGGTTTTATCAAAAGACCGACGGACCAACGCATCAATTTTTCTGCTTTTTTTCAGGATAAGCTGTTCAACAGTCCAACTTACAAGGTGCATTTAAATTTGCTGTATGGCTCTAAATTGCCCACTGGTCCGCCTGCTGTCCAACGTTATCAGCAAACGTATCACATTCCGGCATACAAAAGGTTAGATATTGGTTTCTCTAAAGATATTTTAGATGAGGCGAGCAACCACCGTCCGGGTTTTTTAGCCAAACATTTTAAATCAATCATTGTTTATGCAGAGGTGTTTAATTTATTAAATATAAATAACACGGTCTCGTATTTATGGGTTACAGATGTTAACAATAATCAGTACGCCATCCCTAATTATTTAACATCACGGCAACTGAATGTAAGATTGATTACGAAATTTTAAAATAAAATAGGACTTCACCAATGTTTATCATAAATTTGCACCTTAATTCTACAAAAGAATGATACCCAGCATCGCTCAAAAGAAATTATACCACCTAAGTATAAGTTCTTGTGCGATATTTTTTCTCAATAATTTACACCAAACTTTAAATAAATGAAACACAATTTTGGTGCAGGTCCCTGCATTTTACCACAAGAAGTATTTAAACAGGCTTCACAAGGAGTTTTAAATTTTAATGATACTGGTTTATCTATTTTAGAAATCTCGCACAGAGCTACAGAATTTGTAGCCGTGATGGATGAAGCTATAAGTTTAGTAAAAGAACTTTTAAACGTTCCGGATGGTTATTCTGTTGTGTTTTTGCAAGGTGGTGCAAGTATGCAGTTTGCAATGACGGCTTTTAACCTCCTGCCTGAAGGTAAAAAGGCAGCATTTTTAGAAACTGGCGTTTGGGCAAAAAAAGCATTTGCAGAAGCTAAAATAATAGGCGATGCTGAGGTTGTGGCTTCATCAAAAGATAAAAATTACAGCTATATACCTAAAGATTACAGTATACCTGCTGATAGCGCATATTTTCACTGTACTTCAAACAATACCATATACGGTACGCAATTACATCAGTTTCCAAAAACGAATGTAGGCATCGTTAGTGATATGTCTTCGGATATTTTTAGCAGGGTAATTAATGTTGCCGATTTTGATTTGATTTATGCGGGTGCGCAAAAAAATATCGGTCCGGCCGGAGCAACCGTGGTGATTGTAAAGAACGAAATTTTAGGAAAATCCGGACGAAATATCCCATCAATGCTGGATTATCAAAAGCAAATTGATGCAGATTCTATGTACAATACGCCTCCGGTGTTTTCTGTATATGTTTCTATGTTGAATTTGAGGTGGTTAAAAGCAAAAGGCGGCGTTGCTGCAATTGAGCAAGAGAACATTGCAAAAGCGAAAGCTTTATACACCGAGATAGATAGAAATCCTTTATTTAAAGGAACCGCAGCTGTTGAAGACCGCTCAAACATGAGTGTTTGCTTTGTGATGGAAAACGCAGAACTAGAAAAGCCTTTTTTAAAGTATGCAGAAGAAAAAGGGTGCGTTGGAATAAAAGGGCACAGAAGCGTTGGCGGATTTAGAGCGTCTTTATACAATGCTTTGCCAATTTCAAGTGTACATGTTTTAGTAGAAGCCATGCAAGAATTTGCCGATAAAAACGTTTAACAAACCAAACCAAAAAAATATAATTTAATGAGAATTTTAGCAAACGACGGAATAGACCCAATTGGAAAGAAATTATTAGAAGATGCCGGAATTGAAGTCGATACAAATAATATTCCACAAGAAGAGTTAGCTGCAAAGTTAAACGCTTATGATGGTATTACGGTTAGAAGCGCCACGAAAATTAGACAAGAGCTTATTGATGCTTGCCCTAATTTAAAGGTAATTGGCCGTGGTGGTGTGGGTATGGATAATATTGATGTTGCCTATGCAAAAAGCAAGGGCATTGCGGTTGAAAATACGCCTGCAGCATCATCTCAGTCTGTTGCCGAGTTGGTTTTTACGCATCTATTTAACGGCGTTCGATTTGTTTATGATGCTAACCGAAAAATGCCTTTAGAAGGCGCTACTAAATTTAACGCACTTAAAAAAGCTTATGCAAAAGGTGTAGAGTTAAAAGGTAAAAAGTTGGGAATTATTGGTTTCGGACGTATTGGTAAAGAAACGGCCAAACTGGCTTTAGGTGCTGGTATGGATGTTTTGGCTTTCGATTTGTACGATATACCTGCAACTTTACAGCTTGAGCTTTCTGGCGGCGTAAAGGTTGATGTGCCCGTACAAAAGGTAAGTTTAGATACGCTTTTAGCCGAGGCCGATTTTATCTCTTTACATATTCCATTTACCGAAAAACCAGTTTTAGGAAAAGAAGAATTTGAGAAAGTTAAGCCCGGAGTTGGTATTGTTAACTGCTCAAGAGGCGGAACTATTGACGAAAAAGCTTTAATTGAAGCTTTGGATAGCGGAAAAGTTTCTTTTGCAGGTTTAGATGTTTTTGATAATGAGCCAACTCCTTTGGTAGAATTGTTACAACACCCAAAAGTTTCTTTAACGCCACATATTGGTGCTGCAACTAATGAAGCGCAAGAAAGAATTGGTGTTGAATTGGCTAACTTGCTGATTGGTCATTTAAAAGGTTAAGCCAAAAAACAATACACCGAATTTTCTAAATCACGCAGGAAAATTCATAAAAAATTAAAATCCTTGGAGACCATCTCTGAGGATTTTTTTTAAAACTTTTTTCTAAAATTACCACTCGCTATTCACCACTTACTATTCACCACTTACTATTTTCCACTTAATATTTACCACTCGCTACTTACAACATTTGCAATGTCAACTCTAAACTTTATACTAAATTTGCGCCATGTATAAAATCATAAAACCTTTATTTTTTCAGTTCGATCCAGAAAAAATCCATTATACCGTTACTGATTCTTTGAAATTTGCGCAAAAAATTTGGGGCTTGCCCCGCTTACTGAAAAGCCTTTTTGTTTTGGAGGATAAGAGTCTGGAGCGTAAGGTTTTCGGGCTTAATTTCAAAAATCCTGTTGGCTTAGCCGCCGGATTTGATAAAAACGGGGAATATATACAAGAGCTGGCAAATTTTGGTTTTGGTTTTATTGAAGTTGGTACGGTAACCCCGCTACCGCAGCCCGGAAATGATAAGCCACGGATGTTTCGTTTACCCGATGATGAAGCCTTAATCAACCGAATGGGTTTTAACAATAAAGGAGTAGAAGTTCTCGCTCGGAAATTGCAATCTGTAAAAAGAGATGGCTTAATTATAGGTGGTAACATCGGGAAAAACAAAAATACACCAAACAACGAGGCAGTTAGTGATTATATTAAATGTTTTGATGCATTATTTGATGTAGTAGATTATTTTGTGGTAAACGTAAGTTCGCCAAATACGCCAGGTTTAAGGGCCTTGCAAGAGAAAGAACCACTTAAAAAGATTTTGAATACTTTACAACAGCGCAACAAAAAGAATGATATTTCACGTCCAATTCTATTGAAGATAGCTCCTGATTTAACAAATGACCAATTAGATGATATTGTGGAAATTGTGCAAGAAACAAAAATTGCGGGCGTAATTGCAAGTAACACAACTATTTCAAGGGATAACTTACAATCGCCGGAAAAGGTAAAAAGTGAAACCGGCGGTTTAAGCGGAAAACCTTTAACCAAACGTTCTACAGAGGTTATCAGGTATTTATCAGAAAAATCAAACAAATCTTTTCCGATTATTGGAGTAGGAGGAATTCACAGCGGAAGAGATGCTAAAGAAAAGCTAGAAGCAGGCGCATCTTTGGTGCAAATTTATACGGGTTTTGTTTACGAGGGGCCAGGTTTGGTCAAAAACATTTTAAAGGATTTGCTGTAACTAGCTAATCCAAAAAAGAGACAAGATCCGATATTTGTTGCAATTTTTGTTGGTTGCTTTAAACGGTAACATGGTATCGCAAAAGCTATAAAACACCAAACTTAAATCCACTATTAGTCCAGGTTTCCAAGGCTTTAGGCAGCACAAAAGCTAACCTATCCCAAGCTTTTAAGCTATCGTGAAAAACCACAATAGAACCGTTTTCTGTGTGTTTTAAAACATTCCGCAAGCATTTTTCGGGACTTAAATTGGGGTCAAAATCACCGCTAAGAACATCCCACATGATGATGGAGATGTGAGATTGGAGATTTGAGATGTGAGATGTGAGATGTGAGATTGGAGAGCTCTGCAAATCGTCTTTGCTCTTTGCTCTTTGTTCTTGAATCCGCAAATCATCTTGATTCTCTCCAGCAAATTCACTATTCACCATTGACCATTCACTCTTCGCCAAACTAAAAATTCTCTTAATCTGTGATTTTTTAATCCTCCCGTAAGGTGGGCGAAATAAATTTGTTTGGGTGAGCTGCTGGCATTTTAATATGTTAGCTATGTATTTTTCGTCATCGCTTTTCCAACCTTTTAAGTGGTTAAAAGTATGATTTCCAATGCAATGTCCTTCAGCTTTGAGCTGCTCAAAAATTTCTGGATTTTTTTGTATGTTATCGCCAATGCAAAAAAAGGTAGCTTTGGCATTGTACTTTTTTAATGTTTTTATTACCCAAGGTGTAACAATAGGTATAGGGCCATCGTCAAACGTTAAATAAATTACCTTTTCGGCTCTGCTTTTGTTCCAAATAAGCTGTTTTGGGTAAAAGCGTTTAAGTATAGCCGGGGTTTTTGTTAAAAATAACATGTACAGCTAAAGTATAGATAAATTTAGAATTGGAGATAATTTGATCAAATGAAATACAATAAAATTGGATTAACGTGTTTTGCGCTTTTTGCTTTTGCTGTTTCAACCGATGTTTTTGCGCAAGAAGGCGAAACCATAACCCTTAGGCAGGCGGTTGATATTGCTTTACAAAACAATTTGCAAATTAAGCAGGCTCAATTTGATGCTGCAATAAGTAATGAGAATTTAAAGCAATCTAAATTTGAGCTTTATCCAAACTTAAACAACTCGTTTTCGGCAAACAGGCGTTTTGGTTTGTTTTTTGACCAAACATCCGGAGGTTTAACTAGCGAAAGTAGTACTACCGCCAGCGGCAATTTATCAACCAATATTAATTTGTTTAACGGTTTTCGATTGCAAAACCAAATTCTTCAAAACAAGGCTTTGCTGGAATCTGACAAAAGTAATGTAGAAAAAGTTAAAAATGATTTGTCGCTTTCTGTTGTAAATACCTATTTGCAAATTTTAAATAACCAAGATTTAATAAAAGCAAGCGAACAACAATTGGCATTATCTAAGCAACAATTAGGCGTGGCCAATAAAAACTTTAAGGTGGGCAATAACACGCAGGCAGACCTCTCGCAGGCCGAGGCTCAGGTTGCAAATAACGAACTTAGCTTAACTAATGCCCAAAACGCGTTTGAACTTTCTTTACTTAATTTAAAGCAATTAATGGAGATAGATCCGGAGCGTAAAATTAGTGTACAGGTCCCTGCAATTGAGAATTTAGAAAATGTAGATAGCAAATACACCGGATACGAAGTTTACAGTAAAGCAGTAAGTAATTACCCAGATATAAAAGTTGCAGAATATGCTACAAAAGCCTCTGAAATAGGTGTAAAGATAGCGAAAGGCGCCTTGTATCCTTCGTTGAGTTTTGGTGGGCAAGTGTATAACAGCTATTCCAGTAACGCCTATGATCCAATTATCGACCCGGTTACCAAGCTTCCTGTGGGTAGCCAAAAAGTCCCGTTTAGCGAACAGCTGAATCGTAATTTTGGTCAGGCTTTAGGTTTTAGCTTGTCAATTCCTATTTTCAATAATTACCGTTCCCGCTCTAACTATAACGTAGCAAAAATTCGTTACCAAAATGCGAAAGCCAGCGAGCAATTGGCTAAAAATAACTTAAACAAAATAATTAGTCAGGCGGTGCAAGATTTGAAGTCGGCAATTAAAAGTTACAGCGCTACCCAAAGTGCGTTCAACTCGTCAAAAGATGCCTTTAATGCAATTAAGCAGCGTTATGAGGTTGGTTTGGCTAATGTGATTGAGCTAAATACTTCACAAACAAATTATAATAAAGCCGAGTTTGATTTTATCCAAGCAAAATACAATGTCATTTTCCGTAAAAAAGTTATCGATTTTTATTTAGGAAATCCCCTAACCTTATAAGCTAAACATTAAGATTTAAATATATGAATAAGACACTTAGAAATGTATTGATAGCAGCCGCAGTTTTGGTGGTGATTGCAGTCGTCGCAAATAAAATGGGTTGGATTGGTAAAGGTAAAACCACCCAAGTTGCGGTAACTAAAGTCGAGCAAAAAAATATTGTAGAAACGGTTTCTGCGAGTGGTAAAATACAGCCAGAGGTAGAAGTGAAGTTAAGCCCAGAAGTATCTGGCGAAATTGTAGAACTGAACGTTAAAGAAGGCGACGTGGTTAAAAAAGGGCAATTGCTCTGTAAAATAAAGCCAGATATTTTAGTTTCGGGTTATGAGCGCACTGTTGCTTCTTACAATGCGCAAAAAGCATCGGTTGCCAGTAGCCAACAGCAGCTACTACAATCAGAAGCTAATTTTAAAAATGTGGAAGCTAAATACAAACGCACCGAAAAACTTTATAAAGATAAGGTAGTTTCTGCTGCCGAGTTTGATGCTGCCAGAGCCGAGTATCTATCTGCGAAAGCTAGCCTTGAGGCTGCCCGCCAGAGCGTAGTAGGCGCAAAATTTGGCTTAGAGCAATCCGGAGCAGCCGTTAAAGAAGCTGGTGATAATTTGGCCCGTACCAACATTTATGCTCCGGTTGATGGTGTAGTTTCTAAACTTTCTGTTGAAAAAGGCGAACGTGTGGTAGGTACTGCACAAATGAGCGGTACCGAAATTATGACGATTGCCAATTTAAACAGCATGGAAGTAAATGTGGATGTTAATGAAAACGACATCAACCGTTTAAGCCTAGGCGATACGGCCTTAATTGAAGTTGATGCTTATTTGGATAAAAAGTTTAAAGGTACGGTAACAGAAATTGCAAGTTCTGCTAATGTGGTTGGTACCGGTACCGATGAAGTAACCAACTTTAAAGTGAAGGTTAGGATTTTGCCCGAGTCGTACGCCAATTTGAATAATAAAGGGCAAACTAATTCTCCGTTTAAACCAGGGTTATCGGCTACGGTAGATATCCAAACAGAGCAAAAAGCCGGACTGGTGGTACCAATACAGTCTGTTACCGTACGCGAGGAGGAAAATGCAGGTGATAAAAAAGCAAAAAAGGCGAAAGAAGACGATACAAAAGCAGAAAAGAAAGAAAAAGCAAAAGCTAAGGAATACGTTTTTGTGGTAGAAAACGGTAAGGTTAAACAAGTAGAAGTTAAAACAGGTATTCAAGATGATAGAAATATTTTAATTCTATCGGGGCTTAAAGCTGGCCAACAAGTGGTTAGTGCCCCTTATGCGGCTATTTCAAAAGATTTAAAAGATAAAATGGAGGTGGAAGTGGTGGATAAAAGTAAACTTTTTAGCGGGGACAAAAAGGATTAAAAAAATCTTGTCTTTTATAACAAAGCCCAACGTATATTTCGCTGGGCTTTGTTTGTTGTTTTATGATTTTAGGAAATCAACCTTGCTACCAAAAAAGCAGCGCCGGCGGCAAGCGCACCAATTAATACGGTTTTAAAAGCGCCCTCTAAAGGTTTTGTGCCGGTAAGGTTGGTTTTTACATACCCAAAAACAAAAAGAGACAAAATAGTGATTGCTGCCGAAAATTGCAGGCCGGATTCTGGATTATCGGTGAAAAAATAGGCCAGCAGTGGTATAAAGCCACCAATAACATAAGAAAGACCAATATTAAAGGCACTTTGCTTTGCCCGTTTTGGTTCAGGTTTTTCCATCCCTAGCTCAAAACGCATCATAAAATCTACCCAGTTTTTTTTGTTTTGGCTAAGCTCATCGGCAATTTTAACCTGCAGTTGCTGGCTTATTCCATAGTCGGCAAAAACCTCCATCACTTCTTTTTTCTCTTGTTCGGGTATGCGCTCAACCTCTTCATATTCCCGGGCTAATTCGGTTTGGTAATGTTCACTTTCTGTTTTCGCCGATAAATAGCCGCCTAGCCCCATAGCGATAGCGCCAGCAACTATTTCCGCAATTCCGGCGGTGATAATTAGACCGTTGGTGTGCACAACACCGCTTAAACCTGCGGTTAATGCAAACGGAACTGTTAAACCGTCCGTCATGCCAATAATTACGTCTCTTACGGTTGCAGAAGAGGTAAAGTGCTTTTCGTGATGCATATAAACAAAGCTGAGTATTTTTAAAATTAAAACAAATAGTTCGTTGTTATCCAGAAACGGAATAATTAAATGATTGATTATTTGGGAAGTTTAGTGCTTGTTGCTTATTAAAACCCCAATAGCCGCGTTAACGATGGAAGCGGCATCCTTTATGGCTTTTTGGCCATAAAGATATAGCGTACAGCGTGTTAAAACGCCCAAAAATTTGTTGATAGTTGCTTGATAAATGCCTGATTAATTATTGGATGCTTTGCTTATATTTAGTTTTTAAACAATGATATGTATCAAATTCTAAAATATCTTCTTCTCATTACTTGTCTTTTAAGCGTTAAAACTTCGTTTGGGCAAAACAAAACTGCCAAAATATCAAAAGCAGATTCGTTGGGGAACGATTCTTTACAGCTTACGGAAGGGATTTTGATTCGGCAACAACAGCAAAGCCGGCTAGATTCTTTACTTAAAGTGCAGTTACAGCAAGAGCTAAAAACGGTGGTGGGCAACCAGCAAAAAGCGGAAGAGTTACAAGCCAAACTGGCGGCAATTGACAAAGCAGATTCGGTGCGGCGCCTGCAACAAAAGAAAAAAATTGAACAGTTAAAGAAAAGTACCAAAGGTTTTCCGGTTACGTTTTTGAACGATACTTTATTTAACGTATATGTAAGGGTGGGTTCTTTTAAAGCTAGCGATAGGGCCGAGTCTATTTCTAAAAAAATTGAAAGTCTTTACCAGGACCCTTTTTTTAAAGCCGATTCTTTAACGGTGCAACAAAATGAGGATAGCTACGATATTACCTATAACAAAGAAATGGTAATTATGGCCGTGAGTGATTTAGATGCACTTTGGTTTAATAAAACAGCTGTTGAGCTTTCTAAAGAATACCTGCAAAACATTAAAAACCAGGTTGTTTTAAAAAAGAGGGAAAATAGCGTTGTTAACTGGGTTAAAAAAATTGCTATTGCATTAGCGGTTCTTTTGGGTTTAATTGTTTTAATACGCCTGATTAACAAGTTTTTTAAAAAAGGCGAACATTTTTTTGAGGTTAAAAATCAACAGCTATTTGATTATTTAAGCGCCAGAAAAATAAAGGTTTTTACGCCAGAACAAATTAAAACATTGATTTTGAAGGCGTACAATGTTGTGCGCATTTTGGTGATAATTTTGTTGATTTACCTTTCTTTGCCCTTACTGTTTAGTATTTTTCCGCAAACCAAAAATTTAACGGGGCAGCTAATTCAATGGATTTTAACGCCAATAATATCATCTTTAGATGCTATCGTAAAGTTTTTGCCTAACCTTATTACCATTATTGTTATCTATTTTATTTTTAGATATGCTATTAAGGCGCTACGTTATTTTGTGGTGGAAATTAGTGTTGGCAACATTCAGCTTTCGGGTTTTCATAAAGATTGGGCAAAACCTACTTTCAATATTTTAAAATTTGTGTTGTACGCCTTTATGTTGGTGATTATCTGGCCTTATTTACCGGGTTCAGATTCTGCTGCTTTCCAAGGCGTTTCGGTTTTTTTGGGAATCTTAATTTCTTTAGGGTCTTCAAGTGCCATTACCAATATGGTGGCGGGTTTGGTAATTACTTATATGAGGCCGTTTAAAATTGGAGACAGGGTTAAAATAGGTGAACACGTGGGAGATGTGGTTGAAAAAACCATGTTGGTTACGCGGATTAAAACCATAAAAAACGAAGATATTACAGTTCCAAATTCGGCGGTGCTTTCTGGCAGTACCATTAATTACAGCGCAAATTGCTATGCAGAGGATTCGCCCGGATTAATTGTACACACCACCATTACCATTGGTTACGATGTACCTTGGAAACTACTGCATGAAGTATTGATTAAAGCAGCTTTAAAAACTGACTTTATAATGCCTAAACCACGTCCTTTTGTACTGCAAACCAGTTTAGAAGATTTTTACGTTGCTTATCAAATTAACGCCTACACCAAAGAGGGAAATAAGCAGGCGCTCATTTACTCTAGCTTTCATCAAAATATTCAGGATGCTTGCAACGAAGCAGGAATTGAAATTATGTCGCCACATTACAGGGCCGCCCGCGACGGAAGTACAACTACCATCCCCGAAACGTATTTACCGGCAAATTACCAAGCGCCACCCTTTACCGTGAAAATGCAAAAAGGAGACGAAAAGCAGTAGCGGTTCGATTTTTGCCCTGATAAAATAAAAAAGATGGAAACAGAAAAGAAAAAAATAGATTACCGATGGATTATTATTTTGGTTTTATTGGTGATGGGAGTTGGTGTTTACTTTTTTAAGGATTACCAATTGAATCACTTGAAAAAGGATTTAAGTGCGCAAGCAGATACGGCTTTGCTTAATCAAAATAATGCCATGCTTAAAATGAGCGCTAAGCCTTTGGTTTGGGCGGTTAGAAGCGAAATGCTACGCAACAACTTGGATGAAATTAACGTGTTTAACACTGATTTGGTGAAAGAGAAAAATGTAATGGAAGTTACGCTGTTAAATGCCGTGGGTAAAATCATCAATTCAACTGATAAAAAGTTAGAGGGTACAATGGCGCAAGAACCCTACTTAAATTATTTAAAAACAGATAGCGTTAAGGTTTTTGCTTTGACCGATTCGACCTCGAGATTGGTTGCCCCGGTTATGGGTTACCAGAGTAAATTAGGGGTGTTGATTTTGAATTACCGGTTGGCTAAGTTCAATCCGGAATAAACCGGATTAAACAACTTCTGCCACCACAAAAGTACTGCCGCCTACAAAAACCAAATCGTTTTTTCCAGCATCTATTTTAGCCTTAAAAAGAGCAGATTGAACGCTTGGAAACGCTTCGCCCGCTAAACCGAACGTAGCAGCTTCGGCCCGTAACTCGCTAGCATCTTTTGCTCGCTCAAGCTTAGGCGAGCAAAAATAGTAAGTAGCATTTTTGGGCAGTAATGATAATAATTTAGAAATTTCTTTGTCCTTCACCATTCCAATGACCATTCGTAACTGCTGGTGCGGCGTTAAAGAAATATTATAAAGCACTTCCTTAACACCGTCCTCGTTATGCCCGGTGTCGCAAATGACTAACGGGTTTTGCTGCAAGGTTTGCCAGCGGCCCATTAATCCTGTAAGCTCTTTTACTTGGCTTAAACCAACTATCACATCATCATCAGTAATCTGAAAGCCATTATCATTTAATTCTAGTACGGCGGATAAAACGGCTTTTACATTCTTAATCTGGTAGGTGCCGGTTAAATCGAGTTTTAAATCAAAGGATTTTTCTTTTCCGTGGATGGTGATTTTACGTTTTCCATTCATGATTTGGCTTTCATCATAGCACCACTCGTTGCTGGCAAATTTTAGTGGAGAATTGCATTCAGCAGCTTTACGTTCAAAAACCGAAGCGATTTCTTGCTGATATTCTCCAACAATTACCGATGTATCAGGTTTGATGATTCCAGCTTTTTCTCCAGCAATTGCCGTTAAGGTATTTCCCAAAATGTTCATGTGGTCATAACCGATGTTGGTGATGATGGAAAGTTCTGGAGAAATCACATTGGTAGAATCTAAACGTCCACCCAAGCCAACTTCAATTACCGCGATATCCACTTTTTGCTTTGCAAAATATTCAAAAGCCAAAGCAACCGTGGCTTCAAAAAAAGATGGAGAAAGCGCTTCAATAAAATCTTGATTTTGCTCAACAAAGGTTGTTACCTCTGTTTCGGCAATCATTTCGCCGTTAATTTTAATTCTTTCTCTAAAATCTTTTAAATGTGGCGAGGTGTATAAACCCGTTTTGTAACCTGCTTTCTGTAAAATAGCCGCCAACATGTGCGAAGTGGAACCTTTTCCGTTTGTACCCGCGATATGAATGGTTTTAAATCCCTTTTCAGGATGATTTAAATGTTCGCAAAATTTAATGGTATTTTGTAAATCTGTTTTATATGCAGCGGCACCAATTCGCGTAAACATTGGTAGTTTAGCGTACAGGTAATCGAGGGTTTGTTCGTAAGTCATTTTTGGCTAATGAATGAATTTTGAATGATTGAGGGGTGGGATTTTGAATGAGTGAATATCCCTAATTTTTGGATAATTTATGCCATTGTAAATCAGTCTATAGATCTGCAACTCAAATCTTACTTCACTTTAAAATTAAAGACAATCGTCCCCACTTGTGTATCGGGTGCAGATTCCAAGGTGTTAAACCTAGAACCTAAAGCAGCATTTTCGCATTTTTCCCAAAGTGTTGGGTCGGTTAAAGTTGTTCCACGACCGCCGGCGATTGCCTTGGTAACAATCCCGTTTTTATCAACCCTAATCTCTACCACCACCTTTCCAGATTTTTGGCCATCATCTTTAATTACGGGCATATTCACAAACCTTCTGCTTTTTAAAGATAAGGCAAGCCCACCGTTTCCAGATCCCGTACCGTCATAGTTATCGGCTAAGGGGTCACCTTCTGGTTTACCTTGGTTTCCGGGCGCTCCTCCTGTTCCATCGCCAGCACCAGTTCCTTTGTTTTTATTGCCCTTGTACAAAGCATTTTGATTGATTACTGGTTTAGCAGGTTTATCTTCTGTTTTTTGGGTAGGAGCGTTTTTAGTGGCGTCTTTTTTGGTGTTTAAGCTAACCGCGTCAGAATTGTCATCTGTTACAATATTGTTATCTGCATTTACTGATTGTGTATTTTGCGTTACCTCTTCGTTAGGAGTAATCTTATCTGGTGCTTTTCCGTTTGCGTTGGGGTCAATAGATGGCTCTTCCACACTCATATAATCACTGCCCATCCCTTCGTCAGACGTTCCGTAATTTACAATTATTCCACCAATACCCACCTCCTCTGGTGGTGCCGCTTTATTGATGATATAAAAAATACTCAACAACAAAAAAGCCGCCAGCAAGCCTACAGAAATGGCTATCGCTTTCGGATAATTATTATCGGGATTATTTTTTAACGAAGAAATCATTTTTGCGGTTCGGTGGCCAGCACCAATTTAATTTTTAACTTATTAGCGATATCTGTTAGGCTCACCACATTTTGTATGGCAATGCTGTTATCGGCATATAAAATAACGGTTAAATCTGGATTTGCTTGTTGGTAAGTGGCTATTTTTTGTTCTAAACCACTAAACGGAACCTGTTCTTTTTCTACATAATATTGCAAGTCCTTAGTGATGGATACATTGATTGTTTTTTGTGGCGACGCCTGTCCGGAACTTGACCGCGGTAGAAATAGCTTTACCACATTTGGGTTTACCACTGCAGAAGCCAACAGAAAAAACAATAGCAAAAAGAACATGATATCGTTTAAAGCAGAAGTATGTACCTCTACATGTGGTCTTTGTCTTTTTCTTAAATTCATCGCCCTGGCTCTTCTAGTAAATCAATAAATTCTATAGAGTCTGTTTCTATTTTTAGCACCACCTTATCTACCATGGTTGTTAAAATATTATAGAGAATGTAAGCAATAATCCCGATGATTAAACCCGTAGCAGATGAAATCATTTTAATGTACAACCCGCCGGAAATGGTTCCAATCTCAATCACACCTTTCACAGAAACATCGTGAAAGATGGTGATTACCCCAATAATGGTTCCAACGAAACCTAACATGGGCGCTATACCAGCAATAACCCCTAAAATGCCTAAGTTTTTTTCGAGTTTAGACACTTCTAAGCGACCGATATTTTCGATAGCGCCTTCAATATCTTTTATTGGGCGACCAATTCTTAACAATCCTTTCTGCAACATACGGCCTAAAGGCGTATTACTGCTTTTGCAAATGGCAATTGCCGAATCTAAGTTTCCGGTTTTTATACTTGAGCGCACCTGCATGGTTAATTGAGATTCGTCTCTGCTGGCTTTTCTGATGGTTAAATAGCGCTCAAAAAATATCACTAGCCCTAGTAAAGCTAAAATCCCAAGCGGAATCATTACCCAACCTCCTTTGGTTAATAAGTCAAATAAGCTTAATTCTTGATTTGGGCTAGCCTGTAACGCCGAAACGGCATTTGTTGCGGTATCTGTTAGCGGTTGTAAAGTGTCTTGTAAAAACATGGGTTATTTTAAAATTTTAATAGCTTTTTTAAATGCTTCTGGGTTTAATTCTTCTCTTACTCTGCTTAATTCTTTTTCGGCTTCTGCGTTGCTGTACAATGTTGCACAGCTAATCTTAATCATTGGGCCATCCGCATCATCAACAATATGTGCATCAATGCCGTTTGCTTTTAATTGGCTCACTCTTTTAACGGCATCTTCGCGTCTGGTGTATAAGCCAATGATAATTTCGTATTTAATATCTCCTTTTTTTGGCGAAACTGTTGTTTTAACAGAAACATTGGTAGAGTCTTTGGCCTTTTCTACCTCAAAACCCTGCGCTTTTAATTTTGACTCAATATCATTATCCTGATAAATGGAATCTGCCTTTTTTAAAGCTACAGCAGCCGGTGTTTGGTTTTGAGGAGTAAGCGGCGCAGTTGGGGACGCACTGTTTTTTGGGATATAGCTTTGGATTTGATTAACCATTTGCTTGTAAATGTCTGGTTTTGCAAAATACAAGGCAATTACACTTGCTAAAATAACCACAGCAATAATTCCCATAGTAATAGCCACAGCGCCCCGTTTTGGTTCGTTTTCCAAATATTCATCTGGTAAAGACGTATTTAAAGCTTGTTGCGCTAAACTGTAAGTCTCTGTTTCTAAGCCTGCAAGTTTTGGAGACAAAGTATCAAGCGTAGGTAAACCAAAAAAAGCTTTGTTTAAAGTGGGTTCTTTTTCTGATTGTAGATGAATTTGTCCATCTTCATTTGTTAACACGCCAATGCCTTCTAGTTTAACGGCCGAGGTTTTTAAAGCATTTTTAATCTCGCGGATGTACTCATCCAAAATTGCATAGGCAGATGTTAAAGATGTTTCGGTTTTCTGCCGAATTAAATGCACCAGCTTATCATCATGCATGTACTCTGCTGTGTAGGCTATTTCGCTGCCGGGAGGAAAGTATGTTTTGGTAGTTTCATCATAATAACCAGCTTTTCGTTTTTTAAAAAAACGACCTAAACCAGGCACCGTTACCTGATCTTTTTCTGTTATCAACTCTACCAAATAATTTGAAATTTCCATCACTCCGTAAAAATAGTTTTTTTAAGCAAAGCCACCTAAAAATTTCTAAAAGCCATAACTCAAGCCGCCTAAAATATTTATTCCGTAATTGTTGTAGTAGGGAAGGCGTTGGTAATCATTTCCTAAAATATTGTTGACCCTAAAAAACGCAGAAATTTGTTTGTTGTATTGATAATCTGCACCTACGCTGATATCTGCGAAAGCTTTCATGGTTTTAACGGTATATGTAGATGTTGGAAAGTTGCTTGGCTTATCCCATATTTTAGCTTTGGTTTCCCCTTGCAGTAATAAATCGCCAGAGATTTTAACTTGGTTAACTATTTTAAAAGACGCCGTTGATTTTAATAAGAAACCCGGACGCAGCCAGGCATATTGCTCCTTGTCATTATCATACTGTTTTACCGAAAGTTTACTATCCAAATTAAAAGCTTCCGAGAAGCTGATGTTTAATTCGCCATCGAAACCTAAAACGTTGGTGTTGCCAACAAGGTAGTCCACGTTAAATTTGTTGCGCTGGGTACTATCATTTATAAAGTAAGATAAATCGCCAAGGGTTTGGTAGCTAACCATGGCTTTGTAACCAATGTTTGGTGCAAAAGTTCCGCGTATACCGCCAGAAACATTTACTTTTTCAACCGTATTCCGTAACAGCAAATTTTGGTTAACGTATGGATTTTCATCAGATAAGCCTTTAAAAGTAGTTTTTTCTACATTGCCACCAAAGGTACCAAATATGGTAAGGTAATTTTTTATCAACATAAAATCTACACTTGCCGCCGGGAAAATATGGATGCGTTGGTTGTTGCCAAACTCGTTAACGTAATTGATGCCGCCGGTTAGCTGCAACACATCGGTTTGTATTTTAATGTAAGGATTTAACTTAAATAAATTGTTGTTAATGCTGTAGGCAGAATCTTTACTGGTAGTTATGTCCACAGCGGCATTAGCGCCAAGGTGAAATTTGTTTAAGTTTTTTCCGAGACCGCCAGATACTACAACCGAATTTTCTTTCGCTTTAAAAGCGTTATTGAAAATATAGCCGGATGCTTTTGCTGCATAGCTAAAGCTGGTTTCATCATCCGCATCGGTACGGTTAAACAATAAACCTTCGGCGTTGAAATGGTTGAATCGTTGTTTTTGGGGGTTTAAATTGCTAAAAGACCCCAGCGGATCTGTACCATAAAAGTAAGTTCCTAACCTATCGTAACCTAATTTTCCTTCTAAAACCATTGCATCGCCAATGCTTCTTCCGTAAGCATTTAAAGATTGCTTGCTTATTTTTTGCTGATTTTCCTTGCCATTCATTGATAAATGGTTAAAGTTAAAGCCAGCTTGTAAAGCAGGATCTTGGCCGGTAGCAATATTCAATTGCGCCAAACCAGTTCCTAAATTGCCGAAACCTAACTTTGCAAAGTTATTTTTACGTTGTTCAGCAATCTCTTTTGCAAGTTTTTGTGCTTCTAATTCTCTAATTCCGCTATTAAGTTCTAATCGTTTATCTATTAAACTGTATTTAACCTGTGGGTTAAAAGGTTTAGTATCGCTTAGCTCGGGGCTTCTCCTAATTTTTACGGCATCCGCCAAAACGGGCTTGTAAGAGCGTACTACTTCCACTTCTTCGGTAACTGCGTTTCTTTTGCTGGTATCTTGTTTTACCGTTTCTGTTGATTTTTGCGGCGTAATTACCTCTTTGCTAACCACAGGTTTTGTGGGTTCTTTGGTTTTTTCTTGAGCCACAACAATGTTGGCAAATAAGCTAAAGAAAATAAAAGCGCTAATATATGGTGTTTGAATTTTCATGGTTTTACTTGCTGTTGATGACCTCTAATTTTTTCTTTGCGGTTTCTAAAATTTCATCGTCGCCCTCATAATTATCAATGATGCTTTTTAAAGTAGCTATCGCCTGCACCTTGTCATTTAAGGCTATATAATTATCTGAAAGCAAAATAAAGCTTTTGGCATTCCAGTAATCGTAATTTGGCATATCATTGATTAATTGAAAACAGGTTTTTTGTGATGTTTTGTAGTCTTTCTGTAGGTACTGGATTTCGGCAAGATTATACAAAGCTTCTGCGCCGATGATTGATTTTGTTGCCTTTACTACTGCTTCAAATTCTTTTTTTGCTTTTGCTGTATCTGCTAAAAGCAATTGCGCTTTACCTGCGTAAAGGCCCGCTCTATTTTTATCCTGTTCAGATGATTTTTCGTAATCTCTAACCAAATTAACGTATAACAAAGTCTGGTCTGGCACTTTAATTCCCGCGTAAGCAACCATTAAATTATTAATTGCAAAGCTGTAGTTCGCTTTGTACTCTGAGGCAATTTCTAGCTTTTTCA
Source organism: Pelobium sp. (assembly GCA_036379295.1). Taxonomy (GTDB): domain Bacteria; phylum Bacteroidota; class Bacteroidia; order Sphingobacteriales; family Sphingobacteriaceae; genus Pseudopedobacter. The sequence goes on from DASVGY010000074.1 coordinate 18,454, forward strand.
AATGCACAATCGCCTCGTTATATTGTTTATTGTTCAAGTAAATTTTTGAAATGCTAATGAGCGCTCTTTCGGTGTATTCACTGGTCCAATCGTTCAAAATGTACTCATAATCGATAATTGCTGGTGCAAATTTCCCTAGGTTTTTATAGCTTTCTGCCCTAATAAATTTTGCTTGTTTATCTTGAATGGCTTTAGGAAATTTATCAAAATAAGCATTTACCGATTCTACCGCCGCTTCCCAGTTTCCTTTTAAATACTGGGTGTTTGCGGCCTGAAACATGATGTTATCTTGTTCGGCAGTGCTGTAATTGCCAATAGACGTAGTATTTGCATAGTTGATAAATTCTGTTGCATTGCCCATATCCAAATAAATTTTTTGGATAAGCTTTAATGATTGCTGCGCTTCATCTGTAGATTTGTACTCGCTAATCACTCTTTTAAAAGTTTCTAATGCAAGCTGGTCATTTTTTTGATCGTAATTAACCAGTCCAATTGTTACTAAGGCTCTTGGCACATAAGAACTTCTTGGGTATTTTTGGATAAAGGCTGTTAAATCTGCTTTAGCAATATCGCCTTTACCAATTAAGAAGTAAGTATAAGGGATTTCGAAACCTGCATCATCAGAATAATTTGAGTTAGGGAATTTTGCTAAAAGCGATTGTAGGGTGGCAATTTTAACTTCGGGCTGGTTTTGCAAACCTTCTATTATACCGCGTTGAAATAGGGCGTAATCCTCGCTTGTACCATGTTGTGCGATAATGCGGTTATAATAACCTAAAGCAGCGCCGTAGTTTTTAGATCCAAAATATGCATCGGCAAGCCTTAAGGTAGCATCTTTGATTGTTTTTGGGTCTTTTTCGTTACCGTTTAAAAACCGGGCTAGGTAGGTAGCTGCTTTCGGATAATTTTCTCCTTCAAGGGCGGCGTAGCCTAAAGCGTAGTTTGCATAATTATATAAATCGGTTTTTCTAGCGGCTGGCATCGCTAAAAAATTCTCGAAATAGTTTACAGATTCGCTGTATTTTCTAACCTCGTACATGGCTTCGGCACACCAATAAGTGCTAAGCGCAAAAACCTCTTTATCAATCGGGAAATTATTTGAACGTAAAAACAAGCCTATCGAATTTTCAAAAGCTCGCTCATTATAAAATTCCAAAGCCCGGTAATAAGTTACTTTTTGATAAGCCTCTTTAGCATCTTCTGTTTTATCGTCAATACCTTCTAAAATATCTATTGCATCCCTGTAGTTTTTGGTACTTAATAAAACTTTGGCTAAAAGCGTTTTAGCTTCATTTAAATGTTTAGAATATGGATATTTTTTTAAATATTCTTGTGCAGCATCAAGTGCGATGGAATGGAACTGCAATTCATAAGAAAGTTTAGCAAAATTAAATAAAGCTTCTTCTTCAATTTGCTTATCAAAGTTCAGTTTTGAGCTAAATTGGAAAGCATTTCTTGCACCTTGCTTATTTTTGTTAGTTAGGTATGCGGCGCCTAACGTGTACAAGCCGGCCTGGCTATAAGCTGTTTTGTCTTCAATTAATTTCCCCAGTTGCTCAATAGCCTGATTGTATTTTTTTAACTTGTAATAAGTGTAACCAATTTGGTAGCTATCTTGGTTGTTTTGTGTTTTGCCCAAATCCTGCTTCATAAAACGCTCGTAGTAAGCTAAAGCGTTTGGGTAATCCGCCTTGGCAAAATAAGATGCCGCAATAATGCGCAACATTTCTGTCTCTTTAAGCTGTTTGGTGTTTTCTACGATTGGAACCGCATAGGCCAAAACATCCTCATAGCGCTTATCTAAAAAGTAAATTGCCGAAATATAGTATGGGTAGCTTGCTTCGTAAGCTTTTGAGTTTTTTAACTTTTCAAAGTTTTTTAATGCTAAAGGATATTCTTTGTCTACATAAGCAATGTAGGCATAATAGTAAATGGCCTGCTCTTTATATTGCGAATCGGTATCTTTTACCAAGCCAAACAAAGGTTTTGCACTTGCATAATCTTTGGTTTCAAAATAGGCATAGGCGGTTTTAAATTTGTACTCGGTGTCTTCTTTCCCCGTTAAATCTATAGAACTAACTTTAGTAAACCAATTTAAGGCTTCTTGGTAATTGCCTTGGTTAAAGTAATATTTACCCACCTGGAAAAAAGCCTGTTTAGCCTTCGGACTTTCCGGATGGTCTTTAATGAAACGTTTAAAAAGCTGTTCAGCATCGTCGTTATCCAAAGCTAAAGCGCAATAAGCTCGGTAATATTCGCTATTTATTTTTAAATTACTGATTTCAGAGTTTCTAACAGATTGCGGGGTTTCTATAAATTTGCTTTTTTCAACTTCATAAAATACAGAAGATGCCGCCGCATACTTTTCTTGCGATAAAAGCTCCATTGCAATTTTGTAATCCTCGTTTATTTGAAAATATGCGGGTAGCTGGGCAAATGCAAAGCCCGAAAGCAAGAATAGCGGAATCAGAATAAAATTTATTTTGCGCATAATATGTTTATAGTGAAGATCATAAATTTAACGTTTACGTTTCCAAAGCATTACGTAATTAACCAACAGGTGTTAATAAAAGCCAATAGAACGCAATTTATCTATGAATAATATGATTTTTTTAAATTTTTAGAGTTATCAAGCTTGTTTTTGGCTCGCCAATAGGTAAAGCACCGCCATTCTTACCGCCACGCCATTTTCAACCTGATTTAAAATAATAGATTGTTTGCTATCAGCAACGTCACTGCTAATTTCTACACCTCGGTTAATCGGTCCGGGATGCATCACCACAATTTCTTTGTTTAAAGAATCCAGAATTTTTTTATCTAAACCGTACATCATGGTATATTCCCTTAACGATGGAAAGTATTTGATATCTTGCCGTTCCAGCTGTATTCTTAGCATATTTGCTACATCGCACCAATTTAAGGCTTTGCGCAAATCATGCTCAACTTTTACGCCTAAGGTTTCAATATATTTTGGGATTAAAGTTGTAGGGCCACAAACCATTACTTCTGCGCCCAGTTTTTGCAAACATAAAATATTGGAAAGTGCAACCCGCGAATGCAAAATATCGCCCACTATTACAACTTTTTTGCCTGCAACCTCGCCCAGTTTTTCTCTGATGGAAAAAGCGTCTAACAAAGCTTGGGTTGGGTGTTCATGCGCTCCGTCTCCGGCGTTAACTATTTGAGCGTCAATATGCTTGCTCAAAAAAATGCCTGCCCCGGGGTAGGGGTGCCGCATCACCACCATATCCACTTTCATTGATAAAATATTATTTACCGTATCAATTAAGGTTTCGCCTTTGCTCACCGATGAACTTGATGCCGCAAAATTAACCACATCTGCCGAAAGGCGCTTTTGTGCTAACTCAAAAGATAGTTTGGTGCGGGTAGAGTTTTCAAAAAATATATTTGCGATGGTGATGTCTCTTAAAGAGGGTACTTTTTTTATCGGGCGATTGATAACATCCTTAAAAGTATCTGCAGTTTCTAAAATCAATTTGATGTCTTGGGTGCTTAAATCTTTAATTCCCAAAAGATGTTTACTGCTTAATCGGTGTGTCAATTCTGCCATTTTTTAAACGCTTTCAGATACTAAAACAACTTTGTCTGCTCCGTCTGTTTCTTGCCAACTCACCACTACTTTTTGTGACGACATGGAATCTACTTTAATCCCAATATAATTGGGTTCAATAGGTAAATGCCTGCTGTAGCGCCTATCTACCAATACCAAAAGTTCAACTTTCTCTGGCCTTCCGAATGCTAAAATAGCATCCATTGCGGCCCTTATGGTACGGCCTGTCCACAAAACATCATCTACTAAAATCACTTTTTTACCCTCAATAATAAAATCTATTTCTGTAGTGCTGGGCACCAACAGCCCATCGCCACGCCTAAAATCATCACGGTAAAAAGTAATGTCTAAAATGCCGCTTTTAATGTGTGCATTTGGGATAATTTGTTTGAGCTCAGTGGCGATTCTTTGAGATAAATAGATACCCCGTGGTTGTATTCCAAGAATTACAGAATTGGAAAACTCATTGTGGTTTTCAATTAATTGATGGCAAAGCCGTTGTAAGGTAATTTGGAATTTCTGACCGTCAAGAAGTGTTAAATTTTGCATCAGCTCGTGTGGTTTGGGCAAAAATAGGAAAATTTAACAAGAACAGTAAGGAATTATATTTTTCGATAAATAGGCCTCAGTCCAGCCCTCTCCGAAGTAGAGGCAGCCAAACCTTGGATTCTTTGCGTAAAAAATGTTAATTGGTGAAACAACGAAAAACCTAACGACCTAAAAAGGTGGCTCATCATCTTCAACGTCCCAATTTTTAGGCTTTAAGGTAATACTTTCAAACTGGGTAGATGGCGAAAGACTGGAGAACGGATCGGCGTTTGAATTTCCAGCGGCGCTAATTCCTCCAAAATCACTATCCAAATCGGCAAACTTAACATACTTACCAATGAATTTTAGCGGTACGGTACAGGTTTCTCCGTTTCTGTGCTTAGCAATAATTACTTCACCAACGCCAGCGGTAGGGTTTCCGTTTTCATCTTGGTCTAAACCATAATACTCTGGTCGGTATAAAAATAACACCATATCCGCGTCCTGCTCAATTGCGCCAGATTCCCTTAAATCGGATAACATTGGTTTTTTAGAGCCTCCTGGGCGGTTCTCTACCGCTCTACTTAGTTGCGAAAGTGCAATTACCGGAACGTTTAATTCTTTAGCTACCTGCTTTAACGCTCGGGAAATGCTGGAAATTTCTTGCTCGCGGTTACCGCCGCCGCCGCCACCTTTTCCGTCAGCTTTTCCTTGCATCAATTGCAAATAATCGATGATGATCATCTGAATATCGTACTGCGCTTTCAATCTTCGACATTTCGCCCTAAATTCAAAAACGTTTAAAGCAGGAGTGTCATCAATAATTAAAGGTGCTTCACTTAGTTTTCCAATTTTGCTGTGCATCTGTTGCCATTCCCAATCTTCTAACTGCCCTTTTCTAATTTTTTCTTGCTCAATTTCTGCTTCGCCAGAAATTAAACGGTTTGTCAATTGTACGGATGACATCTCTAAAGAAAAAACAACAACCGGTTTGTTAAACTGAACCGCAGCATTTCGGGCACAGGTTAAAACAAAAGCGGTTTTTCCCATCGCCGGACGGGCAGCAATAATTACCAAGTCTGATTTTTGCCATCCGTTGGTTACACGGTCTAAGGCGGTAAAGCCAGACGGAACTCCGGTTAAGGTGTCATCTTTACCTCTTAAAGATTCCAACATTTTAATGGATTCTTTGATGATATCATCCATTTTTCGAGAATCTCTTCTTAAATTATTTTGGGCAATATCGAAAAGGTTTTTTTCTGCATAATCCAACAATTCAAAAACATCGCTGGTATCTTCGTAAGATTGGTTAATGATATCGGTAGAAATTCTGATAAGCTCCCTTTGGATAAATTTTTGGGAAATGATGCGGGCGTGGAATTCTATATTGGCTGCCGAGGCAACGCGGTTGGTTAACTCAGTAATGTAAAACGCACCTCCAATAAGTTCGAGATCGCCTTGTTGACGTAATTGAGCGCAAACTGTTAAAATATCAACCGGGGAAGATGCTGTAAATAAAGTTTGTATGGATTGAAAGATTTTTTGATGAGCATCTTTGTAAAAAACCTCGGGCTTTAAAATATCAATTACCGTTGAAAGCGCATCTTTTTCTAACATCAACGCTCCTAAAACGGCTTCTTCTAAATCCAAAGCTTGCGGAGGTAACTTCCCTAAGCCAGAAACCATGCTGGTTAATCTACTTCGTTTGTCTTTAGAAAATCCAATTTTTGTGTTGTCAACTTCAGAACTCATTTTACAAAAATATACAAAAAATGCTGACTAAGTTGAGGAGTTTTGAACAGCTGTTTTTTAGCAAATTTTTAGAAAGGCAATTATTGCTTGCTATGCTGCTAGTTATCAACAGCTAATGTGTAAAAAGTGTGAGCAACCATTAAAAGTATATGAAAGGCGTTTCTCAATAGCGTGTTAATAAAATATCGGGTTGTGGATAAGCTTAGTCTGTTTGCAAATGACCGTAATTTTTTTTAACCATTCAGATAGTTTTTGGCTAAATTGCGAGCTTATGAATGATAGAAGATTTAAAAGCGAGCCAAAAGAAACAAATCAGATGGTTTTTGGGATAAGGGCCGTGATGGAAGCGATAGATTCTGGTAAAGATATAGAGTCGCTTTTTTTGCAGAGAGGGTTAACGGGGGGCTTAATGGCCGAGCTTAAAGCTGTTTTAAAAGGGCGAGATATTCCATCGCAATTAGTGCCTATTGAAAAGCTAAACCGAATAACTACAAAAAACCATCAAGGCGCAATTGCTTTTATATCGCCAATCACTTATCAAAAAATAGAAAATATTATTCCTGAGGTTTACGAGCGGGGCGAAGTTCCGTTGGTATTAATTTTAGATGGCGTTACAGATGTTAGAAATTTTGGCGCCATTGCTCGTACCGCAGAATGTTGTGGAGTCCATGCTATTGTTATCCCTAAAAAGGGAGCAGCGCAAGTAAATCCTGATGCGGTAAAAACATCTGCCGGGGCTTTATATAAAATACCAATTTGCCGGCATGATAGTTTATTGCAAACTATGCGATTTTTAAAAGATTCTGGTTTACAAGTTGTTTCTTGCACCGAAAAAACAGAAGATTTAATTTATAAACCAGATTATACCGCACCAACTTGTATTATTATGGGAGCAGAGGATGAAGGAATAAGTTTTGATTTGATGCGAAACTCAGATTATCTAACTAAAATACCAATGCTAGGCGAGATTGCCTCTTTAAATGTTTCCGTTTCTGCCGGAGTGATTTTATATGAGGTGGTAAGGCAGCGGCTTTAGTTCATTATTATAAGGAGTTCATTAGTATATTAGGTATCTATCTTATCATTCAAATATAATTAGCTATTCCTCGTTAGCAAATAGCTCCCTCTCCTTTGGAGAGGCGTGAGGTGAGGCTTTATTCATTCATTAAAAAAAAATGCACCATATACCAGACCCAAATTTTTATAAAATTACCGATAAGGATATTCTTTATGAGGATAACCATTTAATTGCTGTTTATAAAAAAGCAGGCTGGATTGTTCAGGTTGATGATACCAACGACCCTT
>DASVGY010000075.1:0-13419 GCA_036379295.1 Pelobium sp.
TTTTAAGAAAGCCTATCCTAATGTAAAGGCGAAGTGGGAAAAAGAAGGGCTAAATTATGAAGCCGGATTTACGAAAGATGGACACGAAACGAGCGTAATTTACAATCCAGATGGCTTAGCTACTGCAACCGAAGTAGAAATCGCAATTTCTGCCTTGCCAAAACCAGTGAAAGATAAACTCGCTCAAAATTATAAAGGCGCAAAAATTAAGGAAGCTGCAAAAATCACAAAAGGTAATGGGGCTGTAGAATATGAAGCCGAAATTAACGGAAAAGACATTTTGTTTTCCGCCGAAGGTAAGGCGCTAAATAACGGGAAAACCGCAGACTAGATTTGCCCAAGCATAACAAGAAAGAAAAAACTCTGCTTTACAAACTGCTAATGTTGTTGAGGCTTAAAAACCTTTGCACTTAGCCAATATGCTGCCTTGGTAGATAAAATACCAATACCTGCACCGGCTAAAACATCGCTAAAATAGTGCTTGTTATTATACATTCTTAACACGCCGGTAGCAGAAGCTGCTAAATACCCCGAATAGCTAAAAATTGGAGATGAGTTTTTAAATTCCTGATGCAATAATTCGGCACCGGCAAACGCTGTTGCGGTATGGCCTGAAGGAAAAGAATTATAATCGGTACCGTCAGGCCTTAACATGTGCGTAGATCTTTTTAGCGCAAAAACAGTACCTGCCATTAATGCTGTGGATGTACCAAAAAGTATAAACGACCTTTTAAAATTGTTGCTACCATGGTCTCCGGCAAGTTTAAGCGTAAAGGTAGTGATGAGTGGCGTGTACTGTAAATAATCATCAAAGTGCGTTCTAAAGTGAGTATGGTGTTCAAGAATTTCTTCCTGAAACTCAAAATTTACTTGCTTAAGCGGGCTGCTATGCGTTGCCACAAAACCATACAAAGTTAAAGCCAGCGGGGTAAATTTTGAAAACTTATGTAATTGAGCTGCCGAGGCCCAGCGGACACCAAAATTTTGTTTCTCAGTTAAATTACCTAGCTGGTAGTCTTGCGCAAACCCGCTTAAGCTCAAATAAATAAAGGCTAAGATTAGTAAAAAAAATCTATTTGCTTTCATACTGGTTACCAATTGTGTAACCCAAATGAAAGTGCGAATTCTGATTTAATTCTGAATAACCGTTTAAAATATATTTAGGCCAAAAATAGTTTGACCCCTTATATAGTTAACTCACCTTTAATTGGCATTTGCTAAACGGTAACAAAAAGCAAAAAAAATAGCACCGTGGCACACACGGCGCTATTTATTTTAAAAAAACATTCGAGCTAGCCTTTTATTTACCAGGTTGTTCTACTTTATTTATCTTAAATTTTTGCACCCCGTTGGGCATCTCCCACTCCACAAACCAGCCTTCTAAATAACCAATTAATGCAATCCCCATCGGCGTAAATACCGAAATTTTATTTTCTTTCATGTTAGCCTCGTTTGGCAACACTATTTGAAAATGGAATTTTTTGCTTGTTACAACTTCCTCTATCTCTACAATAGAGTTTAAAACAATTGCCTTTTCAGGAATATCTTCCACTTTTACAATCTTAGCATTTTTGATTTCGTTTGCCAATTTTTCGTTGTTGTGTTTAGACATGTTAGAGGTTTTTAAATGCTTTTCTAACAAAAGGTGTTCTCTTTCACCAATAATAATCTGTTCTTTTACCATGACTATAGTAATTTTAATTTTAAAAAATCTTGTGAATATAAATGGACAAAACGCCCTATAAGCTGTTACGCCCCGCTATTTTTGGGGCTTGCTTAATAAAGGCTCGGTTATGGTTAATTAGAAAATGAAATAAACCACAAATACACAAACCACAAATAGCTTGATAGCTTTTTGCTAGATTATTTACTTTAAATATGATGTATTTGCTTTTTTTCACGATAACAGAATTTTAAATAAAAAAATGATTTTGGGTAAACCAATGCCCCTTAAGAAGTTAAAATGGGGCTTATTTTATAAAATCCTTATTATTTTTAAATAAGATAAAAGCCGAGGGGCTTTTGCTTTTTAAACTAAAAACAACCGGCAACAAGCTATCCTTAAACCAGGCTTTTGCGAAGCCGGCGTTGCTTACTATATATGTTGTTTTTTTGGAGTACATTTTTACTAAGTTAAGCCTTTTTTGTTAGCAAAAGCAAAAATTAAAAGTTTTGATTCTTTTTTACAAACAATCAGCAAATAACAAGTGTGTGCTTAAACCTTAAACGCAATACAGCAACAATGGCAAAAGCAACAATTGATCTTTATCAATTTTTGTAAAATCCATTGTCATTATTTAGGTTACTTTTTATTTTCACCTTTGAGCCATGGCTGTACTCTCTAAAGAGATATGTTTTCATTGTGGCGATGATTGCTCATCAAAATTGTTGATAAAAGATGATAGAAATTTTTGTTGTAACGGATGTTTAAATGTGTACAGCATTTTATCTGTTGGTAATTTGCAAAACTATTACAAACTTAACCAGCATCCTGGCGCTACACAAAACAAAAATCCTCAAGAGTTTGATTACCTAAACATTCCAGAAATTGCCGCTAAGTTGGTTAACTATCAGGATGCTGAAAAAACCGTAGTTACGCTCTACCTACCCGGCATACATTGCAGCTCTTGTATTTGGTTGCTGGAACATTTAAACACACTAAATTCTGGGATAATTGAAAGTCGGGTCGATTTTTTAAAAAAACAGGTTTACCTACAATTCCATCATCAACACATTAGCTTACAAAAAGTTGCACAGCTTTTAACCAGTATTGGTTACGAACCTTTGATTAGTTTACAAGATGTGGTGAACGATGGTTTTTCTAAAAAAGACCAACTAATTCCTAAAATAGCAGTTGCCGGTTTTTGCTTTGGCAACGTAATGATTTTGAGCTTTCCGGCTTACTTCGGAATTTCTGATTCCGAAAAGCATTTTGGCGAGTTTTTCAGTATCATTAACCTACTATTTTGTATTCCGGTAGTATTTTATTCGGGTTTAGATTATTTTAAAAGAGCTTATATATCCTTAAAACAGGGCGTTTTAAATATTGATTTTCCACTAGCTTTAGGTGTTGCGGTTTTATTTTTACGAAGCCTGGGCGACTATGCTTTCGGTGCCGGAGAAGGTTTTGCCGATACGCTAACCGGCTTGGTTTTCTTTCTGTTAATTGGAAAGTTTGTGCAACAAAAAACTTATCACCATTTATCATTTGAGCGAGATTACCGCTCATTTTTTCCGGTAGCGGTAGATGTAATGGATGAAAATGGCGCAACCAAACCTCTTGCGTTGGAGAAGATTAAAGAAGGCGACAGAATATCGGTGAAAAACCAAGAAATTATTCCTGCTGATGCGATATTATTGAACGGAAATGCTTTAATCGATTTTAGTTTTGTTACCGGAGAATCAAAACCTGTACAAAAAGTATTGGGCGAAATTATTTACGCAGGCGGCCGACAAATGGCTGGTTCTTTAGAATTAGAAGTAATTAAACCAGTATCGCAAAGTTACCTTACTGGGTTATGGAACAATGAAAGTTTTCAAAAATTAAGCGATACCAAAACCAAAACCTTTGTTACCAAAGTAAGTCATTATTTCAGTATTATTTTATTGAGTTTAGCCACACTAAGTTTTCTGTTTTGGCTGCCTTGGAGCTGGCAAATCGGTTTAAACGCTTTTACAGCCATCTTAATTATCGCTTGCCCTTGTGCCTTGGCTTTAAGCACACCTTTTACTATGGGCGCTGCACTAAGTATTTTAGATAAAAACAAATTTTACCTCAAAAATACAGATGTAGTTGAACAGTTGGCGGCAATTGATACCATCGTTTTTGATAAAACCGGAACCGTTACGTTGGCAGATAGCAATTCAGTAGCCTTCATTGGAAACCTGCGGCCTGCAGACGCTGACTTGATTTATAACGTCTGTAAAAACTCTTCGCATCCTTTAAGTCGCAGAATATGTAGTTATCTTCATTCATCAGTTAATCTGGAAGTTGATGGTTTTGAGGAGATTGTGGGTAAAGGGATGCAAGCAAACTACCAAAACAATGAGATTTTAATTGGAAGCGCTGAATTTGTAATGCGTTCTACGCCCGAAAAACGGAACTCTCCTCAAGTTCACATTAGCATCAACCAACAATATTTGGGCTATTTTAAAATTAACCAAAAGCTTCGTCCGCAATTAGGTGAGCTGATGTTCTCGCTCAATAAAAATTACCAAACTTTTTTAATTTCTGGGGATGGCAATCAAGACAATAGCCTTTTAGAACGTTATTTTAAAAGCAATCTGCACCTTTTATATCAGCAATCGCCACAAGATAAGCTGGATTTTATTGCTAAACAGCAACGGAATGATGCCAAGGTTTTGATGATTGGCGATGGCTTAAATGATGCCGGCGCATTGCAACAAAGTAATATAGGTATTGCCGTAACAGATAACATTAACAATTTTACGCCCGGCAGCGATGCAATTTTAGATGGTTCAAGCTTTCATTTACTGCCTAATTTTCTAAAGTTCGCCAAAGCAACCGTTAATATAATCCACTTGTCGTTTTGCATTGCGGTTTGCTATAACATCATCGGAATTAGTTTTGCAATTCAAGGGAAGTTGTCTCCGTTAATCGCTGCAATTTTGATGCCCCTGAGTACCGTTAGCATCATTTTGTTCACCAGCATTAGCACACATGTTCAAGCTAAAAAACACCGATTACTGCCATGAATATTATCTACTTTTTAATTGCGTGTAGCGTTACTTTAGCCCTGTGCTTTTTAGCGGCCTTCTTTTGGGCACACAACAGCGGCCAAAACAAAGATTTATACACGCCCGCTGTTAGGATATTGTTTGATGACGAGTTGGTGGAAGAGAAAGTTGAGGAGGATGTGGCTGATCTTCCGTAACCGTCATTCCGAACGAGGGTACCGAGGAGGAATCTGTGGGTTACTTCGGTGAACTAAAGTAGTGCAAAGGAACATACAGATCTCTCCTATCGTCGAGATGACGGCTTAACTTTAACCGCCATTCCGAACGAGGGTATCGAGGAGGAATCTGTGACTTAATCCGGTGAACTAAGGTAGTGCAAAGGAACATTCAGATCTCTCCTATCGTCGAGATGACGGCTTAACTTTAACCGCCATTCCGAACGAGTTAGCGAGGGGTAATCTGTGGGTTACTTCGGTGAACCTCCCTTAACCGTCATTCCGAACGAGTTAACGAGGAGGAATCTGTGAATTAATCCGGTGAACTAAGGTAGTGCAAAGGAACATACAGATCTCTCCTGTCGTCGAGATGACGGCTTAACTTTAACCGCCAAAAATATAACCGTGGTCATTTTTTAATGCTTCATACGTCATTTTTTTAATAAAGGTATCCCAGTACCTTTAACCATCATTAAAACATATCAAATCATGAAAAAAATAAAACTATTTATCACCGTGTTCATCTTCACTGCTGGGACTGCTTTCTTTAGCGCTTGTGGTGGTAGCAACACCAACGCAGACGATGCAAGTTCTACCGAAACCAGCGCAACCGCCGCTACGGAACAAGAAGAAGTATTAGATCCTGATGCAAAAAGCGATGGCAAAGGAATCGGAAAATTTACCGATGTAAAAGTAGACGCAACTATTAACGAAGCAATGGCCGCTAAAGGTAAAGCCATTTTTGAATCAAAATGTACCCCTTGCCACAAAACCACTGATGAGAAATTGGTTGGCCCGGGCTTAAAAAATATCACCAACCTACGTACGCCAGAATGGATTATGAACATGATTACCAACCCTGAAGAGATGACAAAAAAAGACCCGGTTGCTAAAGCTTTATTTGAAAAACACCTGGTACAAATGACTTTCCAGAACGTTGACGACGAGCAAACCCGTGAGATTTACGAGTACCTCCGCCAGAATGACAAATAATAAAAAACAAATCTAAAAGCAAAAAAATGGATTTACTATCAAAAAAATCACTCATACTGTTACTCACAGCACCCTATTTTTTAGCCATTGGCTGTAAACCGGGTAAAGTAAGTGAAACAACAGACGCCGATGCTGCAAAAAAAGTTTATGTAGCGCCGGGTAAGCATGACGAATTGTACATGTTCGCTTCCGGCGGCTTTAGCGGCCAACTGGCAGCTTACGGAATTCCATCTGGAAGATTACTAAAAGTAATTCCTGTGTTTGCTCAAAACCCAGAAAACGGTTGGGGATACAACGAGGAAACTAAACCAATGCTAAACACTTCTCATGGCTTTATTCCTTGGGATGATGCCCATCACCCTGAGTTAAGTAAAACAAATGGTGAAGATGACGGAAGATGGATTTTCATCAACGGAAATAACACACCACGTATCGCTCGTATTGATTTAGCTACTTTTAAAACAGCAGAAATCATCGAACTACCTAACTCTGCGGGTAACCACGCCTCTCCTTTCTGTACAGAAAACACAGAATATTTGGTAGGTAACACGCGTTTTTCTGTTCCTAATGAAGGTGCTGATGACGTAGCGATTGATACCTACAAAGATAATTTCCAAGGAAACGTATCTTTTGTAAGTGTAGATAAAAACAATGGCAGAATGGCCCTTGCTTTCCAAATCAGAGTTCCAGGATTTGATTATGACCTTGCCCACGCCGGTAAAGGACCATCTCATGATTGGATGTTCTTTACAACCTACAATACCGAGCAAGCCCACACACTTTTAGAGGTTAACGCTAGCCAAAAGGATAAAGATTTTATCATGGCTTTAAATTGGAAAAAAGCTGAAGAGTTAATTAAACAAGGTAAAGGCAAAAAAACGGCTGCTAAATATGCACATAATGTATTGAACGAGAAAAGCCATACCGCTACCAGCACCATGGAAAGTTCGGTTTTGGTTTTGGATGTTAAAGATTACCCCGAGTTGATTTATTACATTCCTTGTCCAAAATCTCCTCACGGGGTCGATGTAACTCCAGACGGTGAATTTATGGTTGCCAGCGGTAAATTAGCTGCCGCATTGCCTGTATTTTCTTTCGAGAAAATGCTAACTGCCATCAAAAACAAAAGTTACGAAGGTATGGTAGCCGGAAACCTGCCTGTGTTAAAATACGAGTCTGTATTAAAAGGCGAAGTTAAAAAACCAGGTTTAGGCCCCTTGCATACAGAATTTGATGATAAGGGCTTTGCTTATACTACTATGTTTGTTTCCTCTGAGATTGTAAAATGGAGAGTAAGCGATTTAGAAATTATCGACCGTATCCCGGTTTATTATTCTCCAGGTCACTTATCTGTACCAGGCGGCGACTCTAGAAAACCTTATGGTAAATACGTAGTGGCTTTAAATAAAATTACTAAAGACCGTTATTTGCCAACAGGACCAGAGCTTACCCAATCTGCCCAGTTAATTGATATCACAGGTAATAAAATGAAGCTTTTGTTAGATTTTCCTACCATTGGCGAACCTCATTACGCTCAAATGATCCCAGCTGAAAAAGTAATTAAAAATCAGGTGAGATTTTATAAGATTGAAGAAAACGAAAATAAATATGTCACTAAGTCCGAAAACGATGCTCGCGTAGTGCGTACCGGAAACAGAGTAGATGTTTACATGACGGCTATTCGTTCTCACCTAGCGCCAGATAACATTGAAGGGGTAAAAGTGGGCGACGAAGTTTATTTCCACTTAACCAACTTAGAGCAGGATTGGGATGTGCCTCACGGATTTGCCATCAAAGGTGCTAACACCGTTGAGCTTTTAATTATGCCAGGAGAAACCAATACGCTAAAATGGACGCCAGACAGACCAGGAATGTTCCCGTTCTACTGTACGGATTTCTGTTCTGCACTTCACCAAGAAATGCAAGGCTATTTAAGGGTATCACCTAAAGGCTCTTCTACCCCGTTGAAATATGGAATTGGAACTAAAATGGTAGCAAAGTAACGCTAAAACTTATCCGCTCTGCGCAAATAAAGCAGAGCGGGTAATTTTAACTCAAAACAAAAAATCATGAAAACCCGGTCTAAGATTCTGATTGCTGTAAGTGCTCTTTTAATGCTAAGTGCTTATGTTTTACCCTTATGGAAAATATTGTTGGAAGCTCCGCAATATCCGGAAGGCTTAGAAATGAAAATTTGGCTCACAGGCTTAACAGGAAACGTAGATCAAATCAACGGATTAAATCACTACATCGGTATGCATCATATCGTGGTAGATAATTTTTGGGAATTTAAAGTGTTACCTTACCTCTTTGGGATAATTGTAGCCTTTGGCTTTTTTGTAGCTTGGAAAGGAAGCCTTAAATTACTATGGATTTGGATAGGCATTTTAGTGGTATTTGCTGCATTTGGCTTTACCGATTTTTATTTATGGGAGTATGATTACGGCCATAACTTAGACCCTACCGCAGCAATTAAAGTGGAAGGCATGAGTTACCAACCTCCTCTAATAGGTTACAAACAACTATTAAACTTTTTAGCTGGTTCTTTGCCCGATGTAGGCGGAATTATTGTTGGAATAGGTGGCGCAATTGCGATTGCAGTTTTGTTTATAGAACAAAGACTGAAAAGCAAATTGACCAAACACTAATTTATCATTACCATGAAGAATATCATTTATTCAAGCCTTTTAATTTTACTGATAGCTGCCTGCGGCAAAACAGAACCAGAGGCAATTATCTACGGAAAAGACGTATGCGAACACTGTAAAATGGTGATAGCAGATGAAAAATATGGTGCAGAAATTATCACCAACAAAGGCAAAATTTTTAAGTTCGATTCTGCCGAGTGCCTGATGGACTTAGTAAGCGAACAAGGCAAAGTAGATACTAGTGGCGCACAGCTTTTGGTAATTAACTTTGCCAAACCAGCTACTTTTATTGATGGCAGAACCGCATTTTATTTAAAAGACAAACAATACCAATCGCCTATGGGCGGTAACATTGCTCCCTTTAACAATGAAAT
This sequence comes from Pelobium sp., assembly GCA_036379295.1. Classification (GTDB taxonomy): domain Bacteria; phylum Bacteroidota; class Bacteroidia; order Sphingobacteriales; family Sphingobacteriaceae; genus Pseudopedobacter. The sequence continues at coordinate 8,929 of DASVGY010000075.1, forward strand.
GTTGGCGGATAATAACCAGTTAAGTAGTGATGCTGAAATCTTAACTTTTAACGAAGCCGTTAAAGACAGAAAATAAGGCAATACCATGTTTTACAACAGGATATATTTTAGAGTTTTATTGTTTTTTTTGGTGGGATATTTTCCTGCTAGCTTAATTGCTAAAACTATTATTGTAGCACCAAATGCCAAAATTGCTACCTTAAAAGCTGCTGTTAATTTGGCTTTAAACGGCGATACCATTATTGTAAAAAAGGGAATCTACCCTTCCATCAATACCATAATTGATAAGCAAGTCACTATTTTAGGGGAAGGTTTCCCGATTTTAGATGCTCAATTTAAAGAAGAAGTCATCACCATCAAAGCAGATTATGTTACGCTCAACGGTTTTATCATTCAGAACTCAAAGGTTGGAGATTTACGCGATTTTGCTGGGATAAGGGTTTTTCAGGCAAAATATGTAACCATCACCAACAATCAGCTAAAAAATAATTTCTTCGGTATTTACCTTTCAGACGTTCATCATGCCAAAGTGCTTAACAATAAAATCTCCGGAACTTTTGCAGAAAGAAAATGTGGAAATGGCATTCAAGGCTGGAAATCAGACAGTATAGAAATCGCAAAAAACCACATTACTGGTCACCGCGATGGCGTATATTTTGAGTTTGTACAACATTCTGTAGTGCATGAAAATGTGAGCGAGAAAAACCTTCGTTATGGTTTGCATTTTATGTTTTCTAGCGACAATCAGTTTTTAAACAACACTTTTACGAATAACCAAGCAGGCATTGCGGTCATGTATTCTAAAAGAATTAAAATGATTAATAATCATTTTAATGAAAACTGGGGAAGCTCTATTTATGGCTTACTGCTCAAAGAAATTTTAGATAGCCGAATTGAAGGCAATACCTTTTACAAAAACACTTCAGCCATTTTTATGGAGAGCTGCAACCGAAATAAAATCTCGAAAAACAGTTTTCTAAACAACGGTTGGGCCATACGCATTTTATCAAATTGCGAAGCTAACACATTTACAATCAATAACTTTAAAGGCAACACCTTTGATGCAACTACAAATGGCGAACTGCTCGAAAATAAATTCAGTAACAACTATTGGGATAAGTACGAGGGTTACGATTTAAATAAAGATGGCAAAGGCGATGTACCTTACCGCCCAATAAGTTTATATGCTCAAATTATTGAACGAGTGCCACAAAGTGTAATTTTAATGAGAAGTTTTATCGTTAATCTTTTAGATAAAGTGGAACGGTCTATACCTTCCATCACGCCATTATCAGTTAAAGACGATAGCCCACAAATGAAACCATGGAAAATATTATCCAAGTAAAACAGCTAAAAAAATCCTTCGGTAAATTAGAGGTGCTAAAGAAAGTCGATTGCGATTTCTCTAGTGGAGGCATTGTGGGCGTATTAGGGCCAAATGCAGCTGGAAAAACCACCTTGATTAAATCTATTTTGGGGATGGTGATTCCTGATGGAGGCGAAATTTTGTTCGAAGGAAAATCTGTAGCCAACAGTTACGATTATAAAAAGAACATCGGCTATATGCCACAAATTGGTCGCTACCCCGATAATATGAAAATTGGCGATTTGTTTAAAATGATGAAGGATTTGAGAAACGTCCACACCAATTTAGATACCGATTTAATAACTGCTTATGGTTTAGATGCCATGACAGATAAAGCCATGCATACCCTGTCTGGAGGAACTCGTCAAAAGGTAAGCGCCGCTTTAGCTTTCTTGTTTAACCCACCGGTTTTGATTTTAGATGAACCTACCGCGGGTTTGGACCCACTTTCTGCCGAACTTTTAAAAGATAAAATTTTACAGGAAAAAGCAAAAGGAAAACTGATTTTAATTACGTCGCACATTTTAACAGAGGTGGATGAACTGGCAGATAAAGTGATGTATTTGTTAGATGGTAACATTAAATTTTATAAAACTTTAGCCGATTTAAAAGCCGAAACCGGCGAACAAAGATTAGGTAAAGCGCTCACAAAAATATTATCATCCAATGTTTAAAATAGCCAAATATATTTCGCTAGATATCATAAAAAGCAAAGTCATTATTGCTTATACTATATTGCTGGCCGCTATTTGCGTCAGTATTTTTATGGCCGATGAAGACGTAACCAAAGGCTTGGTGAGTATTACCACCGTAATGTTGATTATTGTGCCTTTGGTAAGCGTAGTTTATGCAACAACTTATTACTTCAATGCCTCAGAATTTACGGAGCTTTTGGTATCGCAGCCGATTAGTCGTACCAACATTTTAATGGGTAAGTATCTCGGGATTTCCGTGGCGATTTTAGGTGCTTTTCTATTAGGTGTGGGTATCCCGATATTGTTATTCGCATTTTCAGTTACCGGATTAACCATCATTCTTACGGGGAGTTTATTAACGCTGTGCTTTATTTCTCTGGCGTTTTTATCCTCCGTTTTAATGCGAGATAAAGCTAAAGGAATTGGATTGGCCTTGATGACCTGGTTTTATTGCTCCATTATTTTTGATGGCTTGGTGTTGGTGTTTTTATTTGCTTTCAGCGATTATCCTTTAGAGAAAATTTTAATCATCATCACCGCATTCAATCCAATTGATTTAGCTAGAATACTGATTTTGTTGCAGTTAGATATCGCTGCTTTAATGGGTTATACCGGTGCTTTGTACCAACAATTCTTTGGTAGCGGCCTAGGAATATTTTTCACTTTAACAATGTTAACGCTTTGGTTTTTATTACCTTTGTGGACTTCATTGAGGATTTTTAAAAACAAAGACTTGTAAAAAGAGAGATGAAAAGGCTAGTTACTGCTTTTCTTATTTTTAGTTTGATGTTTCAAATTGCAGCGCAATTTGGAGTCTTCCTCTATTTTGAAGCCAACCAAAGCTACATTGCTAAAACGCAATGCGAAAACATTGCAAAGCCAATGCTCCATTGCAACGGCCAATGCGTATTAAGTAAATTATTAAAGAAAACCGAGCAAGAGAAAGAAAACAAAAAAGCTTTCAATAGCCGAGTTTTAGATGCTTTGGTGCATCCAGATAGCAACTTCGAGTTCGTTAACCTCATTGTAGAACTCAAAAAACAGAAAGCAATCTACAAACCCGCTTTCTTCGTCAATCCCCCAACTTCTATTTTTCATCCTCCACCAATTGTGTAGCTGGGCGGTTTTGGTTCAACCGCATAGGTCGCAGTTTTTTTCACGGAGATAGCAGTTTTTTTGTAACCGCAGAGAGCGAGGAGTTCACAAAGATGGATGGTTTTAAAGCGTAACGTTTTGATACCTGATACTAGTGTTTTGTAATGAACCACATAGGTACGATTGGAGGTTCACCGGACTTTTATAACCATAGAGAACGCGGAGTTCAAAGAGCTGGGTGTAAATCATGCTAATTTAGTTAAGTGCTTGATGTTTTTGTAGTGTTAGTCTGAGCGGAGTCGAAGACAACCATATACGTACAGCTTTGTTTGCAATTTTGCAACCACAGAGAACGCAGAGGTCACAGTGCCGGATTGTTTAAAACTAACAAGCATCTTAATACTTGGTTCCAATAGCTTAACACTAGCATCTTAAAACTCAAAAAATTCTCCACCCAGCAAAAGCACTGGACCTGACTTAACTTTTTATTCGCCCTTGGCCTTTGCGGTACAGATGAAAAAAGTAAAAGCACTTCCTTCCCTAGCAAAGGGCGCAGGCGAGAGTTTTTTTGGTTACTTTTTTTCGGAAAAAAAAGTGACTGCCGTTTGCCCGGCATGAGGGCAGGCAAGCCATGAGCGCAAAAGCCAAAACGACCTAGTATGTCAAAAAAAAGATTCAAAAAATAAAATTATTCGCAGACTTTGCTTGTGAGATGTCTCGTATCCTCGACATGACGTACCGGGAGAACCGATGACTTAACCAACAGCGTTAGAGTAAAAGCCAAAAATTCTATTAAAACTATTAAAATCACTCAATACCCAATACTCATTACACAATACTTAAAATAATGAAAAATATCTTAAAATATATAGCGATAGCAATCATCCCCTTCCTAATCACTTCTTGCGAGAAAACCGGGGACAGCACCCCAAATCCAACAATCAACAAAATAAAAGTTGGCGAAGCCTACGCAATTGGTGCAGCTACAAAAATCCAACTTTGGGCAGATGCTGAATTAAATACAGGATACAATAAAATATACATCACTGCATTGGATTCTGCAAGCAACCAAGCAAAACAAGAAGCGACTTTTGCTATCAAACCATTGATGACGATGAACATGATGGGCGGAATGACTATGACCCACTCCGCTCCTTTCGAGCAAGCAGATGCTGCCGCTAAAAAAGACAATTTAACTCCTGCGGTAGCAATTTTTAGTATGCCTAGTTCAGATTCAGGTTATTGGCAAATGGAAGTGATACTGAACAATAACAAAAAAGCCATTATCCCGGTTACGGTGAAAGAACCAAAGGAATCTCGTTTAATTATAACGAC
>DASVGY010000076.1:0-11526 GCA_036379295.1 Pelobium sp.
TAATTATCAATACCTTCTTGGTGGCTTTATCTATTTTTTTTACCGCTTGTAAAAAAGATAAGATTATCGCTAAAGAGGAAACACCGCCACCAACTTCTAACAGAGACGAGCTTACCAAAGACTCTATATTTTTATATGCAAAGCAGGTTTACCTTTGGAATGCAGAACTGCCAACTTACACCCTTTTTAACCCAAGACAATATAAGGGATCTGATAACATTACTAATTTAAATGCTGAGCTTTTTGCCCTCACCCGCTATGGTAAAAACGCTGCCACCGGCCTTCCTTACGAGTATAATCCGGAATATACTGATGAAACAAAGTATTCATTTATAGAAGATTTGGCAGCAGAAGGTAAGCTGGCATTTTTAAAAAACAAACAAAGCAGCGTTGATTTCAACGGAGAAGGCAACGATTTTGGGTTTTCTGTTATCCTTTTAGGAAAAAGTTCTGCTTATGATGTGTTTTTAAGGTTTGTTTCACCTGGCTCTCCGGCAGCCCTTGCCGGTTTGGGAAGAGGTGTAAAAATTGAAAAGATAAATGGCAGAGCTATAGGTACAAACTATAACGGAGGCGAAGATGTTTTTATCAATAACGCATTAAATGCTAACTCCATAAATATTGCGGGCAAAAAATTAAGCGGAAGCAGTTTCGATGTTAATTTAACTAAAGCAAAATACGAAAGTAGCCCGATTTTTAAAGATACCGTTTTGGTTAATGGAGGAAAAAAAATTGGTTACCTGGCCTACGCCAGATTTACGGACGACAAAAATTCAGAAGCGGCCTTAACTAATGTATTTTCTAAATTTTCTGGTGCGGGCGTTACAGATTTGGTCGTCGATTTACGTTACAACCCCGGAGGTTACGTAAGCACTGCAGAGCACTTAATCAATTTAATTGCACCAAGTAGCTTGAACGGAAAAACGATGTTTGAACAAACCTATAATGCAACCATGCAGGCGGGGTTAGCCACAATTTTAAAAAATCAGCCACAAAGAGACCAACAAGGTGCGCTAATTTATAATAATGGAAGGCTATTGACTTATGCAGATGAGTCTTTTAAGAAATCTGATAACAGAACTCTTTTTAGTAAGGAGGGAAGTTTAGATAACATAAGCAAAGTTGTTTTTATTACAACGGATGGTACGGCGTCTTCCAGTGAATTGGTGATTAATAGTTTAAAGCCGTTTTTAACAGTAAAAACTGTTGGCTCAACGTCTTACGGTAAGCCAGTGGGTTTTTTCCCGATTAGGATTGATAAGTACGACCTTTACCTTTCGTCTTTTTCTACCACCAACGCAAACGGTGATGGTAATTATTTTGCAGGCATAAAGCCCGATGCAGAACGCGACGACGATGTGAGTAAAGATTTTGGAGACCCAAGTGAAACATCTTTATCAGCGGCGATTTCCTTTTTAACCAATGGAAAGTTTACCACCTCGAGCGGAGGAAAAACAGTGAATAGTGCTAAATCTGTCGGTAGTTCAAATAATGTGTTAAAAGTTTATGAGCCTGCGGTTTTAAAAGGAATGGTTGCCACCCCGGAGGGTGAAAAATAAAATTTCAGGTTATTAGACAGGGAATTCTTTCTTACAATAATTCGCCTTCTTTTTTATACTATTGTTTAGAGTTGATGTAATTAAATTCCTAAGATTATTGCATAACTTAAGCGATCGTCCAATCTTCAATTTCAATATTGTCAAGACGATCAAAATCACTTATATTTTTTGTTACTAATATTAATTTGTTGAAAATAGCTGTAGAGCCAATTAATAAATCGAAATCATCTAAAATGTTTCCTTTGGTTTTTAATCTTGCCTTCTCTTTTGCATAGATGTCAAGTGCAGGAAAAATCGGTATTATATCAAATTTCGTTTGGAATGTTTCAAGGGTTTTTCTGTTCCTATCTTTAAGTGTACTTTTTTCTACGCCGTATTTAAGTTCGGCAATAGTAATTTCAGAAACAACACAATTCTCAATACCAATTTCTTCAATTTTTGTATTAAGATTGAACTTTCCGTTTAAGAAATATGCGCAAATGTTGGTGTCTAAAAGATACTTTTTCACAAGTCAACCAATTTACGATTGAACTTTCGGTCTTTTTTCAAATCTGTTACAAATTCGTCCGTCGATTGATCAAGCTCTAAAGCTCCAAACAAAGATTTCCAAGAGTTATCTTTTGCTGTTTTTACCGTTTTTAAAGAATTTGAAAGCTTTGAAATTAATTCTAATTTGTTGTTCGGACTTAAGTTTTTAAGCAACGTAAAGTAGCTATCTATCAAGCTTTCATTTATATCTGCTGTATTCATATTTTCCGATTTTGTGTATCACGAATTTACGAAATAATTTTTGTTTACTTCATTTCGGGTTTAGGAATTTGTTTTTTGATTCAGGTTGGTGTTTTTCACAAAAAGTGGCTGTTCGAGATTTTATCTTTTAGCAAAGTATTTCGAATTGTAAATATGTAGGGTTGAAAATCCGCTATTACCTTTAATTCGAACTAGCTCTTCGGAATATGTCGAATAGCTAGTTGTAAATATTTCATACAAGCAGTTCATCCAACATTTTAAAAGTTTACGAACGTTCGGTTTTGAGAGGGATGATTGCAACTCCGAAAGTTAGGTAATTGAATTAAAAAATAAGCATACGCAAAAAAGCTTCCTGAATATTTTCGGGAAGCTTTTTTGTGATTGGACAGAGCCCAGCCCTAAACCGCCAAATCCTTCATTATCGTATCCACTTTATCCTCCAACTCTTGATTCACTTTATAAAAATCCTCTTTGGATGCCAAAGGCTTGTTAACGCTGCAATAAAATTTGATTTTTGGCTCAGTACCAGACGGACGAGCAGAAATAATGCAGCCATCCTCTGTAATAAACTGTAAAACGTCAGATTTTGGTAATGCAATTTCTGATGAAACGTTAGCTGTTAAGTTGGTTTCTTTCCTTTGGCCATAATCTTTTAAGGTTAATACTTTTGAACCGCCTAAATTTTTTGGTGGGTTGTTTCTAAAGCGCTCCATCATGGCAACAATTTCTTCGGCGCCCGATTTACCTTTTTTTGTAATCGAAACCAGTTTTTCTTTGTAAAAGCCGTACTTAACGTACATATCTATCATTGCCTCGTACAAACTACTTCCTTGGTCTTTGTAAAAGGCGGTCATCTCTGCAATAAAAGCAGCAGATACAACGGCGTCTTTATCCCTCACAAAATCACCAACTAAATAACCGTAACTTTCCTCGCCACCTACAATAAAAGTTTCTTTACCTTCTAACTCGGTCATAATCTGACCAATAAATTTAAAGCCAGTTAACGTATTATAACAGGTTACATTTTTAGCAGCAGCAATTTTATCTATTAAATAAGTAGTTACAATAGTTTTAATTACATACTCATTACCGGTAAATTTTCCGGCTTTTTCCCAAGCCGAAAGCATGTAGTTTACCAGTAAACTGCCGGTTTGGTTGCCGTTTAAAAGTTCAAACTCGCCATTTAAGTTTTTCACTGCAATACCTACACGGTCGGCATCTGGGTCGGTTGCCAACACCAAATCAGCATCTGTTTCTTTTGCTTTTTTAAGCGCTAGGGTTAAGGCCTCTTTTTCTTCGGGGTTTGGATAAACCACCGTAGGGAAATTTCCGTCTGGCGTGGTTTGCTCATCAACCAAAATAACATTTTCAAAGCCAAATCTTTGCAAAGCATCAGGCACCAGCGTAATTCCAGTTCCATGGATAGGGGAGTACACTATTTTTAAATCTTTCTGGCGTTTGATTGCTTCCGGAGAAACGCTAAGCGAAGTAATTTTATTTAGATAATCTTTGTCAATTTCTTCACCTAAATAAGAAATATTTTCTGGCTTTGCCGTAAACTTGATATCATCCACGCTAGCAATTTTGGAAACTTCTTCCATTACCATTTTATCATCTGGCGCCACAAATTGTCCGCCATCCGCTCCATAAGCTTTATAACCGTTATATTCTTTTGGGTTATGCGATGCTGTTAGCATCACCCCACTTTTGCAACCCAACTCGCGTACAGCAAATGAAAGTAAGGGAGTAGGCCTTAGTGCTTTAAAAAAGTAAACCTGTATGCCATTTGCAGAAAAAACATCTGCGGTTATTTTGCCTAAAACGTCTGAATTGTTTCTACTGTCATGCGCAATAGCAACCTTAATTTTTTCTCCCGGATATTTTTTAATTAAATAGTTAGCTAAACCCTGTGTGGCAGCGCCGATGGTGTATTTATTGACACGGTTAGATCCAGCGCCCATGATCCCACGCAAACCTCCCGTTCCAAATTCTAAATCTTTGTAAAAAGAATCAGTTAGCTCGGTAATGGAATTATTATCCACTAAAGTTTGAATTTCGGCTTTGGTAGCATCGTCATAATTCCCGTTTAACCATTGGTTTACGCGGTCTTGGGTAGCTTTATCTAATTGTTGCATGTTTGTCTGAGTTGTTATAAATCAAAGTTAAACTTTCAATGTAAAAAGTAAAATATAATAGTTATTTAATTATGGTGTGTTTTTTGTTTAGCCTGATGCAACGGTTCTTGATAGTTGATCGTCTTTATAAAAACAACGATTGCTAAAAAAAGAAATTTGATCTTATTTAAAATTCCACAAATGAAAAAGTTTTCTATCTTAATTTTAGGCTTAGTGATACTTGGAGTGTCTGCCTGCAGAAAAGTAACCAATGAATATTACACAACACCAAATCAAACCATTTATGTGAATATAAATGCCGCCGATTGGGTACGCTCTACCAACACAAACGGCGACGAAACTTACTCGGCTAATATACCTTTCACCAATACAGATGTTTACCAAAATGGATTTGATGGTGTGCTGGTATACCTGTCTTTTGACGGCAATACCGATAATACCAAAAATACATTTGAGCCTATCCCGCAAACTTATGATGGTTTATCTTACAGCTACTTTGTAACTCAACAGAAAATAACTGTTCAGGTTCAAAACTCTACAGGGATAGGCGGCTTTAGTAATCCACCGGGTGCGGTAAAGGCTAAAGTTGTGATGATTGTTTCTGAGCAATAGGCGAAATTAAAAAGCGAAGTTTATTATTTAATCTTCGCTTTTTTGCTTAAAGTTTAAACAGAAATGGTGCTTTGAGTTTGCGTAGCTGTAAACAATATCAAACCCGTGAACTTCAGCAATTTTTTTACAAATGGCCAAACCAAGTCCGTTTCCTATTTGTTCCTTTTCTGTTGTTTTAGAAAACCTTGAGAATAATTTATTTTCACTAAAACTTAGCTGCGCTCCTTCGTTTACTATCACTAAAGATTCATCAGAGAGTGTTACGCTAACTATACTACCTTTCGGCGCATATTGGATAGCATTCATTAATAAATTGATAAGCATTTGCTCAAATAACAATTGGTTTCCACGTAAAAATACGTTCTCCTGCCTCTTAAAAAGTAGTTGCTGGTATTTGCCTTCTGCAAAAAACTTTAAGCTATTAACGCTCACCGAAATGCTAGCCACGCAATCAATATCATCACCTAAACTAAACTGCTGATTTTCAATTTTCGACAGAAAAAGCAAGTTTTTGTTTAAGTCACTCAGTTTTTGTAGTACATAGTAAATTTGGTCTATCAGCAAACTTTGGTTGTTGCTTAACCCTTTCTCTTGCAGCATTAAGTCAAGTTTTGATTTGATAATGGCTACCGGAGTTTGAAGTTCGTGAGCTGCGTTTTCGGTAAATTCTTTTTGTAATTGGTAATTTACTGCAGATTTTTCTGTCAAGTGTTTGACCGCAAATTTTAGCTCATTAAATTCATCAATTTCTAATTCTTCTTCTGTTAGTTGGGGGTTGCCGGACGGCTCGTAAGTTTTAAGAAAATTGGTGATTTGGTAAAAAGGTTTCCAAACATGGTGCAATGTTTTATCAATCACAAAAAAACCTATAAAAACCAGCAACATAAGCGGTAAAGTTACCATCAAAATGCTTTGGAGTAAAAACTTGCTTTCAATAAAAGGAGTTGTAAAGGTTAAAGTGTGGTTAATGCCAAAAATATTTACTTTTTTTTGCGCACAACGGAAAGTTTCAAACTCATTACTTTCGCTATTTAAAATAGCTTTAGTAAAAGGTTGTTGGTTAAAATTGTTTTTATTGAACAGCGTGATATCAATACTTTTATCCAGTTTTTTCCAAAGAGCTAAATCATCTGGCGTTTGTACCTCTTTTAGCTGATTTAGTGTGTATGCAATTTTATTGGTCAAGGTTTGGTCTGCAAGGTTTGTGAGAGCAATACTTATAAAGATGTACAAAGCCGGAATGCTGACCGCAATAAGCAATAAAGAAAGCAAACAATATTTTTTTAAACTATAGGTAAGTAGTTTCAAGCTAATTTAATTTAAATCCAGTGGTAAAAATAGGTTCAATATATTCTCCGAAGCGCCCAAGCTTAATTTTAAGATGGTTGACCAGGCTGCCTACAGCATCAAAGTTATTAAAATAAAGGGTAGATTTTGCATTCAGATTTTCTGCAATTGCATAATTAGAAACCACTCTGTTTCTGTTGGCAATTAAAAGTAATAGTATTGAAATCTCGGTTTTGTTCAGTTCAATTTCTTTATCATCAACGCTAACGGTGTTAGTCAAAGCATTAACTTTTAAATTTTTATGGGTGATAATTGCAGGTTTCTTGCTCTTGTTGTTTCGAGCTGCTTGTATCCTTGCACTTAATTCTGCTAAATGGAAAGGTTTTACCAGGTAATCATCTGCGCCAAAGGCGAAAGAGTTCTGCCTGTCGTCGTCAGAATTTTTGGCGGAGACAACAATTACGGTGAAATTCTTCTTGGGCAGATGTAAGTTTCTTAATAAAGACATCCCGCTTGCCAAAGGCAACATGATGTCTAAAATAATTATTTGAAAATTGTGTCGAGAAATTTTTTCTTCTGCTTCTTCAACGTCGTAAGCTACTTCGCAATCATAATTTTGATTTTGCAAATAGCTACGCATGCTTGCGGCAAGTTCAACCTCGTCTTCAACAATTAAAACCTTCATTAACCGTAAAAATAACGATTAAGCAAGTGCTTTAAAAGTTAAACTAACGAATCAGCCACCCGTTTAAGAAATTCATAAGTTTATCAAAAAAGGCAAAAAGGGATCTATAAATGTTTTTACTTTAACATGGTTTGCGGTTAAAGCAATTATTGGTGATATGTTATTAGAACATTATCACCTTATAAGCGCACCCACTTGAACACCAAGATATTTATCAGCAGTACCGCAGAACCTAACAAAAACTGAAAGATGTGACCGAAGGGTAATATGCTCAACGATATTATCCAGAAAACAATACTTACCAGAGATAATACATAAAGAAATACGGTGTAAATTTTTGAGCTTATAGCTACGCTGTTGTCACCTTGGGTTGGGTTGTAAGAATTAAGTATGGAGAACTCTCCACCGTAATTTTCGCTTTTAAAAAATTGTTTGTTAATAGTGTCCATAAGCATGTAATTATCTGATTTTTATATAGCCATAAGCATACCAAAAAAAGCTTTTCGATGATTTATCGCTAATTAATGTTCAAACGTCTTTTAAGCTGGTTTGGTTTTTAGGTTTTTTATTGTTTTTTATCACGCTGTCGCCTTTCGTTTTATTTTGCAATTATACAGGTCTAATATTTCGTGATTATTAATTTAATGTTACTTTTGCGGTTGTTATGGTTCCCGGCTTTGGTCGGGATTAAAAGGGAATAAGGTGTAAATCCTAAACTGTCCCGCAGCTGTAAGCTCTAAAACTGTTTTTCATTCTTAAGGTCACTGGTCGCTTTTGGCGGATGGGAAGACCGGAAAACAGGGAGTAAGTCAGAAGACCTGCCAAACAATTTATAATTCATAGCTTTCGGGGATTGAAGCTTTTGAGTGTAGGTACTTCGCACAGTATTTTCATTTAAACTAATTTCCTGCAAGCTTATTTTTTAAGCTTATGTATTCAAAAAAATATTTTCTTGTCTGTTTTAGTCTGTGGTTGTTTTCAAGTCAATGGGCTTTTGCGCAAAAAATAGATGCCGTTCAAGAAGTAAAAGAAGTAAGCGTTAAAGCAAGTGCGAATAAACCCAGTTTAAGAGCCACACAAAAAGCAGATTCTGCCTCGTTTTTAAAAACCAGTTCTTACAATGTAGCGGATGCAATTAGAAATTTTGCAGGCGTGGTGATTAAGGATTACGGTGGAATAGGCGGGTTAAAAACAGTTTCTGTCCGCAGTTTAAGCCCTATGCATACCGGCGTTCAGTACGATGGTGTTAATATTAGCGAAGCCCAAACCGGGCAGATTGATTTGGGGAGGTTGATGTTGGATAATGTCGAGTCTATTTCTTTGTATCAGGCCCAGCCGGATGATCTGCTCACGAACGCCCGCTCTTTTTCATCTGCAAGTTTGCTTGTTATAAAAACCAAAATGCCCAGCTTTGATCAAGGCCGATCTAATAAGTTGATGCTCCAATATACCGGCGGTTCTTTTGGATTGATAAACCCAGTTATTCGTTACGACCGAAAAATCACTAAAAACTGGGCCTTCAATGTAAATGCTGCATTGCAAAAAGCTGCCGGAGATTATAAATTCAAAGTAATGGGCGATGGCTCTGATACTTTATCTACCAGAGACAATTCGGCTATTAATGCTTTACAGTTAGGAACAGGAGTTGATGGTAAATTGGGAGAAAAAAGTAGTTTAAACGTTCGGGTAAGTTATTATGATTCAAAACGTGGCTTGCCAAACGCGGTTATTTTTTACAACCCAACCGGTAAGCAAAAGCTTTGGAATAAAGATTTCTACGCCCAGGCACAATATAAACAAGCTTTAGGTAAGGATTGGGATTTATTAATGGCTGTAAAATACTCCGAAAATTATACCCGCTACAATGATCCTGCGTATTTAAACCAGCAAGGCGAGCTAGATAATAGGTATACGCAAAAAGAATATTACCAATCTGCTGCAACTACTTACAGCGCAGGCAAAAATCTAACATTTAATTACGCAGCAGATGTTTTTTTTACCACGCTATATACCAATTTATACCAATATGCTTATCCTACCCGTACCTCTATTTTACAGGTAATTGGTGGCAAATATCAGCTTAACAAATTCACTTTTGAAGGCAATGTTTTAAATACCTATATCAAAGAAAAAGTAAAAACCGGAAGAAAATCTCCAGAAAGGCTGGTTTTTAATCCAACTGTTTCTTTAGCTTATCAAGTATCTTCAAACATTACATTACGTGGCTTTTACAAAGATATTTTTAGGTATCCAACTTTTAGCGATTTATACTACACCAACTTTGGTAACAGAAAGCTAAATCCCGAAAAAACTAAACAGCACAATTTGGGCATTTTGTACGATAGGTTTAGGGATGCAAAATTAAACTGGATATCGTTTAGTGCCGATGTTTATTTTAACCAAATCAATGATAAAATTATCGCATTGCCCAATAAAGATTTATTTATCTGGACTATGTATAACGTGGGTAAGGTAAATATCTACGGAGCAGATTTTACCAGCAAGTTTAACTATACGCTCAACCAGAAATCAGAAATCCAGACAAATATCAATTATACCTATCAGCTTGCATTAGACAAATCCGACCCTACATCACCTCTTTATAACAATCAAATCCCCTATACGCCCCAGCATACCATATCCTTTAATACAGGTTTTCAAAAACAGCGCTGGGGAGTGTTCTATAATCAGATTTTTTCGTCGGGGCGATATTATTTAGGCGAAAACAAGCCTGCTTATTTTGTGAAGGGGTTTTCGGTAAGCGATGTGTCAGCTAACTATCGGATAAAAGTATATACAAAACCTTTGGTGCTTAGTGCCGAAGTCAACAATATTTTCAATTTAAATTACGATATCGTACGCAGTTTTCCAATGCCCGGAACATCCCTTCGTTTAACAATTAAAACAACTATATAAAATCATGAAAACAATTAATTACAATTTAAAAACGCTTTTAATCGCTGTGATAGCGGTTTTAACCATCAGTAGCTGTAGCAAAGACGACAACTACCAAGAGCTTCCGGAAGTAAGATCTGGATTTTACATTTTAAACGAGGGAGGTTTCCAGTCTAACAATGCTAGTTTAAGTTATTATAATTTGGAGAACGGCTCCGTAGTCAACGGGTTTTTTGCCCAAAAGAACGGACGAGGCTTAGGTGATACAGGTAATGATGTTCAGATTTATGGATCTAAAATGTACATCGTGGTAAATGCCTCCAATACCGTAGAGGTAGTTGATGCCAAAACAGTTAAAAGTATCAAACAAATTAGTTTTGTTGATGCAGAAAAGAAAATAGGTAGACAGCCTCGTTACATTATTTTTAATAAAAATAAAGCTTTTGTGTCTTCATTTGATGGTACTGTTGCGGTGATAGATACAGCGACTTTAACTATTGAGAAATATATAAAAGTAGGCAGAAACCCTGATGGAATGACAATTGCAAATAATAAAATTTACGTTGCAAACTCTGGTGGTCTAGGTTATCAGGATGGTAGCGGTTATGATAAAACAGTTTCTGTGATTGATCTGAATACACTAACAGAATTAAAAAAAATTGACGTAGTGATTAATCCAGGTGGAGTTACTGCTACGCCAGATGGGAGAATATATGTAAAGTCTACTGGTAACTATGGCGATGTAAAACCATCTTTGACAATTATAGATAGCAAAACAGATGTGGTTAAATCTATAAAAGAATTTTCTGGTAGCGGAATGACCGTTGTTGGTGATAAAGCATACTTCTTAAAAGCAAAAGGTGTTATGGAATACGACCTAAAAACAGATGCAATAACTAAAGAAAATGTGATCACAGATGGAACAATAATTAAAATTCCTTACGGCTTAAACTACGATAAGGTGAACCAACAGTTTTTTGTTTGTGATGCACAATCATACTCCAGCACTGGTGTCGTACTGTGTTTCAGTAAAGAAGGAAAACTGCTTTACAAAGTAGATGCCGGCGTACTTCCGAATAACGTAGTGTTCCTTAACAAGTAAATTTTAATACCGTAAAAAGAATTTGTAGTTTTACAGCTTAAATCCAAAAAATAATTATGTCTTTAAAAAATTGGAACGCTAAAAACTGGATTATTTTCTTAATTGTTTTAGTGGCAACGGCAACACGTTTTATACCTTTAATGGGCGATGCAAATTGGTTCAACTTTACGCCAGTTGGTGCAATTGCGCTATTTGCGGGTACGCATTTTAAAAACAGGTGGAAAGCTTATGCCGTACCATTGTTACTTTTATTTTTTAGTGATATTTTAATAAATTACACCTATACAGGAACTTGGAAATTGTTTTACGGAGGATTTGCAGTAGTTTATGTTTGCTTTGCAGCAATGGTATTTATTGGTGGTTTAATAAAAAAGGTAAACGTAGGCAATGTGTTATTAGCTTCTTTAGCGGGAGTTTTAATCCATTGGTTAGTTACCGATATTGAGCCATGGTTAGGCGGTACAATGTACAGTAAAGATATTACAGGTTATTATCAATCTT
>DASVGY010000077.1:0-12699 GCA_036379295.1 Pelobium sp.
CTGTGGAAACTTTAAAAAACGAAGGAATAATTTTCCCGCTAATTGCAGTGGGCGGAATAAAACTGCATGATGTTGAGGCAATAATGGAAACCGGTGTTGCTGGAATTGCGGTTTCGGCAGCTATCAATCTTTCAGAAGATATAGTGGAAGCTTATAGCGAAATTCATAGACTGGCTTATTAAGCCAATTAACGCATTTTATGTTGATTTTGTTAACTTTTCTAACAGTTGGCCTACCGTAACCTTAATTTGCTCGCCAGTTGCCATGTCTTTTAAGCTTAGCGCTCCGCTTTGCATCTCATCACTACCAATTACCAACACGTAAGGAATATTTTTGTCGTTTGCATATTGCATTTGCTTTTTCATTTTAGCACCAAATGGAAAAAGCTCTGCATTAATCTCTGCCTCACGTAACCTGTTTAAAATTGGCAAACTATAAGCTTCTTCTTCCTCACCGAAAACACAAATTAAAACTTTGGTACTTTCATCTACTGCAGAAGGGAACAAATTTAATTCCTCCAAAACATCATAAATCCTATCTGCACCGAATGAAATCCCAACGCCGGTTAACCCTTCTTTTCCAAACATTCCAGTAAGGTCATCGTATCTTCCACCACCACCTATTGAACCTATTGTAGCTTCATTAGTTTTAACTTCAAAAATACATCCGGTATAATAGTTTAAGCCTCTGGCTAAGGTTAAATCTAACTCTACTTTTGCAGTTTTTAAACTAAATGATTTAAGGTAATTAAGCACTGTATAGATTTCTTCTATGCCATGTTTTCCAACAGTAGAGTTTTGCAATATCGAAGATAATTGGTGCAATTTTTCTTCATTTGTACCAGATAATAATATAACCGGTTTCAAAATGGCTAAATCTTTTGCAACAAATCCTTTTTCTAAAAGCTCCTTCTCTACGCCATCTAGTCCTATTTTATCCAATTTATCAATGGCAACGGTTAAGTCTACAATTTGGCTTGGCTTTCCTATTAATTCTGCAATGCCCGATAGTATTTTTCTATTATTTATTTTTACGGTAAAATCCTTTAATCCCAGGCTTGATAAAACTTCATCATAAATGCAAACAAATTCGGCCTCGTTTAACAAAGAATCGGAACCTACAACATCCGCATCGCACTGGTAAAATTCGCGATATCGCCCTCGCTGAGGCCTATCTGCCCGCCAAACAGGCTGTATTTGGAAACGCTTAAACGGCGAAGTAATCTCGTTTTGGTGCATCACCACGTAACGAGCGAAAGGCACTGTTAAATCATAACGTAAAGCTTTTTCAGAAATAATTGGCAATAGTTTCTTAGAACTCAATTCCTCCCCTTTTTGCTTTAAGCTTTCTGCTTTAAGCATATAATCTCCAGAATTTAAAATCTTAAAAATCAGCTGATCTCCCTCGTCTCCGTATTTGCCTGTAAGCGTGTCCAAATTCTCCATCGTTGGAGTTTGAATTTCCTGATAACCGTATTTTTTGAATACTCTTTTAATCGTATCAAAAATGTAATTACGTTTAATCATCACCTGCGGACCAAAATCTCGGGTTCCTTTAGGTATCGCTGCCTTCACATTTGCCATGGCCCAAAAGTAAACATTACAATATTAATTTAATTGTGGTTTTATTGGATTTTTAAAAGGAAATCCTTCCTCATCAATATTTGAAAATCTTACTTAAACTTGCCCATTAAAGCGGCTAATTTCGTAGCCATATCTCCTTCAGCTTCTTTCTTCGCAACTTCTTTTTTCTTAAAGGTTTGTTCTGGTTTGCGAGCTTGTGGCTTTTGAGGAGTGGACGTTTTTCGCTCTCTAGGTTCTGCAACTGTTTTCTCGCCAGACTTCATGGTTAAAGAAATTCTTTTTCGGGCTGCATCCACATCAACCACTGTCACCTGTACCCTTTGAGAAACTTTCACCACTTCATTTGGATTGGAGATAAATTTATCTGCCATTTGACTCAAGTGCACTAAACCATCCTGGTGAACGCCTATATCCACAAAAGCTCCGAAATTGGTGATATTGGTTACTATTCCCGGCAATTTCATTCCGGGTTTTAAATCATCTATTTTATTTATGCCCTCTGCAAAAGCAAAAGCCTCAAAAGCTTCCCGTGGATCTCGACCTGGTTTAGCCAATTCAGCAACAATATCTTTTAAAGTAGGTAAACCCACCTCCTCGGAAACATATTTTTTAAGGTCGATTTGCTCCCGCAACTTTGCGTCTTTCAGCAAATCTTCTACTTTGCAGTTGACATCTTTAGCCATTTGCGCAACCAAAGCATAACGTTCTGGATGTACGGCGCTTGCATCCAAAGGATGTTCGCCGTTTCTAATTCTTAAAAATCCGGCGGCTTGCTCAAAAGCTTTATCACCTAAACGGGCAACTTTTTTTAAGGATGCTCTATTTTTAAAAGCACCGTGTAAATTACGATAGTCTACAATATTTTGCGCCAATTGCGGACCCAAACCAGAAACATAAGCCAATATCTGTTTAGATGCGGTATTTAATTCAACACCAACGGCGTTTACACAACTAATTACTGTATCATCCAAAGAGGTTTGCAATTTGCTTTGATCCACATCATGCTGATATTGTCCCACTCCTATGGATTTTGGATCAATCTTTACCAATTCTGCTAAAGGATCCATCATTCGCCGACCGATGGAAACTGCCCCCCTAACAGTTACATCATAATCTGGAAATTCTTCTCTTGCAGTATCAGAGGCCGAATAAATGGAAGCACCACTTTCATTCACCATTACCACCAATACACCTTCTAAATTTTGGGCTTTCACAAAATCCTCTGTTTCCCTACCCGCAGTTCCATTACCAATTGCAATGGCTTCAATCTTATATTTTTCGCATAGAAATTTTAACATTTGTGCTGCTTCCTTGACTGCGCCTGCGCCAGTATGAGGGTAAATGGTGGCGTTTTCTAACAGTTTTCCCTGCTCGTCTAAACAAACCAATTTACATCCGGTTCTAAAGCCAGGGTCTAAAGCCAACACTCTTTTTTGCCCAACGGGAGCTGCCAGTAATAACTGGCGGGCATTTTCTGCAAATACTCTAATTGCTTCTTCATCAGCCACCTGCTTAGATCTTAAGCGGGTTTCTGTTTCCATTGATGGTTTTAGCAAACGCTTGTAACTATCTTCTAAGGCTTGCTTTACTTCTGCACTTTTTTTATTGTTACCTTTAATAAACTGCCTTTCCAAAATACTTAGGGCTGCTTCCTCTTCTGGCAAAGCATCTAGCTTTAAAACTAATTCTTTTTCGCCACGCCGCATGGCCAAAACCCGGTGCGATGGCGCAGTTTTAACTGGTTCGCTCCAATCAAAATAGTCTTTGTATTTAACCCCTTCTTCTTCCTTGCCTTTAATCACCTCTGCTTTATAAATTCCCTTTTCAAAAAACAGGTTACGCAATGCAAGCCTGGCATCCGCATTCTCGGCAATCATTTCTGCAATAATATCTCTAGCACCCTGCAAAGCCTCAACAGTATTACCTACGCCTTTTTCGGCATCAATATATTGGTCTGCCTCCGTTTCCGGATTGTTTTGATCCTGCTCAAAAACGCTTAAAGCCAAGGGCTCTAAACCTTTTTCACGAGCTACAGAAGCTTTGGTTTTTCGTTTTGGTTTGTAAGGCAAATAAATATCCTCTAAAAGCGTCATCGTTTCGGCAGAGCATATTGCTTTTTTTAGCTCTTCAGTTAGTTTTCCCTGTTCTTCGATAGATTTTAAAACGGCTTCTTTTCGCTTATCTAAATCTCTTAATTGTTGAATGCGATCTCTAACCGCCGCCACCTGAACTTCATCTAAACTGCCCGTCATTTCTTTACGGTAACGCGAGATAAATGGAACGGTTGCGCCTTCATCTAGCAAATTTAAAGTTGCTTGTACCTGCTTGCTTCCAACGTTTAACTCTTGCGCAATTAAAAAGATATGCTGTTCTGACATGCTGTTTTATATTTTTTAGAGGTACGAAGATGGAAAATTTACCTTCAATTTGAAACTGAACTTTTGAACATTTATGGAGAAGTTTCGCCGACTCTTTAAAAATCAGTTGAGTCGTTGAGACGACAAATAAACAACATCAGAAATACTACCTGACCTGTTTTTTTTACCACGGAGGGCGCAAAGGTCACAGAGCCGAATGGAGAACTATTGATTCTAATTATTCAGTAAGTTCTTCTCCGCATTAGCGTTCATCATCAAAACATTGCGCAAATAATTATCGATAATGTCGGTTTCTACGGTATCGTTAATCATGCAGATATATTTGTCAGGTCTGATGATTAAAGTTCGTCTTTCTGATTCCTTTACGTTCAAATTACGGAAAACCGCATCGTTAGCTTCGCTATATGGAAGATAAAACAATTTGATATCAAAATTGAGCTGTACCCATTTTGCAATGCTATAAACATGCTGTGCGTTTACTTTTCCTATCACAAGCAGAGAAAAGTATTGGTAACTACACCATTGATAAAGCGATGTTTTTCGTTTTAATTTTTCATCGTAAAAGCTAAGGTTTGGGAGCAACCTACCCGCTTCCAAAACCCTTTGCTGGCTTAAATGCAAATTTATTGGGCTATCCGTTAGTTGTAGCTCCGTGGATTTTGAGGGATTGATTTTTGAAATAAACCGGCTTATAAAACTCATTTCCGTCTTATCCTGGTAAAACTCGGCAATTACTTTTTTCTCTACATCGAAAGAATGCAAAATAAAGGGATGAACCTTCTTCAGTTGAACCGCAATCACTCGCCAGGTCAATATAAAAACATTTCTAAAATTTGATTCGGTTTTGGTGGGGTGTATTTCTAAATCCGCTAAGGTGAAAACAAAATTACTATGATGGGTTTGCAGGCTTTCTTGTTGCATTAGCTGGTGTTGGTGCCCCACAGAACTGTGTAGTTTCGTCCTCCAAATCACACAACATAAACTATGCGCTAACAAGCTCAAACTTTGCTCTTCAAATTCTTGTTTGGTAGTTTTCGCATTAATTTTAAAACCATGCTGTTTTAACAATTCTACCGAGTAAGCATCTAGATTTAGCGCTCCGCTACTTTCTTCGGTCCGATTTTCTGCTTTTTCAATTACTAAAACATTTAAGCCACCTTTTGCTAAAATGGTTGCAAAAGCTAAAGAAGCAGAACTAACGCCAACTATTAAAACGTCAGAAGGTGTTGGAATTCTCATCGTTCTCTATACAACAGAAATATCGTGGGTTGCTTGTGTAAATCTAATTTCTCGTTTTTCCATTCAAAAATAGTTTTTGTTTGTAAAAATTCGCTCTCGGCGGTTAGGTTCGTTGCAATACACAGCTTTGTGTCGTTTTTACAAGCCGCTAAAATATCGCCTAACATAGGGTTGTTTCTAAACGGCGTTTCAATAAATAGTTGAGTTTGCTTAAATCGCTCTGCAAAACCTTCCAGCTCTTTAATTCTTTTTATTCTTGCGGCTTTGTCGATTGGTAAATATCCCTGAAAAGCAAAACTTTGACCGTTAAATCCAGAGCCCATCAAAGCTAAAAGCAAAGAACTTGGCCCCACCAGTGGAACCACTTTTATCCCTCGTTTATGCGCCTCGGCAACAATTTCTGCTCCCGGGTCTGCAACACCTGGGCAACCGGCTTCACTCATCAAACCCGCATTTCTGCCAGCTTCTAAACCTTGGAAATAAGGCTTTAAACTTCCGCCACGCTGATGCTTTCCATAATCATGAATAACCAGCTCGCTTTGCTTAGTTTGCAAACCTGCATTCTTTAAACAACGTCTAGCGGTTTTTTCATTTTCTACTATATATTCATTGATTTCGTTGATCGTTTGCGATAGAAAAGGAGTCAGAGATTTTTGCTCTGCGCCTTCCGCCATCACTACCGGAACCAGGTATAATGTGCCTTTTGCCATGTTACAAATTAAACCATTTGCTTTTAAAAAGCTCTATACTATATAAGGTTATTTTATCTGACACCTTTTTGTATTACCTATCGTCTTATAAATATAACCGCTCGCAAAGGGGATCTCGTTCTTTATTTGAAACGACGTTTAAAAAGTAATATGGCTGTTTTGTCACAATTTCAGCGCTTGTACATTAAACAAAGTTTTAAAGCGTTTGATTTTGGTAAACCGTTTAAATCTTAAAAAAATGAGCAACTACATTAAAAAAATAGCATGGGCTTTCGGGATATGTATCCTGATAGCGGGGCTCAGCGTAGAAAAAACTCAGGCTCGCCCGCGTAATGGCATTAGTTTACAGGTATTTTATGATGAACTTTCGTATTACGGAGACTGGATAAACAACCCAGATTACGGCTATGTTTGGCGACCAAACGTGGGTAGTGATTTTAGGCCTTATTACACTAACGGCCATTGGGTGATGACCGAGTATGGAAATACTTGGGTGTCTGACTACGATTGGGGATGGGCGCCTTTCCATTACGGAAGGTGGTTTTATGACGATTACGATGGTTGGATTTGGGCTCCGGATACAGAATGGGGTCCAGCTTGGGTAACCTGGAGAACGGGTGGCGGTTATTATGGATGGGCGCCTTTAGCACCACGCATAAGTATTAATATCCACATCGGCCGTAGGCATTATATTCCTGATAATTATTGGGTGTTTATTCCGCAGCGATGCATTTATTACCCATCTTATAGCAGATATTGGGAACCGCGACGAAACGTTTATATTATACATAACACCACCGTTATCAATAACATTTACACCAATGACAGGGTTAGATATTACAGCGGTCCAGGCCGGGATGATGTGAGGAGGGCAACCCGCCGAGATGTGCCGGTTTACAGGGTAGCGGATAATAGCAGGCCAAGTTCTGATAGGGTTAGCCGCGGACAGGTAAATATTTACAGACCAACTGTAGATAGAAGCGCTGATGCTTCGCCACGAAGTATAGCAAGTAATACGGCAAGACCAAGTAGGTCTGATAGTCAAGATAGCAGAAGCTCAGTAAATAGCAATAGAAGTAGTTCAACCGCTTCTTCAGCCAGACCTGAGCGATCTTCGGGTGTGAGTCGTTCTGATGATGGAAATACAATGAGGACTGAAGCTAGCAGAAGCAGTGACAACATTTCTGCAAGCAGGCCTAGCCGTTCTGACTTAAGCCGTTCTGATGACGGTTCATCTAGAACCATCACTAGCAGAGAGAACGAAAGAAATGCTGAGGTGAGCACATCAAACAGACCAGAGCGGACGGTTACACCGAGAGAAAGTGTGCCTGCAAGCAGAACAACCGAATCTTCCAGAAGCAGTGCGCCATCATCTTCTCCAGCTCCACAAATGCGTGAAGCACCTAGTAACAGACCGCAACGGGTAGAACGTAGTACGCCAAGTATGCAAAGCAGCTCTTCGGGGAGAAGTGTAGAGCGTTCTAGTGCTCCTGCTCCATCCAGCTCCCGCTCTTCTTCGTCTTCTTCAAGAGGTGGAAGTGGAAGACCCAGCAGGTAAAGAAAGTTTTTGATTAGTTTTTAATCCGATTTTATTTGCTACGGCAAATGGAATCGGATTTTTTTTAACCACTTCAATTGCCTTTTTAGAAAACCTCTTCTAATTGCATATCAAATGTATCTGCAACGCTTTTGTACACAACCTTGCCATTAACAATATTTAAACCCTTTTTAAGCTCATAATTATCTGTACATGCTTTTTCCCACCCTTTATTTGCAAGTTCAAGCGCATAAGGCAGGGTAGCGTTGGTTAACGCCATGGTAGAGGTATATGGTACAGCGCCAGGCATATTTGAAACGCAATAATGTACAATACCATCTATAATATAAATTGGATCTTCGTGTGTGGTTGGTTTTCCGGTTTCAATACATCCGCCCTGATCTACAGCTACGTCAACCATCACAGTTCCGGGCCTCATTAATTTCAGCATTTCGCGTTTCACCAAATGCGGTGCTTTAGCCCCAGGAATTAATACGGCACCTATAATCAAATCAGCAGTTTTTACCGCCTCCTGAATCTGATACGCATTGGCTACCACTGTATCTACATTAGCAGGCAATACATCACTCAAATAACGTAACCTCTTTAGGTTAACATCCATTATTGTAACGTTAGCTCCTAAACCGGCCGCCATTTTCGCTGCCTCTGTTCCAACAATTCCGCCACCTAAAACTAAAACATTAGCAGGTTTTACGCCGGCAACTCCTCCTAGCAATACACCTCTTCCACCACTCGGTTTCCCTAAGTATTTTGCGCCTTCCTGTACGGCCATTCGTCCGGCAACCTCAGACATTGGTATTAACAGCGGCAGCGAACCATCTTTAGCTTCAACTGTTTCATAGGCCAAACACACTGACTTTTTTGCCATCATCGCATCAGTTAATTCTTTAGAAGAAGCAAAATGGAAATAGGTGAAAATCAATTGATTTTCTTTGATCAAATCGTACTCTTTTTGAATAGGTTCTTTCACCTTACAAATCATTTCTGCAATGTCATAGACCTCTTCAATGGTTTCCAAGATTATTGCACCTGCATTTCGGTATTCTTCATCAGAGAAGCCGCTCTGCTGCCCCGCATTTTTTTGTACATAAACGCTGTGTCTTTGGTCAACAAATGCTTTTACACCAGCCGGGGTTACAGCCACGCGGCTTTCGTTATTTTTAATTTCTTTCGGTATTCCTACAATCATCAGTTAAATCAAATTGATAATGCAAAAATAGACCAACGGTTTGATTTAACAGAATTAGCAGCCTAAAAAACAGGCGCAATAAATGTAATTTTTATAGTGAGAAAAGTGGAAAATGCTTTCGCAACCACAAAACTAAACCAAATAACACTTTGTTGCTAATTCGCTTGTTAAGAGCAGGCAAAAAAAAGCCCCGAAATTATATCTTTCGAGGCTTTAAATTAATATTCAATTTGAATTATGAACAACCCATAGATGTTCCGCAGTTTAAGCATTTGTAACAAGTACCTGAACGTATGGTGGTATGACCGCAGCTGCTACAAGCTGGAGCATCTGATTGTGCGCCCATTGATAAATCAAAAGATTGTGCTTTTGCAGCACCGGCTGTTGTTGTCTCTTTAACGGGGCTTGGCTTGTAAACATTGGTAGCATCATGGTTAACGTCACTATCCTGCATCGTTGGGTTATCAGTAACTACATTTTGTTCTGTAATTACGTGAACCAAATCTGTGCGGTTTAGGTAATCGTAACCTAACATCCTGAAGATATAATCAATAATAGAGGTTGCCGATTTAATGTTTGCATGACCGGTAACCATTCCTGCTGGCTCAAAACGGGTAAAAGTGAATTTCTCTACATATTCTTCTAAAGGCACTCCGTACTGCAAACCAACTGATACCGCAATGGCAAAACAGTTCATCAGTGAACGGAAAGTTGCGCCTTCTTTGTGCATATCCACAAAAATTTCTCCTAAGGTTCCGTCGCCGTATTCACCTGTTCTTACAAAGACTGTTTGTCCGTCGATGCTCGCTTTTTGTGTAAAACCTCTACGCTTAGCTGGCATTACTTTTTTCTGCACCACTCTTGAAAGCTGACGCATAAAGTTGGTGTCTTCTGAACGTTGTAGAATAGCTGTTGCCGCTTCTAAAACTTGTTCTGGTGTTAAATCGCTTAACTTTAGCTCGCCTGCTTTACCTAAAACTTCTTCAACCGTGTCAATTTTATCTTCTTTAGTATCAGATTTTGTTGATAATGGTTGAGATAATTTACAACCATCACGGTAAAGTGCATTTGCTTTTAAACCTAAGCTCCAAGATAGTTCGTAACTTTCTTTAATTTCTTCAACCTTGGCCTCGTTTGGCAAGTTGATGGTTTTAGAAATTGCTCCAGAAAGGAAAGGTTGTGCAGCCGACATCATTTTAATGTGACCGTGAGCGTGAATATATCTTACTCCTTTTGCTCCGTTTTTGTTAGCGCAATCAAAAATTGGATAGTGCTCTTCTTTTAAGTAAGGCGCACCCTCAATCGTCATTGTTCCGCAAATAAATTCGTTTGCTTCTGCGATTTGTGTACGTGTAAAACCTAAAGCTTTCAACACGTTAAAGTCTGGCGCATTGTACTGCTCTGGCTTAAAGCCTAAACGTTTTAAACAATCTTCGCCTAAAGTCCATACGTTAAACGCGAAGCCAATTTCAAAAGCAGAAACAATTGCTTTATCTAATTTTTCTAAATCAGCATCAGTAAAACCTTTGGCTCTTAAACTATCTGGATTAATATGAGGTGCTTTTTTGATGCTTGCCGCACCTTTTGCATAATTAACGATGGTTTCAATTTCTTCCTCGTTATATTTTAAATTTCTTAACGCCGCAGGAACCGCTTGATTAATGATTTTGAAATAACCCCCACCAGATAATTTTTTGAATTTTACCAATGCAAAATCAGGCTCGATACCAGTTGTATCGCAATCCATCACTAAACCAATGGTTCCGGTTGGCGCAATAACAGTAGTTTGTGCATTACGGTAACCGTATTTTTCACCCATTTCTACTGCTTTGTCCCAAGCATTGCAAGCTGCTGATAATAAATAATCAGGGCAAACTTTTTGATCGATTCCTGGAGGCGCTATTTCTAAACCTTCGTATGCATCTGTTGCGTTGTAAGCCGCATATCTGTGGTTACGCATTACACGTAACATATTTTCTTTATTGTCTTGGTAACGGGCAAAAGTTCCTAACTCGCGGGCCATTTCCGCAGAAGTAGCGTAAGATGTACCGGTCATAATTGCGGTAATTGCACCACCAATTGCTCTAGCTTTATCGCTATCGTAAGGAATGCCGGCAACCATTAGCATAGAACCTAAGTTGGCGTAACCTAAACCTAATGTTCTGTAGTCGTAAGATAATTGAGCCACTTCTTTTGATGGGAATTGCGCCATCAACACAGAGATTTCTAAAACAGTAGTCCACAAACGGGAAGTATGCTCGAAACCTTTAACATCAAAAATCAAGGTTTCTAAATCAAAGAAATGGCGTAGGTTGATGGATGCTAAATTACAAGCGGTATTATCTAAAAACATATACTCGCTACAAGGATTAGAAGCGTTAATTCTTCCGCCCGCTGGGCAAGTATGCCATTCGTTGATGGTAGTGTCAAACTGCACTCCAGGATCGGCGCAAGCCCAAGCCGCAAATGCAATATCATCCCAAAGTTTATTGGCATCAATAGTTTTCATTCGTCTGCCGTCTGATCGAGCAGTTAAATCCCAGCCTTTTCCTTCTTTCATCGCATTAAAGAAAGTGTTTGGAATACGAACCGAGTTGTTAGAGTTTTGTCCGGATACAGTGCGGTAAGCTTCACCTTCGTAATCAGAAGCATAACCAGCAGCAATTAAAGCGGCAACTTTTTTCTCTTCTTCTACTTTCCAGTTTACAAAGCTTTCAATTTCTGGGTGATCCAAATCCAAGCAAACCATTTTGGCTGCTCTACGGGTTGTTCCGCCAGATTTAATTGCTCCTGCCGCTCTATCACCAATTTTTAGGAAAGACATTAAGCCCGATGAATAACCGCCACCGCTTAATTTTTCGCTTTCGCCACGGATACGGGAGAAGTTTGTACCCACGCCAGAACCGTATTTGAAAATACGAGCCTCACGAACCCAAAGATCCATAATACCACCTTCGTTTACTAAATCATCCTCTACAGATAAAATAAAACAAGCGTGTGGCTGTGGACGTTCATAGGCGGAGGTAGATTTTTCTAATTTTTCGGTTTCGGGATTTACAAAATAGTGACCTTGTGGACCACCAGTAATTCCGTAAGACGAATGTAAACCTGTATTAAACCACTGCGGAGAGTTTGGCGCTGCCAACTGACCAACAATCGTATAAACTAATTCATCGTAAAAAATCTCAGCGTCTTTGGTAGTTGCAAAATAACCATAGCGCTCGCCCCAAATTTTCCAACAATTTGCTAAACGATGCGCAACTTGTTTAATGCTGTTTTCAGAACCGGTTGAACCATCTGCTTGTGGCACTCCAGCCTTTCTGAAATACTTTTGCGCCAAAATATCGGTAGCAACTTGTGACCAGCTGTGCGGAACTTCTACATCGTTCATTTCAAAAACTGCATCGCCAGAAGGATTTCTGATTATTGAAGATCTTTTATCGTAATCAAAAAGATCATAAACACTTGTTCCTTCTTTACTAAAGTGACGCTCGAACTTGAGTCCTTTTTGGGTTTTTGATGCAGAAGCCTTTGCCATTACTGTTTTATTTTGTTGTTAAAGATTGAGTGAATAAAAAAACTTTAGGGGTTTTTCATCAAATTTATATTCCTTGAAGCTATAAACGAATTTCAGTTTTCCACAGGGCAAAGATGAGCATCCGCTTAAACGAAGTAAAACCGTGTAGATAGCTTGTAATTAATTAATTACATTGTGGAAAACTAAAAATTTTTATAAAATTTAGTCTTTGGCAATATGGATAACTGTTTGGGTTTATGACAAAAAACCGGCGATAATTATTTGGTATTTACCGCATAATTGATAACGACGATTTTAACCGTTCTTAAGTGTGGAGTTTCTGATGATTAACTTAGGCTGCACATTTACCACCTTATTTTGTTCAGCATTTCCATCCTTTTTCATTTTATGGAAGTAGAGATTTGCCACATTTTTACCAATCTCTTTACTAAACTGGTCAACAGTTGTCAAGGATGGCTGCGTAATTTCTGAAAAAGCTTCGTTAGAAAAACCACAAATCCCGAG
>DASVGY010000078.1:0-2241 GCA_036379295.1 Pelobium sp.
GTTTTCGAAAAAGGTACCTATCATTTCAACGCTGATTTTGCATCAGAAAAATATGCTTTCGTAAGCAACAACGACGAAGGCTTAAAGCGATTTACCTTTGATCTTTCCGGAATGGAAAACTTAGAAATTGATGGGCAAGGTTCTTCATTTATTTTTGATGGTTTCGTTTCTCCTTTCCTACTCTTAGGCTCAAAAAACATCACTTTAAAAAATTTTTCCATAGATTATAAACGTACTTTCCACTCCGAAGGTAAAATTGTAGGTGCATACCAAGACAGTTTAGACATTGCGTTTTCTGCAGAATATCCTTACCAAATAAGCCATAACAAATTACTGTTCACAGGAGATAAGGTTATCGGGCGAGACAACGGCGGAGAACCGCAACGGGTATTGTACCCTTTTTGGCACTTGCTAGAATATGAAGCCACAAAAAGAGAGCCTTTACAAAATGGTGGAGATTACCTGAATACGCAAAACATGAACGTTAAAGAACTGTCGCCGGGTGTGGTACGTATCCATTTTCCTCGAATAGTGGGCACCGTGGGCAATACCATGATTTTTAACGCAATGGATAGGGCTTGTCCCGCTTTCATCATTACAGAAAGTGAGTCGGTTAAATTTAATGATATAACCATATATCACGCTGGTGGCGTTGGTATCTTAGGGCAACGCAGCAAAAACATTTTTTTAGATGGTGTTAAAGTCATCGCGAAGCCAGGACGAATGGTAAGCACCACGGCAGACGCAACCCATTTTGTGAATTGCGAAGGCAAAATTACGCTACAAAACAGCGTTTTTGAAAGCATGATGGACGATGCTACAAATATCCATGGCATTTACGTTAAAATTATGGACATCATATCGCCCAAAGAAGTAATGGTAAAACTGATTCATTACCAGCAATTTGGTTTTGATTTTTTAAAACCTGGTTTGCAAGTAGAGTTGGCGAATGCGCAAAGCTTAAACACTTATGGTAATATGGTGGTAAATGCCGTAGAAAGAATCAATAAAGAATATACTCGCGTAACATTTAAAGAACCGATTTTTAAAGATGTAAAAGTGGGCGATGTAATTGCTTCGTCACAAGCTTACCCAGAAGTTTTGATGAAAAATTGTAGGGTTTTAAAAAATAGAGCCAGAGGGATTTTATTAGGCTCCAGAGCAAAAACCGTAATTGAAAACAATTATTTCCATACCCAATGCCCTGCTATTAATTTAGAAGGTGACGGTAGGTTTTGGTTTGAACAAGCTGGCGTTCGCGATTTAACCATCAGAAATAACATGTTTGATAACTGCAATTATAGTTTAATGTTGGGTTTGGGCGTAATTACAGCCAGCTCGGGTATCGAAGAAAGCTCCAAAGAAATAAGCAGATACAACAGAAATATTTTGATTGAAGGAAACACATTTAAACTGGTAACCCCAAATATTCTTAAAATGTATTCTGTAGATAACCTTGTTTACAAAAACAATAAGGCTATAAAAAGCAACGAGTATCCTATGCCTTTAAGAAGTATGAATTTAGAGCTTAAACCGTTTATGATTGAGCATTCGTCAAATATTACCATTAAGGAATAGCCTAAACGTGTTGTTTTTTTATCAAAAACCTAAAAAATGAGATCTTATTTTTTCATCAGTTTATTATTTATCGGCTTGGGCGCTACACAGGCGCAACAAAAAAAGAGCAAAACAGCAGTTGTCAACATCCAAATTTTTGAAAGCGATACCAAAGCAATTACGCCTGCAATGGTTTGTATCTCTAACAGCAAAGAAACTCAAAATGTAAAGCCACCTTATGGCGATGTTATCGGAAAACCATCTGATAACGATGTGTTTTTTAAAGGAATTATTTTTGATAAAGACAAAAATTGGGTTGGTCCGGTTAGGATGACTAACGGCGAAGGCAACAACACCGACCGAAGCGTACTTTATGGCGTACAGCCATCTATCCCCTATTGGAAAGCGCCCGTGATGTACCAAACTTCAGGAGACTTTAGCATAGAATTACCCGTTGGCGTGTGGAAAATCAGTATTCAACATGGTAACGAGTATGTACCCATTGAGGATGAAATTAGGGTTTACACGGCAGCTATAACAGTCAATAAAAAATTTGTTTTAGAAAGATGGATTAACCTGCCAAAAAGAGGCTGGTATTCGGGAGATGTGCATGTACACCATCCAACCAATAATCCTGGTTTCAGAGAATATTTACTCTCCTACGCAAA
Organism: Pelobium sp.; assembly: GCA_036379295.1. GTDB lineage: Bacteria > Bacteroidota > Bacteroidia > Sphingobacteriales > Sphingobacteriaceae > Pseudopedobacter. Next base: position 2,226 of record DASVGY010000078.1, read on the forward strand.
AGCCGAAGATGTACAT
>DASVGY010000079.1:0-13953 GCA_036379295.1 Pelobium sp.
TTAAATTTTTGGGCTTTTACTTTTTTAAACTGCTCTGTACTTCCGGTACCGCTTGTAGTAGACTTTACTGCCGTTCTCCAAACGTCACCATCTAAATATTGCAACTCATGAGTTTGTTGCATTTTTGACCATGGATGCCATGGCTCTATCAATGCCAACGATTCAATGATATAGGCTTTTCCTAAATCTACTTCAAGAGTTGCAGTCTTTTCGCCTTTAGTAGCTCTCCATTTTGTGGTGGGGTCGCCATCTGTTAGCGCTTGTAAACTTGTAGCAACATCTGTAGAAGATGCCTGTACTAATTTCTTATGGGTAGGTACCTCTAAAACTTTCGGTTCTCCTACAAACTCGATGGCTATTACGGACGCTACCTTATCTGGTGCAAAAGCAGGTAAACTAATCTGGTTGCCGTTAGCCGTAGGAGTTATCTTAAAAGATGTACTTTTATCTGCCAGTAAATAGGCCTTTGTAATTTTATTGGATAGTGGAATATTTAATTTTTTGTTAGCCGGCCACTTGAACACATGTAAGTAAATAGTTTGATTTTTTCTGGTAGCTCTCCCGTAAGGAAGGTATGGAAATGGGCTGGCTACGGTTCCATAAATAGCCTCACCATTTAGTTGAAGCCATTCTCCTATCTCGCGTAAATTTTGCTGACACACCTCTGGAATCACACCATATTGGTTAGGTCCAACATTTAGTAAAAAGTTACCCCCTTTACTTACAATGTCTATTAGTTTTCGTAGTAAATCTTTAGTGCTTTTCCATCGGTCATCATAAGCATTATAGCCCCAATTGCCGTTCATGGTCATACAAACTTCCCAGTTTCTACCCGGAAAACCTGTAGCGGGAATAATCTGTTCTGGTGTTTCTATATCGCCGCCCATACCTGCACCTAAACATAACTGTTTCGATAGTTTGCAGTATCTCTAAAAGTGGCAAACTGATTATATAGAAGTTTTCTCCAAGGTTCAATTGCTTCCGTACCTATTCGATAGGGCAATAGCCACTCACAAAAAGAATCAAAACTTATATATTTATAATCTGGAGAGGTTCTCCAAAGCTCAAAAGCCAAGTCTACATCCTTAATAAGGAAATCGCTATTAATTGTTTCAATATCTGCAACTTCTACGTCTTCATATAAACTAGGTTTACCTTGAATTTTTGTTATAGAATCCCATTTAGATAACACAAAAGGAGAATTAACAGTAATTAGTGCTTTCTTTTTTATTAAGCTATCAAACACATAAAAGATCCCATCGTATTTTCTAACCTCCGGACCATCGTAACCAATTTTATCTGGCATATTTTTAAGCAAGAAATAAACTGCTTTTAGCTTTTCTTTCTCTCCGTTTTCTTTATAATGATCAATAACTTTCTCTAATTCTTTTCTATTGTTAAATGATTTTGATAATGCCCCGTCTACAGAAACGTCCGAGGCTACACAAGCAATGAAGTAAAGATTTAAAAAAATAAGTCCTATGAGATATATTATTCTTTTTTTCATAAATACATTTCAAAGACAGTTCTTAAATTGTATTAATGTTAATAAACATTGTGTACTAATTCTATTTTCACCTGCCAAGCCTCAATTTCAGTTGTGCTTAAAACAAAGATTCGGGAAACACTTTTTCACCCTTTTTTTCATTAATTCCTGCGTTCTCAGAAGTTACTTTTTTATCAGATTGAAACCCAACTAATATGGGTTTTTAAACAGAAACTAGCGTCCCTGAATTCTTTTATTTGCCTGAAAGATTTCTGTACCGCCAGCTCCAGCGCCGCTCCCCCTTTAAAACAATGTTACTTTTTAATTATAACTACTTGTTTGCTTGCATCCTTGTCTGGTGCAATCAAAAATTTACCAAGAGGAAAATACACCACCGCCGGTTTACCATAGTTTGGTGCAGCATTAATGGCTTTCTGAATACTTTCGTCATCAAAAATTTCATCGTTAAGAACCGCTCCAAAATTGGTAACATCAAAATATTTATAACTAGAAACATCTGGTATGGGCGTTCAGAGAAATGGTAACCTGCAAAAAAGAAATCAGGCAAAATAGAAGGTTTATTTTGCGCTTTCGCCGCTTCAAATTCTTTCCATAGCGGCGTGGTTTGCTGTGCAAAAGTTGTACTGGCAAGCAATACAAATAATAATAAATAATTAAAGTATTTCATGGTTGAGTAGCTATCGTAATTCTATTTTTAATCCTAATCCAAAATTATAACCACTATGGCTTACATTGTTTAGCCTTGTCTTAGCTATTCTTCCATCAGTATAATACAGCTCGTCTATTCCGGCACCGGTGCTCGAATAACAAAACCCGGCTGTAATAAACGGACAAATTATTGATTTTGTTCGGTAAATTAATTTAAGATCTCCTGTTGTTCCGTAGCCTTTTGCAATATGGGTAAAACTCACAGGGTGTTTAAATTCATCTATAAAATTCCAATTTGCTTTGGCATTATAATTTACTTGCTGGTAACCGATTGCAGCTATCAAATTAAACTTTTTTATGTACTTTTGGATTTCCAATCTCGCAATAAAACCTTTCCATAAAACTTTATACGTACTGTTTAAAATCTCAAAATCTGAATCTGATAAATATAAAAACTGAGTATTACCGCCATAACCAAAATTTGGAGATAAAGTTACTCCACTAATATTAAAGTGATAGCCTAAACTTAATTGATAGTCCGCAAAAAAACCGTTTTTGCTTTCTAGTTCCGCTTTATAAACAGTATTTCTCCGATTATCCTCCGTGTAATCTGTATCTGTAGCTTTACCGCTATAGGTAAAAGATTTTGAAAAGTTGCCGCTAACGTATAACCTATCGAACAACGGGATTTCTATACCAATTGCTCCAGCTGTACCTTGCAAATCTTTCCAACTAACTTCGGAAAGCACATTAGGATTAGCTCCGGCTAAATTACCTGCTATAGACCAACTAAAATCATTACTTGTTAAATCCAAGCCAAAATCAACAGAAACAGGATTCTTTTTTTGCTGAGCGCTAACCCGTTGATTAACTAACCACATTATAATCATGCAAAAGTACAGCGTCTTCATATCTATAAATCGGTCCTGTAAACATACAGAACCGATTAGTTTAGTTAACCATTTAGCTAATTGGATTAATTTTACCCAGCAACAAATTTTGAATGTTATTTAAAACGGCATAAATACCTAAACAAATAGCTTAGTGCTTATTTAGTTAATTTTTGTCCACGAAAGATTATCGTAGTATATCAAGCCATCTGTGCTTGATTCCCAATTGGACGAACTTCCGCCTCTAAAAGACGTAAACGGAATTGAGTTAATCAAGCGTTTTGAGTCATTGGTTGTCCAGCGCATTGCAGTTTGATTCACCACTGTTGTACCGTCAATTGTTATTTTTAATTTACCGTTATAATTGCTTCCGGTATTGCTTTTTACATAAACTTTTACAGTGTACCAATGCCCCCGCTGTATACTGCCAGAAGCTGGGTAACTTGTACCAAAATCATAACCACACTGGTCTGGCATGTCCTTGTAATAGATATAGGGTTTAAATTTTGTAACGCCATTATTATCGGTGTACCACATCAAACGGGCGGTTCCTCCATTTCCGTCATCTGCTTTATCGCAACCAGAATTACCATCACCAATAGCGAAGCCAAAGCCAACCTTTCCGCCTCTGCTCCAATCAAACTGGCTATGATACTTCACGTCATATTGCAACTCATACTCGCTACCGTCCGGAATATCGATTCTTGCAATTACTCCTCCTTCATTTGAGAGCAGATTTTTTTCAAGCTTAACGCGGGTAGTTCCGGCAGAATTGATGATTCTGTCTTCGTTCCATCCGCTTATATTTCCAAAATCTGATACCGCCTCAGCTTGGGTGTAAATACCATCAGTCCGGTTATTAAAATTAACCGTTCGCGAGCTGTAAACGGCTCTTGAACTGGTACTTGCCACAGCGTCTGAATCAGCCGGAGCTAACACATCATTTTTACAAGCGGTAAAGGCAAGCGCTACTGCTAAAAAACAGACTCCCCTCATGTTTTTTAATTTAAATGCTTTTTTCATGTTTTAAATTTTTAGTATTTATAAATTGGTTAACTAAATTCAGATTTGATTTTCTTGATTGCTAATCGGCTTGGTTAATTGGCAATTTCAAGTTCCGCAAACCATCGATTTACGATTAATTTGCAAACCGAATTCTCACCTCTTATTTTTAAAAAAAAATTTCTGGTATTCACACTCATCATATAAGTAAGCAGATTCAACCAGCAAACAAAGGGTGATTTGTAATAAAGACAATTAGCAGTGATGGCACACACACAAATAAATAAACATATATTTCTGTTAGCCAGCATTCTAGCACCTTTTTTAAGCTAGATAGTAGATTTCAGGTTTGCGTAGTGTTTCGAAAAAATCTGGCTTGCAAAGATGATTTTAATTGAGCTACAGGCCGTGGCAATTTTGGTTAATCATCAATCCGGAGTGAGGCTTGCGCCGAACACTCCGAAAGTATATCTTTTGGTTTTAAAGCCGCTTTTGAAAAGTTAAGCAATAGGCCATTACATTTCCAGCAATTTACCTTCGCCTTTCCAATTTTTTATAAGGTTAATAATAGTTCCATTGCGTTGAGCTGCGGTGGCAATGTTGTTGACCGCACTCTGGCCTAATCTTTCTTTAAGTTGGGTAATGTATAAACTCCTTGGCGTAACAGGAACATTGTAGCTTTCCCAAAAGCCAGTGCCTTGTTTATCAGTTGCTTTACATCCAATACCAAAATTTTTTCCGCCTTTTGGGCTGGATACCTCGAATGTTTGCGATGAAGATACGCAGTTCCAAAAAACGGTTTGTGCACCTGCCCAGCCATGTCCACTACCGCTGGCACCACGGTTGCGAACTCTTATTTCTCCGCCGTAAATGTTATCAAACAATAATCCGGTTGCCCACCTGTGGTGTGGCCCAATATCCGCATTGGTTTGTTCGGCATAGCTATCTAAAAAAACGTTTGGTCCCGGTACCCTTGAGCCGGTAACATAATCATGTCTGCCCCCCCTGGCATAACACCTTTGAAAAAGATTATAACTGGCAGCGCCCTCTAGGTTAAAAGAATATTTTCTACCTCCTGTGGTTTCTGATTTAGGATCCAACATGGCGCACTCCTCAACCGTATTATAGGCAGATTGATTTCCTATGGTTACGCATGAATAACCAAAATATTGACTAGTCACCTGCCTTACCCAGCAGTTTTCGGCCCTGCTTAGTTCAACCCCATCCCAACCGTGGTTTTCATCATCATCATTTACATAAGAAGAAAGCAGACGCATGTTTTCTACCCCACACTCGGATATACGCCCCGCTATGTTGGTTTTATAAACAAATCCTCCGCCGTATTTAGTCTGTATTGGGTCAACAATAGCCGAGTTTAAGGTAATCGTATTACCGTTAATAGACGATATCTTTCGCTCAAAATTAATGGCGTAGCTGCTGGCCGTCCAACCGTATTGCGCCATCAACAAATCATCAATCCATGTTTGATTAGGCGTTCTCAAAACAGAAATTGCATCTCCTACTTTAAAAGGAGCGGTTGATTCTAACTCCATAGATAAATCCCCTGTTGCTACGTAGGGAGCGGTAATTTTTTTTCTACTTCCAGCTATTTCACCTAATCCACTGCCACTTCCTTTAATCATAATTAGGCTGTGCTGTGCTGTTCGGGTCGCTTTTAATATAGTTCCGGTGGTGCCCTGCCCTTCGCCACGTAGTACCACCCCACTCTTAGAAATAAATAGCGTATTACTTACTTCGTAAGTGCCTGCTTTTAGCAACACCGCACCTCTAAAGCCGTTCGCGTCTGGTGTTAGGTTGCCCACCTCATCAATGGCAGCCTGTATTAGTGCCCTGCAATCTCCCGTTTCTGCAAACAGCGTCTTTTTTACCGCTATAGTTGGCAAAGCAACCCCGCCGCCTTTATATCCTGCAAAAGAAAAATCTGGAATGCTGTTTACGTTATTGGTTTCGCCCTCATTAGTGTACTTTCCGTAAATTAACTTGCCATTTGCGCCAGCGTATATAAGCGTTGACGTTTTTATTGAATCTTCTTTTACAGGCGGTTCTACCGGTTTAGGTTCTTGTGTTAGTTTATTTTTTTTACACGAAACAAGGATTACCAGAAATAATAAATTTAGGATTGCCAGCTTTTTCATTACACGATGTTAAAATGTGGAGACTAATTGGTTATCTAAAGGATTGACCCTATTGCTATTAAGAACATTTTTTACACCGGAACACACATGTATTAATTTTTTTTTACGCAATTGCTTTTACCATCCGTTGGTTTGGGTTATCAGCGTGTTTAAGGATAATTCTTGGGTTGGTATTGGGAAAAATAAATCACGCGACGTGAAGTTTTGATAAGGCTTCAAAGTTGCCTCTTTACCATTGTAGCCTAATGCGGTTTTTGAGAGTATTGGTGCAGTGGCGTTAATGCTAGTTAGCATTTGCTGCATAGTGCTAGTTAAAAGACCCCAGCGCAAAAGATCCAACTTGCGTAAGCCCTCAAATGCAAGTTCTCTGGATCGCTCGTCTTTTAGCCATAAAAAAAACTGATTTTTTGTTAACCCGGTCGGCAAATCTGCAACTGAGCTAGGCGTGTGTATTGGAAAGCCATAGGCTCGTCTCCGTACTTGGTTAACAGCATCATAAGCCGCTGGTGTAGGTGCTCCATGTATTTCATTTTCGGCCTCGGCATACATCAGAAGAACATCGGCATAGCGTAAAAGAGGCCAGTTAGTACCGCCAAAGTTTTTATTGTAATCAGTGGTTTGATATTCTCTTCTCCACTTTGCCACGTAGCGCCCCCATTTATAAGAAGGAAGGTAATCAACAACTGCATTTTTTCTGTCATTATCTAAGTAATAAAATGGTGCTATATTCCAGTCGCGTCTTTTATCTCCTGCTAAATATAAATCAAACAGCACCGCTGTTGCCGTGTACGCTCCTTGGGAAAACCCGGTTTTATCATCAGTATTTCTGATACCGATTGTAGAGCCAAATCGTTCATATTCCCTCAATGATGATGAATTATCTTGAAAAAACTCCACTTCCCACAAACTTTCTGCCGTATCATAAACATTTATGGTTTGATTTATAAAGATTTGTTGGTAATCTGGATTTAATCTGTGTAAACCAGAAGCAATCACCCGCTGTGCCCAAGCAGCTGCTTCGGCATAAAAAGTTGAATCTTTTAGCCTGCCAGCCGCACTCAAACACACACGAGCTAAAATTCCGGCTACGGCCGTTTTAGAAATTCTACCTGGGTTTCCAATTTCCGAAATATCGCTCACTAAGGTATGGGCCAAAGTCATATCGTTAATAATTGCACCATATACTTGTGCAGATGGGGTTCGGCGAATATTTACGGAACTTACGCTGCTGGTAGACTTCAATTTTAAGGGTATATCTCCCCAGTAACTTACCAACACAAAATGATAATATGCTCTTAAAAAGAGGGCTTCTCCCTTGATTTTATCTTTTACGGTTTGCGGGGCACTTGCCTTATCTATGTTTTCTAGCAAAAGATTTGCTTTTTGAATACCCGAGTAGAGTGCTGTCCAGCAGTTGAAAAAATTTTCATACGAGGCACTTGTGTTGTAGATATCTGCGCTTATGGCGGTGTTAGGTCCTCTTCGTAAATTCTCATCATTGGCTGCAGGCGCTTCCAGTGCTAAAAACCTTGAATAAGTACTTTCGTCGGTATTTCCCAGTTCAGAATAAACAGCCATAAGCGCTGCGGTAAGCTCGTTTTCGTTTCTGTAATAGGTATTTGGCGTAACAAAGCTTTTAGGTTTAGTATCCAGATAATTTTTGCAGGCTGATAGGCCTAAGATGATAGAAATAAATAGCAATTTTTTTCCCATATCAAAAAGAAATATCTAAACCAACGGTTATCACCTTTGACCGAGGGTATGCAGAGTAGTCCATACCAAGCGTTAAAGCCGAATCATACGTGGATACTTCTGGGTCGTTGCCCGAATATTTAGTCCAGGTAATTAAGTTCTGAGCACTTAAGAAAACCCTAAAGTTAGTGATTTTAAAATCCTTAGTTATCTGATTATCAAATTTATAGCCGATACTTATTGTTTTTAATCGCAAAAAAGACCCATCTTCTATCACCCTTGAGGAGTAAACAAAGGGCCCCCATCCTCTGGTTCTAAAGTAAGTATTAGAAGGGTTGTCCATAGTCCACCTTTTTTCGTAAGAGGCAAATTGATTGGCGCCAAATATGTTAGAACCCCCTTCCATTAAATAACGGTTCACGTTCATCAAATCATTTCCGTAAACAAACTGAAAGAAAACATGTAAATCAAAATTTTTAAAATTGAAGTTATTTGCTAAGCCGCCAATAAATTTAGGATTAGGGTTGCCAATAATTGTACGGTCGTTTACATCAACAACGTTATCATTATTAATATCCTTATATTTTATATCGCCAGGTAAAATATTGGCCGCCGGATTACCGTTGTTTGGGATGTTTGATTTTAAAACAAACACTCCCGGAGCCGTTTCATTAAAATCATTTATTTGGTACACACCATCCCAAACATACCCATAAAATAAAGCAACAGGATTGTTTAGCTGGGCTATGTAGGCTGGGTTTTGTGCATAAGCATTTCCAGAGTTCCACCTTACGGTTGTTAAAAGTTCTGATTGGTTTTTTGCCAAACCCAGCAATCTTGTTCTGTTAAATGCAAGGTTTAGCTGGGTGCTCCATGTGGCCTTACTGTTTTTTAAATTTAAGGATTCAAATGTAAACTCTACTCCTTGGTTTTGTACCGAACCGATGTTTTGAACGGTGGTATTGTATCCGCTTGAGGTAGGCAATTGGGCTTCTAACAATAAATCAGAAGTACGTTTTCTGTAAAAATCGGTAGTGAAGGTAAAACGTTGGTTTAAAAAGCCTAAATCTAAACCAAAGTCGATTTCAGAAGTGCTTTCCCATTTTAAATCCGGGTTACCTAAAGTGGATACGTAAGCGCCACTAATGGGGATACCGCCCGGCGTGTAAGAAAACTCATTGCCCTGCCGTATAGCCGAATAATAGGCGTAATCGGTAATTCGATTATTACCTGTTACACCGTAACTTATTCGTAATTTGCTTTCAGATAGAAACGCCAATCTTTCCATAAAATGCTCCTGCGCAACATTCCAGGCAAAGGCACCAGAAGGGAAGTAACCCCATTTATTTTTACCGCTAAATTTTGAAGACCCATCTGCCCTAAAGCTTGCAGTAAACAGGTATTTTGATTGATAATTGTAATTTACACGAGCTAAAAACGATGCTAATTTGTTTTCAGAATCTTCTGAATCGATAGCAAACGGAATACCCTGCGATATCCCGCTTACCCCTAAATCTTCGTTTGGGATACGGATAGCGCCAGAACCGTAAGATGAAAAGGTGTTTTGCTGTAAGGTAAAACCAGAAAGCAAGGTAAAAAAATGCTTATTGCTTAACTGTTCAGTGTAGGTAAGTATATTTTCATTTGCGAAGTTAAATTTATCAATAAACGTAACCGAACCATTCACCCCTCTTACCCCTAAAGGATTTAAAGGATTGCCTAACCTTGTTTTTGAATTATTAAAAACATCGTTCCGTTGTGTATTCCAATTAAAACCTGCTGTTACTTTGAGCTTTAGCTGGCTTGTAAGATTATATTCCGCAAAAAAATTAGTGGTTATTTGGTTGGCGGTACGGTCTCTAAGTTCGTTTTTTGCGGTGAGTATAGGGTTCCATTGGTAATTGGTAGCAGAAACTACCGCGGGGTCTTGCGCATCATTCAGTAACTCATCTAAAGAAGTACTGCCGCCAATGGGCCGATACTGCCAGGCATTAATTAGTAAATTAAGATAAGCATTTCTTCCGCCGGTAAAAGGTGTTCCGTAGCTTTTTATATGACTAAAATTACCATTGATTCCAACTTTTAGTTTAGGACTCAAATTTTGATCAACAACCACCCTACTTTGGTACCTTTGAAAACCCGAAGCAATCACAGTTCCTTTTTGACCAAAAGCCGAACCAGAAATCGAATATCTGTAATCCTTTTTTCCTCCGCGTATCGATAGGTTGTAATTTTGCATTGGAGCGGTTCTAAAAAGCTGTTCTTGCCAATTTATACCCTCATCGCCCTTGTAACTTTCTATAGTTTTACCGTTTGTAAGGTATAAATCCTTGGTCAAAACAGAATCCAGCTCGAATTGGTATTTAACAAATTCGTAGGGATTCATTAAATTTAGTTCAGAGGTGTTGCTTTGTAAACCAGCGTAGTTGCCAAAAGCAAAAACTGTTTTACCATTAAAGCCTTTTTTTGTATTGATGATGATTACACCATTAGCGCCTCTAGCACCATAAATTGCCGTTGAAGATGCGTCTTTTAAAACTTCTATTTCTTCGATATCAGCTGGATTTATGGCGTTGATGTTGTAGTCTTCTATTGGAAAACCATCTATGACGTATAGTGGCGAGTTATCCTGAGTTACGGAGTTTCCTCCGCGTATCAGAATCTTAGATGACGCACCTGGCTGCCCATCTGGCGATGTAACCTGTACGCCGGAGACCCTTCCGGCAAATGCCTCATCAAAGGATCGCACAGGTGCCTTCGCTAAGTCTGTAATACTTACCGTTCCGATAGCGCCTGTAAGATCTCTCCTGTTTGTTTCTCCATAACCCAAAACAATTATTTCCTCTAATATCTTTAGTTCGGGGCTAAGTTTTACGTCTAAATTACTATTATCGTTAACCTTAAACTCTTGCTTATGGTACCCTAAAATTTCAAAACTTATGACGTAATCATTCTTATCAGGCAAAATCAATTTGTAATTTCCTTTCTCGTCAGTTTCGGTAAAAATGCTGGTATTTTTAACTTTCACCCTAACGCCGGCAAAAGGCTTTCCTTTCTCATCAACAACCAGCCCGTAAACTATCACCGCTTCCTGTGGCAACTGAATGTTTGAAACAACTTCTTTCTCTTTAACTATGATTGTTTTTTTAACTATTAGATAAGTTAAAGGCTGATTTTTAAAACAGCTCTCTAACACCTGCGATAGGCTGGCGTTTTTTGCTTTTAAGGTTACCGGATTGGCTTTACTTAAAATGCTGGTGTTAAAAATAAAAACATAATCAGATTGGGCTTCTATTTTTTTTAACACGCTTTCTAGCGGTGCGTTTTTTTCAGTTAAACTGATGCCCTGCGCATTTGCTTTGTTACACAGCAAAACAAGTACGCAAGCGCATATCAACGAACTTAATTTTTGATGCCTAAAAGCCGCCGGTAAAATGCATAGCCCGGCATTGTTTTGCTTACCTGCTACAAAATATTTCACGAATTAGGTTAAAATTAACTGGTTTGTTTACCTGCTTTATTTTACCACCACATGCTTACCTTTTACATCAAAATTAACGGTGCCCGTAAGCTCCAGCATTTTTAGTATCGCAGATAAATTTTCATTTCTTGATATGGTAGCAACAAATTCTTTATTGGTAAGTTTCCCTTCGTAAGATACTTCTATATCATACCATCGGGAAAGTTTTTTCATGATGCTTTGGATATTCTCGTGATCAAAAATAAAAAGACCGTTTTTCCATGCTAACGCTTCTTTTAGGTTTGCAGGCTTAGCCGATAACGCACCCGATAAATTATTTAAAACAGATTGTTCACCGGGCTTTATTACCAAACTGTTTTGCTGCCCGTTACTTACTTTCACAGAGCCCTCTGCCAGCGTGGTTTTAAAATCTTCGCCTGCATAAGCAGATACGTTGAAGTGTGTTCCTAAAACCTCAATTTTCATTGATTTATCGCTTTTTGCACCAAAAGCGTAAACTTTAAATGGCCGTCGCTTATTTTTGGCCACTTCAAAATAGGCTTCTCCTCTTAGTTCAACTACTCGCTCTGTTCCCGAAAAAACAACCGGAAAACGTAAGGACGATGTTGCGTTTAACCAAACCTTGGTACCATCTTCCAATACAATTTGGTATTCGCCACCATTTGGCGTACTAACCGTGTTAAAAGCTCCTGCAATTTCTAGATTGTTGTTTCTTTTGTAGCGTAACGAATTTTTAATTTTATTAATTTCAGATTGTCCGCTTTTTGCTACTATCCCGTTTTTTACGTTGTTAAGGTTAATTACCGAACCATCGGCCAAGGTAAGGGTAGCCTGTGGCCTTCCTGGTTTTACCATATTGGCAATATTTGACTTTGGGCTTGGTGCTAAAGAAGCAGGGCTTTTAACAAAAAAGTAAAAAGAAAAAGTAACTAAAGCGATCACGATTGACGCGGCAGCCATCCACACCCTAAACGGCAGTATTTTTTTGGGTTTAAATTCTGGTTGCGAGTAGATATTTTTAAGAACCGCTTGCTTAACCGCTTCCTCCTCGCCCATCAACTGCTCATTCCAGGCATGTGCATTTAAATCAAAACCGTCTGTAAAGCTATTTAGCTGCTGCTTTTCTTCGGCAGTTAGCTCCTCAGCAAGCGATCGTTTGTAAAGTTTTAAAAATTCTTCCTGGTTCATTTGTTTATTAAAGAGTATTTGCAATTAGGCAACACACACATAAGTAGCAAATTAATTTGCAAACTTACTATTTAAAGTTTAAAAATGAGCTGTTTTATTACGTAGTGCCAGATTGCAAATGCGCCATTGCTTTTTTTTGTAAAGATGTGTGTTTGATATGTTTTCATACACTAAAACTAACAAAGCAATATAAAACCACTTGCAACAACCCTTTAATTAAAATTTATGTTATCAAGAATAGCCCTGTTTACATTAATTGTTGTGGTTTACTTTAACCCGTTAGGATTTTCCCAAAGCCAAAGAACAATCAAAAACCCCATTTTAAAGGGCTATTACCCCGATCCAAGCATCTGCCGCGTTAACGAAGATTATTATTTGGTATGTTCAAGCAATGAGTATTTTCCGGGTATTCCAATATTCCATAGTAAAGATTTAGCTAATTGGGAACAAATAGGCCATGTTTTAGACAGACCCGACCAAGTTTCTTTAGACGGTGTAAACCCATCATCCGGGATTTTTGCCCCTACAATTCGTTTTAATAACGGGATTTACTACGTATTGTGCACAAGAGCCGGTGGTGATTCTAAAAAAAGAAATTTTATAGTGACTGCTACTAATCCGGCTGGTCCTTGGAGTGATCCTTATTGGTTAGAAAATGCTCCGGGTATTGACCCAAGCTTGTTTTTTGATGATGACGGAAAAGCATGGTATACCGGCAACCAAACCCCAGTGGGAGGCGAAAAGTATCCTAAACAACGAGAAATTTGGCTACAAGAGTTTGATATTGAAAAAATGGCGTTGGTAGGTTCCGTCTCTATTTTGTTAGATGAAGGCGCAATACGGCAAGCCAGAAATATAGAAGCGCCACATATCTACAAAAAAAATGGCTTCTATTATTTAGTGATAGCAGAAGGTGGTACCGACTTTAATCATGCTGTAACCATCTTTAGAAGTAAAAAAATCCGTGGTCCGTATGAGACGGCAGCAAAAAACCCGATAATTACCAGCCGGCATTTAGGCTCCGACTACGCAATACAGTGCATCGGTCATGCAGATTTTGTAGAAACACAAAATGGCGAATGGTACACAGTTCTTTTAGGCACAAGACCTTATGGCGGTAAAAACCTTGCTAATTTAGCAAGGGAAACATTTATAGCACCCATTTCTTGGGACGACGGCTGGCCTGTAGTTGCACCTGGAGAAGGCAAAGTGCTTGAAGAATTTAAAGCTCCCAAGTTGCCTTTATTTAATATTGCCATGCCTACAATCAGGGATAATTTTGACACTGATAAGTTAGGCTTTCAATGGAATCTGATAAGAACGCCAACCACTAATCCATATAGTTTAAGCAAAAACAAAGGCTTTTTAAGACTATTTTTAAAACCAACG
>DASVGY010000080.1:0-64818 GCA_036379295.1 Pelobium sp.
TCTAAATGCTAGTGAAAAAAGTTCCTCGGCCTCGGTTTTACTCACCGAAAAAGGCTTTTCTATCAGTACATTTTTGCCAGCATTCAGCGATGCCTTTGCATACTCGTAGTGCGTATAATTAGGTGTGTTTACCACGATGAGTTCCAAACTTTCATCAGCTAGTAATTCTTCCACGCTCCTATAGGTAGTAATTTTAGGGTAATCAGCTGTCGCTTTATTTTTGCTTCGTTCAACTACTGCAACCAACTCAAAACCTTGGTGTAACTCAAAAAAAGGCGCATGAAAAATTTTTCCCGACATGCCATAAGCCATTAAACCTACTCTAATTTTATTTTCCATTGATAATTAATTAAATCCGATTGAAATATTGTGATGAGCTAATCTACGAAGCTTGTTGATAGAAAGTGCTTTTTTAAAAATATTTCCTTTTGAACAGACTGTCTAAGAATATCATTTAACTGTTAAATTAATCCATCTCCCAATCATCAAATGACAAAATTAAAGGACTATTTATTGTTAAATGATTATAGCTTTTAACTATAAGCCTATCAAAACATACGATAAAAAGCGATTCTATTAAGCCTTACATTTGCCGCAACATTAAAAACATATATTAAGATACAAAATTATGATAGGTATAGGAGAAAAATTTCCAGAGTTTAACAAAACAGCAGTAGTAAGTTTAGAAAAAGGAAAAGAGTTTAGCGAAATTTCATCTGACTCTTTTATTAATGAAGACGACAGATGGACAGTAATGTTTTGGTGGCCAAAAGATTTTACTTTTGTTTGCCCTACAGAAATTGCCGAGTTTAACAATAACTATAGCGAATTTAGAGATAGAAACACTACTCTAATTGGTGCTTCAACAGATTCTGAATACGTACATGCGGCATGGAGAAACAACCACGATGACTTAAGAGGATTAAAATTCCCGATGTTGGCTGATACTTCAAAATCATTAGCAGAAGATTTAGGGATTTTGGTTGCAGGCGAAAAAGTAGCTTACAGAGCCACTTTTATTATAGACCCACAAGGTGTTATCCGTTGGATTAGTGTAAACGACTTAAACGTTGGCAGAAACGTAAAAGAAGTTTTACGCGTGTTAGATGGTTTACAAACAGATGAACTTTGCCCATGTAACTGGGAAAAAGGCGAAGCAACTTTAACTGCTTAACCCAAAAAAATCCCCTTGTGCGTTAACAAGGGGATTTTTTATAATAAACTATTTGATAACTATTTGATAATCAATACTATGAATATTTCAGAAACTACACAAGAAGTGTTAGATATATTTGGTGAAAGCACCATTAATAACAACGCACTCGAAGTTTTAAATGCAACAGATTTTAAGTATCTACGCGATTTAAAGCTCAACTTTAACAGCACCTTAACCTCAGAATTTTTAACAGAAAAAGAATGCGCTTTAATTGGTCTAAGTGTTGCTGCAAACAACCAAAACGCCATTTTGATAGAATTTTATAAAAAAACAGCGTTAAAATTTGAAGCTACAGAAGATGAACTAGCAGAAGCAGTTTCGTGTGCATCTTTGCTGGCATCAAATAATGTTTTTTATAGGTTTCGCCATTTTACACAGAAAGAAAAGTACACTCAAATTCCGGCCCGTATAAGAATGCAGTTGATGGTAAAGCCAGTAACTTCGAAAGAATTTTTTGAACTTTTAAGCTTAGCCATATCCGCAGTAAATGGTTGTGAAATGTGTGTGAATGCCCATGAAGATTCACTAATAAAATTAGGCACCAAAGAAGAACGGATATTTGATGCCGTTAGGATTGCTTCCATTGTTACCGCTACCGGAAAAATAATATATTAATATTTGAAATATTTTATTTTTTATTACGAAATTTTGGCACAAAAAATTAGTTTATAGTAGCAACTAATAACACGGTTTTAAAATATTTTGTGTTGAAGTTGTTGTTTAGGATATTTTTTTTGTAAATTAGTTTCAAGGTTAATCACACCTGAAGGTATTTCATCAATTTACTTTCAGGATTTTACAGGTTTTAATTGTTAATTGCAAAGCCGCTTTCAAAATGAAGCGGCTTTGTTTTTTCCGACAAATTTGTGCAAGCTTGCTTTTATTTTAACGCAAGCGGGGCATACAAGCTAGCTGCCCAGTTATGCGCTTGCGGTAAAAAGCTAGTTTATTTGCACACAACCAATATTATTGAGCTTTTTAGCCTGGTGATAAAATTACGATC
This sequence comes from Pelobium sp., assembly GCA_036379295.1. Taxonomy (GTDB): domain Bacteria; phylum Bacteroidota; class Bacteroidia; order Sphingobacteriales; family Sphingobacteriaceae; genus Pseudopedobacter. The sequence goes on from DASVGY010000080.1 coordinate 2,220, forward strand.
AAAGAACTCAGTTTCACGATAACCTATCTTCAAATTTTGTTTGAAACCTACATTGGCTTGTTACAAAAGGGTTAAGCTACCTTTCACCAATTTTTTTCGGTGATTGGTAAATTATAGATCAAATGCTTGTAGGATGGTTTAGCAAAAACTAACCATCGATTGTAAAATTTTTCGGCCCTCAAAAGGCAATCCATCAAGGCGATAACTCAAGCTTAATATTTACAATTGTTCCGCTATCGGCTAGGTTTATCGTTTTTTTATCCTTTACAGAAAGCTTTATCTTGTGTTGATAAATGGCGTTCCAGCGCAACAAATAATTAGCTATAATTTCGTTCGCCCGCGAAATGTGCTTTTCAATATGTTTAGCTTTTGCGTTAATGCCAACACCATTATCTTCAATGGTTATTTCTAAAATATTGCCGTTTTGAATAAAAGCAATTCTAATATTTTTCTGTTGAATTTCAGCGGTAAACGCATGTTTAACGGCATTTTCTATAAAAGGTTGCACCAACATTGGAGGAATAAAGATTGTTGAACGGTCTTGGCTAAGTTGCTGATGGCTTTCAAAATTCAAACTATCGCCAAAACGCAGCTTTTCCATGCTTAAATACATTTCTATGTAAGTTAAATTATCCTCAAGGCTAACTTCCTTATGTATCGAATTTTCAAGTGTTAAACGGAGTAGTTTAGAAAATTTCAATAAATAAACCGATGCTTTCTCCGTTTCCTTTTTTAATACCAGATTTCTGATTGCGTTTAAACAGTTAAATGTAAAGTGCGGATTCATTTGAGTTTGCAGCGCCATCATTTGAGTTTCTAAAACCTGATTTTGAAACTTTATTTTTTCCCTGCTTTCCTCTATCATTTTACTCCCAAGACCTAAAGAAAAAAAGCAAAGCTCCACAAATGTTCCAATTTGTGTATAATTGTTAGGGAACAAACCTCCAACGCTCCAATTAAAAATTTGACTTAAGGTGCCAGCGATATTCCCCAGGTAAAAAAACAAGATACCCCACAAAATGTATTTATAATAGCTCAAATGCCTCATTTTAAACAAGCGGTAAATGATATACCCATAAACAGGTATTACGGCAAAAAGCAAAATTGTATTTAATTTAAATAGGATATTTTGAAAAGCTAGTGGCGTTAAAAATAAGGCCATCAGGTTTATGCCCATTAAAAAAGCAAAAAGATAGTTTAACCCAATTAGCCATTTATAAACCGAGAAGATGAGTTCTTTAAGATTTAAAAAATGAATTAAAAACAAATGATAGCATATTAAATAACCGTAAACCAAAACCTCTTTGCTGTTAAGGCTTATGTGCGGGAAATTCCAAATAATAATTGAATTGTATTTTGCCGGAAAATCTGCAACGATGCTAAATAATAGCACAAACACTAAATAGCCGGCATAGTACAAAAAATCGGGTACGCTATTTTCTAGGTAAACCAACAAACTAAACAAAATCATGATGATTAAACCACCAATAAAAAGCAACGAAAAGTATAAACTGGTTTGGGTTGCTTGCGTCTCCGATGTTTTTATTTGGTTCCACCCCTCAGAATTGTAAAGCTGTATTTCTCGATTGCTTTTTTTAAGTCCTTTATTGTCAATCTTTACAAATAACTTTAGCACTTGGTTTGCTTTTAAGTTAATTTTAAAGGTTTGCAAATCGGGGTGATTTTTTCTTAAGGTATAAGAAACAAGAGGGCCGTTATAAAATGCCTTGCCATTGTATTTTATAAAAATGGTATGATTTAGCCCTGCTAAGTTTCTAAATACATCAACCGAATGATAGCTGAATATATCCTCGGTACCTATCCTTAAAAAAATGGTTGCACCTAATTTGCTTTTGTTGGCTAAAAGCAAACTGGCGGTGTCTTGTTTAATGAGGAAACTTGTTTTTTGTTGATGCAATAAGCTATCAACCCTTATGGTTGACTGTGCGTTTGCAACCCCAAAAAGGCACACAAAAAATAGCGGGCATAATTTTAAAAACCTTAGCTTCAGCATGATTATCGCTAAAGCTAAAATTTTAATCACAAATTCGAAAGTTTTATCTCTCTGCGCTACAATAGTGGGTGGCTGACAGACTCCATCCTTTCAAATGCGTATTAGCATCTGTTTTAATGAACATCAGCAGGGATCTCAGCATTTTTTTTAAACTTCTGCAATAGCAGTAAGGGTATCGAAAATAGCATTACATAACCAACCAACCAATAAGCATCGGTATAGGTTAATAAAACTGCCTGCCTACTCACCATGCCATCTATCGCTTTAGTGGCGGCATGCTGTGCATCTAAAAAAGTGTAGCCCTTTGCCATAAAGCTTTGTGTAATTGCCTGGATTTTACTGGTAAATGCGTTGTTATACTCATTAATATTTGATAACAAATTGCTGCGATGTGTACCAATTCTGATGTGTAGCAAGGTAGTTAAAGCCGCAATCCCGAAAGAACCGCCCAACTGCCGTCCCATGTTATTTAGTCCTGTTCCTTGTCCAATTTCTTTGCCTCGTAAATCTTGTATGGCTAATGTTGTTAAAGGCACAAACAAAAAGGCCATTCCCACTCCTCTTATAATAAGCGGCCAAAAGAAATCTCCGGTTCCGGAAGATAGCGTTGACTTGCTTAACATCAAAGAAAACACGAAAAACATAAACATTCCAAAGCCCGCCATTAGCTGTGCTGGTACGCCTTTTTTTAACATAATACCTATAAAAGGCATTAAAACGATGGTTGCAATACCGCCCGGCAACAAAATTTCTCCGGTTTGCAAAGGCGAAAAGCCAAGTAAGTTTTGACAGAAAATAGGGAATATAAACACTGAGCCATACAGTCCGAACCCCAAAATAAAACTAAAAAACATCCCGACAGAAAAACTCCGCTTTTTTAAAATCTCAAGATTTACGATTGGAAACTCAACGGTTTTTTCTCGCCATATAAATAGCAGGAAGCCAAGCACAGAAACTATGGCCAACACCAAAATATAGGTGGTAGCAAACCAATCTTCACTTTCTCCTTTTTCAAGTACGGTTTGCAAGCTACCTACGGTTAAAGCTAATAAAGCAATTCCCCACCAGTCGATAGGACGCCCTTTAGCCGTTTTTGGTGTTTCTTTGATAACCAGATAAGTGGCAAAGGCAGCTAAAATCCCGACCGGAATATTTACATAAAATATCCACGGCCAAGAGAAATGTTCGGTGATATAACCACCAATTGTAGGCCCTAAGGTTGGCCCTACCACCGCACCCAAACCAAACATAGCCGTTGCAGTACCTACTTCTTCGGGTGGCCACGCCTCTAACAATATAGCCTGCCCCGTAGAAATCAAACCTCCGCCCGCCAAACCTTGCAATATTCTAAACAAAATCAATTCGTTTAGGCTGGTTGCGTTTCCGCAAAGAAAAGACGCTACGGTAAAAATAATGATGGAAGTTAAAAAATAATTCTTCCTGCCAAAGGTTTCGCCAAGCCAGCCAGACATTGGCAAAATAATTACGTTGGCTACTGCGTAACCGGTTGTAATCCAAGCAATATCTTCGAGAGTTGCGCCTAAATTACCCTGCATTTGGGGTAACGAAACGTTAACAATTGTGGTATCTATTAATTCTAAAAGCGAGGCAACAATTACAGTTATGGTAATTACCCACTTTTTCAGACCTTTTTCTGCCATGTTAATCAGCTATATGTACCGAAACATTTACGCTCATTCCGGGACGTAGTTTAGGTAGAATTTCGTTTTTATCAATACGTATTTTTACAGGAATCCGCTGAATAACTTTAACGTAGTTTCCGGTAGCGTTATCCGGCGGTAGCAAAGAAAACTTTGCGCCCGTAGCCGGAGAAAAATTATAAATATGACCTGTAACCTTAACGTCGGGAAAAGCATCAACTTCGATATCAACCAGTTGACCTTCCTTCAGTTTTTCTAGCTGCGTTTCCTTAAAATTTGCCTTAACATACAAGCTGTTGTCATTTACAATAGCAAACAAAGATTGACCAGGCTGTATAAGCTGCCCAATTTGTATGTTTTTGTTGGAAACGATGCCCGAGGTAGGCGCCGTAATTTTAGTATAAGAAAGCATTAACTTGGCATAATCAATATCGGCAGTTCGCGATTGTATGGTTGAGCTGGCTGCAGAAACCTGCGACTCGCTGGTATTAACTTGCTTTTTTGCGGCCTCATACTGCGTTTTCGCCGCCTTTAAGCTAGCGTCTGCCGCATTTTTATCGGCCAAAGCCTGATCAAATTGTTGCTGCGTAACAGAGCCATCTTTAACTAGGTTTTGGTACCTTAAAAAATCTTTGTTTGCTTTATTAGCCTTGGCAGCAGCAATTTCAACGTTTGCCTTTGCGGTGGCAATATTAGCTGCGGTTGAATTTACCACAGATTCGGACACGCCAACGTTTGCAACCGCAGACTGCTTACCCGCTTGTGCTTGCTCCAGCTTTACCTTAAACTCTCTATCATCTAGCTTAACCAATAACTGCCCGGCGTTAACATGTTGGTTCTCCTCAAAATAAATAGAATCAACATAGCCACCAACTCTTGATACAACCGGGCTGATGTCTCCATCAATCTGTGCATCATCAGTGTCAACGTGTTTACTGAAATAAATATATTCTTTGATACCAAAAATGGCTCCGATGAGTATAAGTACGCCTAAAATTATCGGAATTACTTTTGCTGATTTTGATTTGGGTTTTTGCGTTTCCATTCTGTTTTTATAATATAATTTTTTTACCTGTTGATTTTAATAAGTTGTAATAGGCAACCTGTGCATCAATTTTTGCCAGTTCTAAATTTATTTTTGCCTGAAAAAGCTGCGTATTAGCATCTAACCTATCTGTTAATGGCGAGATGCTATTCTCATATTTTGATTGAATTATTTTATCATTTTCTGTAGCCTGCGCAATTGATGTATTAAGTAGCTCAATTTTTTTCAAAGCTTGCAAGTAAGCTTCGTAGTTTTTGTTTACCTCTGCTTTAACTTGGTCTGCTAAAAGTGTTTTTTGTATTTGAACACCCTGCTGTTTAATGCTAGCCTCTGCTACCTTATTTTTGGTGGTCCATAAACTTCCAATATTCCAGGATAAGGTTAAACCAACAGTCATAGGTGTGATAAACTCATTTTTTTCGGGAAAAAAATTACCACTTGGGTTAACGTAATAAGCGCCTATCCCAGCACCCAATGTGGGTAGCTTATCAGCTTTGGTACTGGCAATGCTTTTACCTAAAATTTGTGATTGATAATCAATTTGCTTAAGCTCTGGTCTGTTGTTAAGCGCACTATCAATGTAGGTATTAACGCTATTTTCTGCTGCAAAATCAAACGGCAAAATTGTTGTTTTGATAACAGTAGATGTTGGCAAACCAAGCAATAGCGCTAAATTGTAGTTTACAATGTTTCTATTTTTATCTAAATCTAAGCCCGTTAACTCTACATTTGATTGCTGCAATTGGATACGTAATACTTCGTTTTTAGTAACAATCCCTTGGTCAAAAAAGCGCTGTGTTTGCTTAAGCTGTGTGGCTAATGCTGTTATGTTTTGGTTGACAACGGATTTGCTTGCATCTATTTTGTACAGGTTAAGATAAGAGTCGATAATCCCTATCACAACATCGTCTTGGTTTTTATCAACGTCTAACGATGCGATTTTCTTTAATAACTGAGCACTTTCTTTCGCATACTTTAGCTTGTTACCGGCAAAAATTAGTTCCTGAACAGATAAAGTTCCTAAATAGGCATCTGCACTTGCGGGCAACCTTAAAGGGTCGCCAGGTCCTAACTGTAAAACATGGTTAGGAATTTCTGCATGGTTATAAATTGCGCTTGCAGTTGCTTTGGGCAAAGCTTCATCTAAAACTTGCTGATAGGCAGCCTCTGCCTGGGCAACTTTATTTTGTGTAAGCATTAACGATTTGCTATTGCTTAAACCCAAAGAAATGGCTTCTTTTAAACTGATAAACTTAACTTGCTGCGCAAAAGAGATAAAAGGCATTACAGCCAATAAACAGCTTACCCTGCAAATTTTTAAAAGTTTATGAACTAGGGGTTGTTGATTTTGTTTGATATTCATGATTTGGTTAAATACAGTTTGAACATTTTTTTTAAATGGGCTTTTAAACGAACCAATAGCTCATCCGTTAGCAGCTCTTCGTTATTCGCATGACCGTTAAATAATAAAGATGCCACTGGCGAAGCGTTGATAAGATATATCTTGGTGCCGAACATAGATGCAATAAGCATATCAGAATCAACTTTGTTAAACGTTCCGTTGGCAACGCCATCCTCAATTATCTTTTTTATCTGCTGCAGGTTTTTTGATAAAAGTTCTATTATATGGTCGTTTAACTTGCTACGTAAACTTAAGCTCATTTCAATATACATTAGCCGCTGGATAGAGCGGGTTCGTTTCATGTTATCCACATAGCTATCAATAAAAACTTCCAGTTTCTCAAAAGAGGAAATATTATCGTTATTGATATTTTGAAGGCGCAGCCTGTTCTCCGTAAAATGCTTCTCCAAAATAGCTACGTATAAACCCTCTTTACCACCAAAATAGTAGTGAAGCATGGCAATGTTTACACCCGCCTCCTTTGCAATTAATCTGGTAGAAGTAGCATCAAAACCTAAATCTGCAAATAAGCCTTCCGCAATTGCCAAAATCTTGTTCTTGGTGTCTAATCTGTTATCCGTCATAACGGCGGCAAATTTAATTAATCGATTGATTAATTTTTGTCATGTCATTATCAGATTTAGCGGCGCAAATCAAAATATGATACATTTAATAAAACACGGCTGCGCTAAGCTGCTCAATAGAAAAACCCTCTTCGTATAAAAAGAAGCGTTTCTTTAGATTTACAGCAAGATGGATTTGTAAAAAGCATCAAATTTAAATGGTCTCTTATTCATCGGTTTTAGCAGGTGCAACACCTAAATATAAAAGTACAATTAAGGAATAATTGTTGTGTAATTAGGCGCATAACAGCATTCCGACTGTTAATCAAAACATTATGAAAGAAGTCAGCAAATTAAAGAAACCTCAAAGTTGGAGAAAATGGGGACCTTATTTATCTGAAAGGCAATGGGGAACAGTAAGAGAAGATTACAGCGCCAGCGGCGATGCCTGGAATTTTATTACCCATGACATGGCCAGAAGCAAGGCGTACCGTTGGGGAGAAGAAGGGATTGGCGGTATATCTGACGAGCAGCAAATTTTATGCTTGGCAACATCGTATTGGAACGGAAAAGATCCAATTTTAAAAGAGCGTCTTTTTGGTTTAACCAACCCAGAAGGTAACCACGGCGAAGATGTTAAAGAGCTTTATTATTATCTGGATAATGTGCCTTCGCACAGCTACATGAAGTTTTTGTACAAATATCCGCAGGGAGCGTTCCCATACCGGCAATTGCTGGCCGAAAACAAAGCAAGAGGCAAATTTGACCCAGAATACGAACTGATAGATACCGGTTTATTTGATGAAGATAAATATTTTGATGTTTTTACAGAATACGCCAAAAACGACGAGAGTGATTTGTTAATCCGTTACACCATCCATAATCGGGGCAACCAAGCAGCAACCCTCCATTTTTTACCAACGCTTTGGTTTAGAAATTTTTTAGACTGGACGGAAACCAGCAGGCCGGTTATTTCTCCGCTTGATAGTAACCTTTTGATGTTAAAAAGCGAAAAATTGGGCAACTATTATTGCTACCTAGAGGAAGAAGCCCCATTTCTATTTACTGAAAATGAAACAAATAATCAAAAATTGTATGGTTCGGCAAATGCAACACTTTATGTAAAAGACGGTATCAATGATTATGTGGTAAATGGCAAAAACGACAGCATCAATCCACAACAAAACGGCACTAAGGTGGCTATTTATTACCAAAAAGAAATTGCTGCACAAAGTAACATCACCATTAAAATAAGGCTGGCAAATAAAAAAATAAAAACTCCTTTTACCGATTTCGACCATATTTTTAGCGCTCAAATATCTTTAGCCGATGACTTTTATGCGGAAAAGCAAAAGGGCAAAACGGAAGATGAGCAGTTGGTGCAAAGGCAAGCTTGGGCAGGGATGCTTTGGAGCAAGCAATTTTATTATTACTACGTTAAAGAATGGTTAGAAGGTGACGCAGGCGAGCCAAAACCTCCGCAAAGCCACCAAATTGGAAGAAATGAGGATTGGGGACACCTAAGAGCCTCGGATATTATTTCGATGCCCGATAATTGGGAGTATCCATGGTTTGCGGCTTGGGATTTGGCTTTCCATTGTATTCCCTTGGCAAGTATCGATATCAAATTTGCTAAACAACAAATTCTGCTTTTAATTACCGAGCGCTACATGCACCCAAACGGGCAATTCCCTGCTTATGAGTGGAATTTTAGTGATGTTAACCCGCCGGTACATTCTTGGGCTGCCTGGAAAATTTACCAAATGGAAAAGGAAAGCACTGGTAAAGGCGATCTGGCTTTTCTGGAAAAAATGTTCCATAAAATGATGCTCAATTTTAACTGGTGGGTTAACCGAAAAGATACGGAAGGCAACAATATTTTTGAAGGTGGATTTTTGGGTTTAGATAATATTGGAATTTTTGATCGAAGCAAACCTTTACCAGGTGGCGGCGTTTTGGAGCAATCTGACGGAACCAGCTGGATGGCAATGTACGCCTTAAATATGATGCGGATTGCCATGGAGCTTTCGTACCATAATTTGGTTTATGTTGATATGGCCATCAAATTTGCTGAACACTTCTTTTACATTGCTGGTGCAATGGCAAACATGAATAACATTGAAGGTGCTGGACTTTGGGATGAAGAAGATGGCTTTTATTACGATATGTTGCACACCAACGACGGCGATTGGAAACGATTAAAGTTGCGCACATTGGTAGGCTTGTTGCCGCTTATCGCCGTAGATGTTATAGACGATAAAAATTGGTTGAAATTGCCAGAACTGGTTGCGCACATTAGGTGGTTTACCCGCCAAAGACCCGATTTGGCTAAGCTAGTAAGCAATTGGGAAGGAAAAAACAATGAGGGAAATCTTCAGCTGCTGAGCCTGCTACGGGGGCACCGAATGAAATGTTTATTACGGCGGATGTTGGATGAAAATGAGTTTTTCTCTGATTTTGGCATTCGTTCTATCTCAAAGGTTTACGAAAAAAACCCGTTTGTGTTTGAATTTAATCATGAAGTTTTCGAAGTGAAATATACCCCGGCAGAAAGTGATACCGGGATGTTTGGGGGTAACAGCAATTGGCGAGGCCCGATTTGGATGCCCGTAAATTATTTGCTGATTGAATCTATCCATCGGTTCCATGATTATTACGGCGATGACTTTAAAATAGAAATGCCAACCGGATCTGGAAATTACACTACCTTAAAAGATGCCGCAAACCGCGTCTCAAAAAGGTTGGTGAATATATTTTTAAAAGATGAAAATGGTAAAAGAGCGGTTTTTGGCGACAATAAAAAACTGCAAGAAGATCCTCATTTTAAGGATTATATTTTATTTCACGAGTATTTCAACGGAGATAACGGTAAGGGCTTAGGTGCAAGTCATCAAACCGGCTGGACTGGTTTGGTAGCAATGTTGATTTAATTGATTTGCGCCGCTTATCATATCAACAATTTCCTGCTTAAGCAGGTGCTTCGTCAAGATTGCCTATCAAACTAATATATCAAAAAACTATGATTTCAGATTTTTATATCCTCACGGATTAGCGCTTGAATCCGTCCATAATCTTCAAAATTTACGCCCAAATTACCGCCCAAAATTAATTCTAAAATTAAAGAGACTTTTTTTCTTAAATTTGTACCCTATGCAGTCTAAAATCACTCAGTACACTACCGAAATCAACGCTTTTGAACCCAAAACAGCAGAAGAATTAGAAAGCTTCCGCATCAAATTTTTAGGCTCAAAAGGTATCATCAAAGATTTGTTCGATGAGTTTAAAGCGGTATCACCCGAAGAAAAACGCGTATTAGGGAAAGTACTGAACCAGTTTAAACAATTAGCAGAAGCTAAGTTTAACGATAACAAAGATAAGTTCACGGCAAATACTACTCCAACCAACAAAGAAGACCTTACTTTACCGGGCGAGGGATTTGAAATTGGTGGTCGCCACCCACTTTCATTAGTACGTAAAGAAATCGTAGAGATTTTTAAACGCTTAGGCTTCGTTTTAGCCGAAGGACCTGAAATTGAAGACGATTGGCATAATTTCTCTGCATTGAATTTTCCAGAAGAACATCCAGCAAGAGATATGCAGGATACGTTTTTTGTACAAAGCCCAAGCCCCCTCTCAATCTCCCCCGAAGGAGGAGAAGCTCTGGATGGCTCTGCTTTATCTCAAAATAAAAATCTTCCTGATGCAAATCCATCAGGACAGGCATCTCCCCCATCAGGGGGTGAGACCGAGAGGGGGGCTTACGCCCTCCGAACCCACACTTCATCTGTTCAAGTCCGTTTAATGGAAGCCGGAAAACCACCGTTTAGAGCATTAATGCCCGGACGGGTTTACCGTAACGAGGCGATATCGGCCAGGGCGCATTGCTTTTTTCACCAAGTGGAAGGTTTGTATGTGGATGAAAACGTTTCTTTTGCAGACTTAAAACAAACCTTATATTATTTTGTGCAAGAATTGTATGGCGAGGGCACAAAAGTTCGTTTCCGTCCTTCTTATTTCCCTTTTACAGAACCATCCGCAGAAATGGATATTTCTTGTACCATTTGTAAAGGTGCAGGCTGCCAAATGTGTAAACAAAGTGGCTGGGTAGAAATTTTAGGATGCGGAATGATTGACCCCAACGTATTGGAAAATGTGAACATCGATTCAAAAAAATACACCGGTTTTGCTTTCGGAATGGGAATAGAAAGAATTACCAACTTAAAATATCAGATTAAAGATTTGCGTTTGTTTTCTGAAAACGATGTTCGTTTCTTAAAACAGTTTCAAACTGAAGTGATATAAATGAAAAAGTTAGGCCTTTTCTTTTCTGTAATTATACTTTTATCGGTTCAATCCTGCGGTAAAGAGGAAGATTTTTTGCCTGAAGTTCTTTTCACATATCAAGGCTCCCTTCTTAACGAATTATCTAGTCTTCAGGCATCTGCCGGGGTGGTTGTTTTACCGCGTTCTTCGGGCGGTGTTGCAGGACTGGTTTTGTACAAAACTTATTCGGGACGGATTGTCGCCTACGATAGGTGTAGTACTGTTAACCCAGAGCAATTAAATGCCGTTACCTGGGTACAGGGTTCAAACCTGGTAGAAGACAAAGCGAGTGGTTCGTTGTTTTTGCTTGAAGATGGGTCCGCTTACAAAGCACCCGCTTCAAGACCATTGAAAGAGTACCGTGTGTCCATTAACGGAAATATATTAACTGTATCAAACTAATGGAAGCAGATAAAATTAAGGAAAGCATCAAAAAATCCGCTCAGGATTTGTTCCGTAAATATGGTTACCATAAAACCAGTGTAAACGAAATTGCTAGAAAAGCCAAAATCGCGAAAGCTACCATTTACAAATACTTTGAGAGCAAAGAGTTGGTTTTACACGCTATTTTGATGGATTATCTAAAAGTAAGCATTAATGATTTAGTTCACCAAAATAGCAAAAGCATTAATAAAGAAGAGCATTTAACCCTATTAATTTTAAGAGTAAGCAAGCTTTCTTACACGGTTTGTAACGAGTTTATAGGTTGGGACTTTATTCGAGAATCGGCTAACTCACAGGAGTTTTTGAAGAACCTTTCCGATGAACTGGAACGGCTACTTTATCAGGAATTTTTAGAAATTGAAGAATTAAATAACGACGAAACTTACCCAGAAAGATTGAGGTTTTTGATTAAAGCAAGTAAAAGTATCATCTTTTCTTTCGCCTTTACCTCGGTAAGTGATGCCGATGTTCGTAAGAATTTCATCTCTTTTCAAAAAGAAATTTTGCCCTATTTAGTTAGGGCGGCGTTGTAGTTCGTACGGGCTAAAAACCGAAAGCAAAAGGCTGAAAGTTGAAGGCGGGAAGTTGAAACGCTGGTGGATTGTTTATTAACATCGGTCCGATAAGTGATCACACGTTTAAAAAAAATTTGGGCGTTTTAACACGCTGTCCGTTATATCTTTTGGCCAAAAAAAGCCAAAAGGATGCCACTTCCATCGTTAACGCACCTAAAACGAATAAACAAACCCTTCAAAGTGTTTGCTTTAGCTAAAAGCGATAAACGCTTGTTGATGCGCAAACCAAGGGTCGAGTACAAAAAAAGCCCTAAAAAATTAATTCTTAGCACTTCCCTATATTTACAGCATTATTATTTCTGCCTTTCTTCCACCCATTTTCTAGCGTTCACAAAAGCTTCCATCCAAGGGGAAACCTCATCTTTACGTCCGTTTGGATAATTCGCCCAATTCCATTGAAACAATGAACGTTCAATATGCGGCATCATCACTAAATGGCGTCCCGTTTCATCACATAGCATTGCGGTGTTATAATCAGAACCGTTGGGGCTAGCAGGATATTGATCATAACCATATTTGGCTACAATTTGATATTTATCTTCTGAATATGGAAGCGAAAAACGACCTTCTCCGTGGGAGACCCACACACCCAAAGTACTTCCGGCTAAACTAGAAAGCATTACGGAGTTATTTTCTTGTAAGCTTAAAGAAGTGAAAATACTTTCGTGTTTACCACTCTTATTGTGCAACATTTTAGGTTTTTCTTCGTGGCTTTTATTGATTAAACCTAACTCCACAAATAACTGGCAACCATTGCAAATACCTACCGAAAGCGTGTCTTCACGAGCGAAGAATTTTTCCAAAGCCACTCTAGCTTTTTCGTTGTACATAAATGCACCAGCCCAACCTTTTGCCGAGCCTAAAACATCAGAGTTGGAGAAACCACCAACCGCACCAATAAACTGGATGTCTTCTAATGTTTCTCTGCCAGAAATTAAATCCGTCATGTGAACATCTTTCACATCAAAACCTGCCAAAAACATTGCATTGGCAACTTCGCGTTCAGAATTACTACCTTTTTCACGAATAATGGCGGCCTTAGGGCGAGGCTTAGACCCATCAATCACTGGCTTTTTACCAGTAAAATGAGTTGGGAATTTATAAACTAAAGGCTGATTTTTATAGTTATCATAACGCTCTTTAGCTAAGCCGTTTCCGGTTTGTCTGTTATCTAACAAATAGGAAGTTCTAAACCAGACATCACGTAAATGAGCAATATCAAAACTAAAGTTTTCGCTGCCGTTAGCGATGACTAAATTAGCAGTTGAGGTAACTTCTCCAATTTTATGGAAACTAACACCTGCTTCTTTCAAACTTTCTTCTACCGAGCGATCCGCCTGGAAAACCAACCCAATATTTTCGGAGAATAATAATTTGATACTGTCTTGTTCTGCTAATGCTGATAAATCTATTTTTGCGCCTAACTTAACATCGGCAAAACACATTTCTAACAGAGTGGTAATTAAACCGCCACTGCCAATATCATGACCAGCTTCAATTTTACCAGCTTTAATCAGCTGTTGAATGGTGTTAAAAGTGTTTTTTAACTTCGCTGCATCTTTTACATCGGGCGCTTCGTTGCCAATTTTATTTAAAATCTGAGCAAATGAAGAACCACCTAATTTATAGCTGTCGTTAGATAAGTTAATGTAGTAAATAGCGCCGCCGTTTTTTTGTAAAACAGGTTCCACTACTTTCGTAACATCGTTACAGTTACCCCCGGCAGAAATAATAACTGTTCCTGGGGCAATTACATCGCCATCCTTATACTTCTGCTTCATTGATAAAGAATCTTTCCCTGTTGGGATGTTGATTCCTAAATCAATCGCAAAATCGGAACAAGCTTTTACCGCAGCATATAAACGAGCATCTTCTCCTTGGTTTTTACAAGCCCACATCCAGTTGGCCGAAAGCGACACACTTTTTAATCCGTCTTTAAGCGGCGCCCAAACCAAATTTGAAAGCGATTCTGCAATAGCATTTCTGCTACCAGCAGCAGGGTCAATCAAGGCTGTTAAAGGCGAATGACCAACGGAAGTGGCAATACCTTCTTTTCCTTGAAAGTCAAGAGCCATTACACCGCAATTATTCAATGGTAACTGCAAAGGGCCAGCACATTGTTGTTTAGCAACCCGACCACCCACGCAACGGTCAACTTTATTTGTTAACCAATCTTTACAAGCAACGGCTTCCAATTGCAAAATCTGCTCTAAATAGGTATTCAATTGAGACTTATCGTAAGTAATGCTTTCGTATTGATAGTCAACGGTAACATCATCCATCACTATTTTTGGGGAACTGCCAAACATTGCCGCCAGTTCTAAATCCATTGGCTTAGCACCAGTTTTGTCTGATTTGAAAGTGAACCGATGGTCGCCAGTGACTTTACCCACCGTGTACATTGGAGAGCGTTCTCTATCGGCAATTTTCTGTAAGGTTTCAATATACTTATCGCTGATGACCAATCCCATACGTTCTTGGGATTCGTTTCCGATGATTTCTTTGGCAGATAAAGTTGGATCGCCAACGGGCAATTTATCTAAGTTGATTAAACCGCCTGTTTCTTCTACCAATTCTGAAAGGCAATTCAAGTGCCCACCAGCGCCATGATCGTGGATGGAGACGATTGCGTTATGGTCACTTTCTACCATTCCCCGAACTGCATTAGCTGCTCTTTTTTGCATTTCGGGGTTCGAGCGTTGTATCGCATTTAATTCGATTCCGCTACCGTGTTGGCCAGTATCAGCAGAAGAAACTGCTGCACCACCCATACCAATTCGGTAGTTTTCCCCACCTAAAATAACAATGTTATCGCCTTCTTGTGGTTTTTGCTTTTGTGCCTGACTAGCTTTTCCGTAACCTACGCCACCGGCTAGCATTATCACTTTATCAAAGCCTAAAGTTCTGTTGGCTTCCTCGTGTTCAAAAGTTAAAACAGAACCTGTAATCAAAGGCTGACCAAATTTATTTCCAAAATCCGTAGCGCCGTTAGATGCTTTGATTAAGATGTCCATTGGAGTTTGGTATAACCAAGCCCTTTCTTTTACGCCTTTTTCCCAAGGACGATCGGTTGCCAGGCGAGAAAGCGCAGTCATGTAAACCGCAGTTCCGGCTAAAGGCAAAGAACCTTGACCACCCGCTAACCTGTCTCTAATTTCTCCTCCAGAACCGGTTGCGGCGCCATTAAATGGTTCAACAGTTGTTGGGAAATTATGAGTTTCTGCCTTGATAGAAATCACAGAATCAAAATCGCTGGTGGCGTAATATGCTGGAACATCGGCTCTTTCAGGCGCAAATTGTTGCACTTTAGGGCCTTTTATAAAAGCAACGTTATCTTTGTATGCCGAAACAATATCGTTCGGGTTTTCTTCTGATGTTTTCTTGATTAACTTAAATAAAGAGGTAGGTTGTTCTTTACCATCAATTACAAATTTTCCGTTAAAGATTTTGTGGCGGCAATGTTCTGAGTTCACTTGTGAAAATCCAAACACCTCAGAATCTGTTAAAGGTCTTTCTAGTTTTTTAGCGAGGGATTCTAAATATTCAACTTCTTCGGTACTTAAAGATAATCCTTCTTGAATGTTATACGCAGCAATATCTGTTATAGATAAAATAGGTTCTGGTTTGATGTTGACGGTAAAAACAGCCTGATCGATATCGTTGTATTTTTGAGAAAGCATAGGGTCGAAATCAGCAAAGTCCGATTCAACTTTTTTAAATTCTTCAATCCTAATGATGCCCTGGATAGCCATGTTCTGCGTAATTTCAACCGCATTGGTGCTCCAAGGTGTAATCATAGCAGCTCGTGGGCCGATGAAAAAACCTTTTAAAGCTTTTTCAGATGAAATTTTAGCGCCGCCAAAAAGCCATTCGAGTTTAGGAATATCCTGTGAGGCAAGCAATTGGTCAGTTTGTAGAACAAAAATGGCTTCCGTTGGATTGATGAAGAAATAAATCATGCTTGTTTTTTTGAAAACGCAAAAATAGGTTTTTTTGATGAGGAATCGTTCGAATTTGCTAAGGGAAATTCGTTGCTTTATTTGCGCAAAAGCAAATAAAAGACAATTAAGAAACGGGAAGAGAAAGAGTGGACAGTTAAACTTTATGCCGCTCTCTAGCTTTTTTATAAAGCTTTACAGCCATCATAATAACAAAGGCAAAAATCACTAAACCCACTAAGCCATAAATCCAATCAACTGCATTTTTAAGAATGACGGTAAAAACAATTGCGACTAAAAAAATGGTGGCTAACTCGTTCCATAAACGAAGCTGGGTGCTAGTCATCCAAAATCTCCCAGCCTTCAATTGTTTGATAATCCCAGCGCACATAAAGTGGTAAATCAACAATCCGGTAACAAAGGCTAATTTTACCCACATCCAATCCGTATGGAGTAATGCTGAATTTAGGTAAAGCATCGACAATCCCGCACAAACGGACAAAACCATTGCTGGCGTGGTAATGATGTTCCACAATTTGCTTTCCATTACTTGAAACTGCTTTTGTAGGATTAAACGTTCCTGCTCCGGCTTTTCATTTGCTTCGGTATGATAAATAAACAGCCGTACAATATAAAACAAGCCCGCCATCCAGCTGACTACAAATATGATATGAATGGCAAGTATGTATCTGTACACCTTTTTTAAGTGGTTAATTGTAAATGGTCAATGGTCAATGGTCAATGGTCAATGGTCAAAATAAATAATCCTCTTGATAAGCAAGTCCTTCTCCTTCGGAGAAGGATTTAGGATGAGGCTCTTAATATCTAAACTCTTTCACCACATCAACCGCGTACTTCACGTTATCAAAAGGAATATCAGGCATAATACCGTGACCTAAGTTAAATATAAAGCCATCCTCGCCACGCATACGTTCGAATAAACGGTGGATTCTGTCTTTAATCACGTGTTTATCGGCGTACAAAATATGTGGATCTAAATTTCCCTGAACTGCAATATTTGAAGGAATGCTGTTTTTGATATTCCGCAAATCCGCGTTCCAGTCTATTGAAACCACATCGGGTTTCGCTTCCACCATTAAAGGCGCAAAAACAGAACTTCCTTTACAGAAAGAAATTACCGGAACGTCTTTTCGGTTTAGTTTAGATATGATTTCTACATTATATTGATGCGAAAACTCCTTATAATCATCCCACGAAAGTGATAGTGCCCAGCTATCAAACAATTGCACCGCATTTACGCCGGCGGCAATTTGTAAATTCAGATAGTCAGCGGTAACGGCGGCAATTTTACTTAGCAATTTATGCGCTAAATCTGGATGGTTATGGATAAAAAGTTTGGTCAGCTTAAAATCTTTCGATGAACCGCCTTCAACCAAATAGCTCATTACCGTAAAAGGTGCGCCTGCAAATCCAATTAAGGGGATAGAACCGTTTAAACGTTGTTGAATTACTTTGATGGCATCAGCAACATACTGCAAGTTATCCATCACATCCACACGTAAATTGTCGATGTCTTTTTCATTTTTAACCGGATTGGCAAACCGGGGGCCTATGCCTTGCGTAAAGCTTAAGTCGCCACCCATGGCTTCGCCGGTCACCAAAATATCGCAAAACAAAATAGCCGCATCAATTCCCAATAAATCAACCGGCAACATGGTTACATCTGCAGCAATTTCTGGTGTTTTACACATTTCTAAAAACGAGTACTTGTTTTTAATTTCCCAATACTCGGGCATAAAACGACCTGCCTGACGCATCATCCAAACCGGTGGGCGTTCTGTTTTTCTAGAAAACGCCGAATCTATAAATAAGGAATTGTTCATCTAATCTTCTGTATTTCTTTTTCGATATTACTTAAAATGCTTTTGTACTTTGCGGTTAAGGGCAATTTCTCGGATTGTTTAATCCAAATCAGCCCTTTTTCCTTATCATTATTTCTTAAGCTGATATTAGCCAAATGCATTAGCGCAACTCCCAAATCACTAGCTCGCAAACCTAAAACCGCAGATTTTCCTAAATATAATTCCGCTTTCTTATAATCCGCGTCCGCTACGGCTATACTCCCTAACATAAAATGGTAGTAAGGTTTTCGGCGTTTATTTAAAAATTCGGGATTTTTAATGCTATGCAATAATGCTTTCGCCTTGGCGTAATTCTTCAATTTAAAAGCTTTTGCCGCTAAAATAATGGTTCCTTCCTTAAAATATCCCCAAATTACCAAAGCAATAAACATTGCGCTTAAAGCAGCAATCTCATAAACTTTTAGCCAAGCGGCAAAGCCAGCAACCAATGCCAGCAAAACGCAAACTAAAACCCTCGCCTGGTTGGTAAACATTTGTTACGAATGTCCGTCGGTAAACTTGTAACCTACACCACGGATAGAGTGAAAATAAATTGGATTTTTTTGATCTGGTTCAAAGTATTTTCTGAACGTTAAAATGAAATTATCGATGGTACGTGTTGATGGGTAAACATCGTAATTCCACACCGTCTCTAAAATTTGCTCACGCGATACCGCTTCATCTTTACGTTCAATCAAAAGCTTCAATAACATGGTTTCTTTTTTTGTTAACGCGGTAATCGTTCCATCATCGTTTTTCAACTCAAACGAGTTGAAATAAATAGTTTTATCGCCAATTTTATAGGAGTTGATTTCTTTTAAATCATCGCCTTTCATGCTTCTTTTTATCAGGTTATTGACTCTTAAAATCAATTCTTCTAAGTTAAAAGGCTTGGTTAAATAATCATCGGCGCCTTTTTTTAAACCTGTAATTCTGTCTTCAGATGTATTTTTGGCAGTTAAAAACATAATAGGTACCTCGCTGTTTTCTAAACGGATTGTTTCGGCAACTTGGAACCCATCAATTTCTGGTACCATTACATCTAAAATAATAAGGTTGAATTTTTCCTCCTTATACACTTTAAGTGCTTTTTTACCATCGGTAACGGCTCTTACAAAAAAGCCTTCCATTTCTAAATTCAGTTTGATGGCTTCTAAAAGATGTTCTTCATCTTCCATCAATAAAATTCTTTGTTTTACAGACATGTTCTTTTTCTATTTAATTAAAAGATACTTCAAAAACCGTTCCCTTTGGTTGATTATTTTTAACTTTTATTTGTGCTTGGTGATGATCTAAAACTTGCTTAACAATAAACAACCCTAAACCGGTTCCTTTTGTTTTACGGGTATCTTCGCTGCCTACCCTATAAAATTTTTCAAACACTTTTGCTTTTTCCGCATCAGAAATTCCGATGCCTAAATCTGCCACTTTAAAGCAAACCGTTCCGTTTGGTTTCCGATGCAAATCAACGTGAACAGGCATACAATCTGGCGAATATTTAACCGCATTCTCTATCAAATTAGTCACGACAGATGACATCGCAAACTGATCGCCAGTGATAAAAACATTTGGGTCTATGGAAGTGATAATCGACTCTTTGCTGCATACATGTATTTGCAAACGAGAGACTATTTTTTCCACCAATTCTGATAAATTTAACTCTTGTTTAGGAAAACTATAGGATTTGTTTTCAATTTTAGTGGCCAGCAACATATTTTCTACCAAATCATCCAGCCTTTCAATATCTAACAAACATTTAGAAATAAAGCTTCGTTGCTGCTCCTTATCCAATTCACGCTTATTGATGGTTTGCAAATACAATTTAATAGATGCCAAAGGCGATTTTAGCTCGTGGGTAACCGAAAGCAAAAAATTTTTCTGCTGATCGCTGATTTTTTTCTCTCTGTTAATTGCCTGATGCAATTTGTAAATGCCAAAAGTCATCATGGTAATAAACACCAAACCTTCGCCCATTACCATTCCACGGCGAGCAGGCTGTAATTCCACCAGTAAAATTGCCCACCAAAACAGCTGAGAAACTACATAAAAAACAATGATATAAAATATGGTAATGGGCTTTAAACGCATATTTATTTGCTTTTAAATACAATATCTAAACATTCAAAAATTGCTCTTTTAGCTTTTTCTAAATCTAATTTGCTGTGCGCTGCAGAAACGAAGCCTACCTCGTAACCCGACGGACCAAAATATACGCCCCGGTTCAATAATTCGCGATGCATCATTTTAAATTTCTCCATGCTTGCCGGGTCAATCGCCTCAGAGGTCTGTATTCTCTCAGCATCTGTAAAAGCAAACCAAAAGATAGAACCAATTTGGAAAACCTTAAATTTATAATTTTTAGAAGTTGCGTAACGCTGAATAGCGTTTGTAAAATCTTCTG
The DNA here is from genome assembly GCA_036379295.1 of Pelobium sp. Taxonomy (GTDB): domain Bacteria; phylum Bacteroidota; class Bacteroidia; order Sphingobacteriales; family Sphingobacteriaceae; genus Pseudopedobacter. The sequence continues at coordinate 22,448 of DASVGY010000080.1, forward strand.
TTTTAGTATTTAACTCTTTGTAAAAATTAGATTTTGCCAATTCGCTCAATTGCGCAATTCCTGCCGCCATTGCCACCGGATTTCCAGAAAGCGTACCCGCTTGATAAACTGCGCCATCAGGAGAAATATTACTCATCAAACTTGCAGAAGCGCCGTAAGCGCCCACCGGCAAACCGCCACCAATAATTTTTCCGTAAGTGATGATGTCCGGCTGAATATTATAATAACCCGCAGCGCCCTCAAAACCGACTCTGAAGCCAGAAATTACTTCATCAAAAATCAATAAAGCTCCGTTTTCTGTACAAATTTCGCGTAAGTATTCTAAATAATCAGCATCCTGCAAAAGCAAGCCGTTGTTAGCTGGCACAGGCTCAATAATTACACCGGCAACCTGATCTTTAAATTGCTCAAAAGCAGCTCTAACTGCATCTTTATCATTCAAGGAAACCACAATAGTTTCGTCTGCAAAAGCTTTTGGGATTCCGGCAGATGAAGTTTCTCCGAAAGTAACCAAACCCGAACCTGCTTTTACCAAAAGTGAATCACTATGGCCGTGGTAGCAACCTTCAAACTTGATAATTTTATCACGTTTGGTGGCTCCTCTTGCTAAACGAATGGCCGACATTACCGCTTCTGTACCGGAGCTGGTAAATCTTATTTTTTCTATAAACTTATTGTTCTTGATAATTAGTTCTGCAAGTTCTGTTTCTAATGCCGTTGGCGCACCAAAAGACATCCCGTTTTGCATTACCTCAATTACTTTCTCTCTAACTTTTGCGTTGTTATGACCCAAAATCAGCGGGCCCCAAGAGCAGCAGAAATCGATAAATTCATTTCCATCCGCATCCCATAAACGACAACCATCGCCTTTTTCTATAAACAGTGGTGTCCCGTAAACAGATTTGAAAGCCCTTACGGGAGAGTTTACGCCACCAGGGAAATATTGCTTTGCTTTTTCGTAGAGCTCTGCCGATTTTTCTCTGATAATATCTGGCTTTTCACCGTATAAAAGAGGTGCTTCTTCGTTGCTGTTATTGAATATATTTTTAATAGAATCGAACATTTTTAAAGCATAAAGCTTAAGGCTTAAAGCCAAAAGCTAGTTAAATCCACTTATTTTTTAAAACTTCTTTAGCGTGATAGGTCAAAATCACATCAGCACCGGCTCTTTTGATACACATCAATTTTTCTACTGTTGCCTTTTCTTCATTTAACCAACCGCGTTGTGCAGCCGCTTTAATCATCGCGTACTCACCGCTAACGTTGTATGCTGCAATTGGTAAATCAAAATTATCTTTTAACAACTTAATGATATCCAAATAAGCTAAAGCTGGTTTTACCATTAAAAAATCTGCGCCCTCTTGCGTATCTAAAGCCGCTTCAATCAACGCTTCACGTTGGTTTGCGGGGTTCATCTGATAGGCTTTTTTATCGCCAAATTTAGGCGCCGATTGCAAAGCGTCTCTAAATGGACTGTAAAAAGCACTCGCATATTTTGCCGTGTATGACATGATGGATACGTTGCTGAAACCTTCTGCATCCAAAGCTTCACGAATAAACTGCACTCTCCCATCCATCATATCAGATGGCGCAACAATATCAGCGCCCGCCCTTGCATGCGCAAGCGCCATATCCGCTAAAATCTTTAAGGTTTTATCGTTCACAATCTCGCCATTCTCCACTAATCCATCGTGTCCGTCACTACTATAAGGATCCATCGCTACATCGGTAACCACACAAGCTTCTGGGAAACGGGATTTTACCTCCTTAATCGCTCGCAAGTATAAACCTTTCTCATTTACACTTTCGCTGGCAGTTTTATCCTTTAACGATTCCTCAATATTCGGAAACAAGTCAAAAGATTTTAAACCCAGTTCCATGCAACTTTCCACTTCACGCAAAAGGTTATCAACGGAATATCTGAAAATACCGGGCATAGAAGCCACTTCAGTTTTCTGTTGTTTACCATCAACAATAAACAAGGGGAAAATAAAGTTCGCCGCCTGAAGGTGGTTCTCCTGCACCATATCCCTAATTACTTGCGACTTTCTGTTTCTTCTTGGTCTGTTTAACATTTCTGTTTGTTTTCTTGTAAAAATTGGGCGTTTTAACACGCTATCCGTTTTATCTTTTTTGCTTAGCCTTCGACTCCGCTCAGGCTAACAAAAAAGGATACCACTTCTATCGTTAACGCAAAACACTACAAAGGTTTACTTTTCATCTCGTCATGCTGAACGTTGTGAAACATATCGAACGCACAGTTTCCATATCACTATGAATACCTTTGCGGGATGCCTCTTATCGTCGAAATGACGTGAGGACTAGCTTTGTGACCTCTGCGTCCTCCGTGGTTAAAACCTAAATATCAATCCCAAAAACCACTTCTGCCAAACCAATCTCATCTGGCGAAGCCGGTAAAATATACTTTACCCCCATTTCATCAAATTTTTGCCCGGTTGATTTACCAATGGCAACAACTTGCTGACCAGGCTCCAATAAATTTTCGGCGAAATACGCGTCAACGTTTGAAGGGCTGGTAAACACCAAAACATCTGCGTAAGTGGGCTCAACTTCTTCTTCTAAGATCGTTTCGTAAATAATCAACTCTACAATCTTTGTTTCCGCTGATAAACTTTTTTGGATACTGCGTAACGAATCCTTGGCTAAAGGAAACAAAACGTTAGTTCCGTTTGCCACAGCAGCAAACTCTTCGGCAACTTCTGCTGTATCACTACTTTCCCCAACAAAAGAAACTGTTTTCCCTAAAGCTCTTAAAGCATCCTCAGAACCACGACCAACCACACCAAACTTAATGTCTTTTGGTAACAGAGGATTTAAAGAAAAAAAGTATTCAATTCCGTTTTTACTGCTAAAGAAAACCCAATCTATCTGCTTAAAAACGTACGAATCCAATTTATGAATAATGGGCACAGTTCTTATCAAAGATCTAGCGTCAACGTCTATGTTATGTTTAATTAACGATTTACCAAAGTAACTCTGTTCGCTTAGCTCTCTCGAAATAAAAACCTTCTTAGGCAGCTTACGGTTTGCTACATCAAACTTCTTTAATATCGTTTCAGCTAAACCTTCAGTGGTTTCTGATGTAATATAAAGTCTATCCGGAAATTCATCTTGATCAACGGACTTTGTAGTCCAAACATGGAATAAACCGTCTTCATCTTTCTCGCAATAACAACCTAAAGGCATATGACAACCGCCATCAAACAGATTTAATACCTTACGTTCTACCGCAATTCTTTCTGCAACATCTTTATCATGTATCTGCTGTAAAATATCAAAAAGCTCTTGATCATCTTCCCTAATCTGGATTGCTAAAACACCTTGCGCTGGCGCTGGAACCATCTCTGCGGTAGGCTCAATTTCTTCGATGTAAAACTCAGATAAATCTAAATTTAAACGACTTATCCCCGCTTTCGCCATAATAATGGCATCGTATTTTTCGTCTCTTAGTTTTTGAATTCTTGTATTTACATTACCTCTTAAATTTTCAAACTCCAAATCCGGGCGAACAGCTAAAAGTTGCGACTGCCTACGGTTAGATGAGGTGCCAACGGTTCCGTTATGCTTTACAGAAAGTTTTTTTGAGGTATCTACACAATCTTTTAAAATCAGGATAACTTCTGAAGGGTCTTCTCTTTCAGATACGGCTGCTATTATTAAGCCGGGAGGGTTTAAGGTTGGTAAATCTTTATGCGAATGAACTGCCAAATCAACAGATTTATCCAACAAATGTTCTTCCAGCTCTTTAGTAAAAAATCCTTTTCCTTCAAGCTTATCTAACCGTAAATTTAAGATGTTATCGCCCTGAGTTTTGATGATTTTTAACTCGGCTTTGATTTGAATTGCAGCAAGCTGGTCTTTGATATGATTGGCCTGCCATAATGCAAGTTCGCTACCTCGGGTGCCTATGGTAATTATTCTGTCCAAAATGTATGATTATTTTACAAAATTAGCATTAAGAATGACCTGCGCCGACTGATTTTCAGAAAATTAATGATTTGTAAAGATTATGACTTAATTGTTATCGACCAATATATTTTTAGCCATAACCATTGGAACGCTAATGTACTTTTTTTCCATATAGTTCATCACTTTTTCTAAAACCAACTTGGCGTTTTCATCCAAAGAATTTACCTCCTCGGCAAATACAGAATTTAGGGCTTTATCCTTAATTTCCTTAATTTTTAGAGGTACCTCGCTCATGGCAAGTTCAACTCTTCTTTGCCTTAAGTCGGGTTTAAATTCTTTAATATTACGCTCAATAATAGCTTCACCGTTAATCAGCTCGTGGTAACGCTCTTGGCGGTTTCTTTCTGCAATTTCTTTTAAAGATTCTACCTCAATATATTGTACTTGGTAATCACGCAAGACTTGCGGGTCAACATCATTGGGAATGGCCAAATCTACAATCACTTTTGTCTCGCTAGGCTCGCCGTTTAAAAGTTTGGCGTAAACCGCCGGCGTAATGATGGGCTCTTTTGCAGAGGTACAGGTAATGATAACATCAAAACCTTTGTTATAATTTTGTAGGTGATCTAAATCAAATGCTTCGCCGCCTAATTCTTTAGCAAGGTGCTGTGCTTTACTTAGCGTTCTGTTAAAAACAGAAAAATTGGTATAAGTATGTTTTCTTAGGTATTTGGCAATGTTTTGATTGGTTTCGCCTGCTCCAATAATTAAAATACGTGAATTTGAGCAAACATTTAACTGCTTTAACCGTCGGTAAGCTAAAGACACCACCGATATTGGGTTTTTAGCAATATTAGTAAACGTATATACTTCCTTGGCAGTTTTAACCACCCTATTCATCACTAATCGCAAATAATCTCCGGTAAAGCCTTTTAATCTGCAATCTTCATAGCTTTTTCTAACCTGGGCCAAAATTTCTTTTTCGCCAACAACAAGGCTTTCTAAAGAACTGGCTACCCGCATTAAGTGGTTAAGTGCTTCTTCTTCTTCAAAAACCAAAGCGTTTTCTACGGCGAGTTTTAGTAAGGGACTAAGACTTTCGGCATTGTGCAGCGCTTGAAGAAATGCGCTTACAAAATTTTTATTCAACTCCTGACTTGCCGTAAAAACAAATTCAACACGGTTGCAAGTAGCTAAATAAAAAATTTCGGGAATATCGAATTTTGATTTCACAAACCGAAGCCGCTCTTCACTGGCATCATTACACAAAACCAAACAACCTAATTCTTTCAAATCAATTTGCTTGTGCGTAAAAGCTATTACCTTTAAATCCTTCAACTACAATGTTTTTTAAACCGCTACAAAAGTAACCTAGCAAGCTATACAATATGTCAATAATTTGTCAATTGAAGCTATTTAGAAGAAGTATAAATAGCAAAAATGTGCGCTAAATCATTTTTAAATGCAGTTTTTTTACTGGCAAGCACTGTTGTTTTAATCTTTTTGTGTGGTTAAACATTATATGATTAGCCGTTTTAGCATTATTTTATAAGGTTGTATAATTCGTCAAGTTTTGGCGAAAGTACAATCTCTATCCTTCGGTTTTTACTTCTGGCTTCCGCAGAATTTCCAGTTTCAATAGGCTGGTACTGGCCTTTTCCGGTAGCTGTCAAGCGCTCGGGCGAAACCCCTTGCAACTCTGTTAAATAACGAACAACAGATGTTGCTCTTAAAACGCTTAGATCCCAGTTATCTTTAATTTGACCCAGGTTGCCTACTTTTTGGTTATCGGTATGGCCTTCTACCGCTATATTAATTTCTGGTTGTGTATTCAATACTTTCGCTAGTTCTTGCAAAGCTTGCTTTCCTTTTTCATCAATAAAAATAGAACCTGTGCTAAATAATAACTTATCAGTTAAAGAAACATACACTTTCCCATTCTTAATTTCAACCGTTAATCCGCTTTCTTGGAAGCCTAATAAAGCCTTTTGTAACTTTTCTTTTAATGCGTTGGTTGCTTCATCACGTTTTCTTAAAATTTCTTCCACTTCTTTCAATCTGGCTTCACGTTTTTGCAAGTCGGTAGAAAGCTTATTGATTTCTGATGAGCTTTTGGAGCTCAAGGCAGCGTAATTGCTGTTTAAACCAGAAAGTTGTTCGTTTAATGCGGCAATTTTTGAGTGTAAGGTTGCCGTGTCTGCTTTTAAACCTGCAATAAGTTCTTCTAAAGATTGAATTTTAACGTTGGCATTATCCCATCCTACGTTTAAAGAATCCTTTTGTGAAAGCAAAGCTTCGTACTTCTTTTTTGATAAAACTACGCAAGAGCTTAAAAACATCACTATACAAACCGCAATTAAAAGAGGCTGCTTTTTCATTTTTGAAAATCAATTTAGTATTTCAATATAACAATTATTCTGTTGCAATGGCTTCTTGCAAAAATTTGTTTAAAGGAATAATCTCTTTTAAACAACGCACTATTTCATCGCTAGCGTCTTTTGTTTGCAACGCTTTGTCGCTAAAAAAACTGGCGACTGTAAAACTTTTAAGTTTCAGCAATTCAATATTAGGATTGCTTGCATCGTAGCCTTTTGGCGTTGTTTTTAACTTGTCGGTTTGTTGCAAGCCGTTGGCAAAAAAACTTTTGAAACTGCTTTTTCCTAAAATTTCGTTCAATTTATCGGCACTGTAATCAATTTCCTGCCTAATTAGTTTTAGATGTTCTGATTCGGGCATCCACATACCGCCGGCAACAAAACTACAATCAGGCTCAATTTGTATAAAAAACCCCGGACCATGGATCCCCTTTGCACTGGTGGGAATACTGATGCCAAAGTTAGATTTGTAAGGGTCTTTATTTTTACTAAACCTAACGTCTCTGTAAATACGCTTTACAGATTTTTTCCCGGTTAAATCCGGAGAAACGTAAGGGTTCAAAATTTTAAATGAATCGATTATCTCATCAGCGAAAGCCTCAACATTCTCCTTTGCGGCCAAATAAGCCGATTTATTATCTTGAAACCAGTCTCTATTATTGTTCTGCTTTAACTGATTAAGAAAATGAAAAGTTTGTGGACTAATCGTGGTCATAATCTGACACGTATTTAATTTTAGGCGACATTAAATAGAGTAGTATCACCCGCGAATACCTGAAATTGGCTGGCGCCAGTAATAAACTAGCTACAAAAATGGTAATAACATAAATCCATGGTGATTCGGTTTCGTTAGTGACTAAAAAGGTTAAAATGCCAACTGTAACGGCAAGCGCTACGTTGATGGCATAACTTACGTACATTGCCGCATAAAAATACCCGGGCTCTAACTCGTATTTTAACCCACATTTTTCGCACTTTTCATACATCTTTTGCGATGATAAACCGTACATGGGTGTTTTAAACAGATCTCCACGTCTGCACCTTGGGCACTTAGCGTTAAGCATTGCCTGTAATTGAGTGGTTTCTGCCATTTTTTGTAATTTAATTCAGATTAATTTTTTGGGATTTGATATCTAACTCAACGCTCTTTTTACGATACTTAAGGTACCACAACAGCCCCACCCCTACAACTACTAAATAAGGCACCGCCATTAAATACATTATTCCACCGTTAAGTCCCATGCCTGTTTTACCGCCAGCTTTGAGGTTAGATTCAATGGTGGCTTGGCACATTGCACATTGAGCAAAACTTGCATTAGTGATAAACAGCAGCAAGATTACACTTAAAACACTGAATAAAATTTTTGAATATTTCATAAATACAAATTTTAAAAATTATAATAGGGCGCAATCATCAAATAAACCACCACGCCAGAACTTGTTACATAAAGCCAAATAGGATAACTCCAGCGTACTAACTTTTTATGGCGCTCTACCTGCAGCTTGATACCGCGGAAAAAGCTAAGCAAAATTAAAGGCAACACAGCCGCAGCAAGTACAATGTGACTACCTAAGATAACGTAATAAACATAGCGAAGATTGCCTGCCGAGAGCTTTTCAGCTTCGCTGACGATGCCATTACCATCCAAATCTCCGTATTTTGTTTCGGGTGCGAAGTAATGAAAAACAACGTAGGAAATTAAAAAAAGAGCCGACAAGCTAAAGGTGATAATGTTTAAGCGCTTATGAACCTTAATATTTTTTTGCTTGATAAAATACAAAGAAAGCAATAGCAGTACAGTACACGTTCCGTTAATAATCGCATTCAGTTTTGGAAAAAAATAAACATAAGACGGCGTAGCTATAGTTACCGGAATTATCTTTCGATTTAAAATAAGCACCAACAAAAAAACTAAAATAGATGTTGCGGTTATTAACCTCAATATAACTTTATCGCTCATTCCTTATATCAAATTTTGTTATTAGAGCCTGTCTAAAATTCATCTAATAGTTTGTTTATGCTTCTTTTCGGCTACAACTGCGTTAAATTTTTTCGAGATAGCTTCTGGCTATCTCGAAAAAATTTGCCTTGTTTCGCTCAAAAATAATCTATAAACGTTCTTACAATACAAATTTAAACAGGCTCTTAAAATTCCGCTTTTATTTTGCGTAATTCTTCAGTGATTAATACTTTTATTTCATCGCTAATTCTACTTACCTCATCAGCCGAGGTGCCTGTATAATAGCCGCGGATTCTATTTTCGGCGTCTAACAAAATCAACTTATCACTAAACAATAAATCACCTGATTTAGTTTGAAAAGCATTAACAAAAAATTGATCTCTTGCTAATGGATACGTTACAGAAGTATCCGCCGTTAAAATATCCCACTTTTTCGCGATGGCCCCAAGCGACGACTTATACGAGCTTAATTTACTTAAATCGTCGTTTTTTGGATCTAAATCTATTGATACAAACCTTATTCGCTTATTATCTTTAAATTGCTCTTGCAGATTTTTAAGGCCTTCGTTAAGTTTAGGAACTACCTCTTTATTATCTAAGTAAAAAAAGTTTACGATGGTTAACAACTGCTCATCAGTAGTGAGTTGAACGGAATCTCCACCGCTGTTTCGCATTTTTGGAAACTTAACGATATGGTAAATCGTGTCTGGTATTTTTACACCTCTGCGGGTATGAAAAGTGGATGCTACTACCTTTGGTCCAAAAATAGGTAATGGCTTGTATCTGTTCTTCCCTTTTTCTTTTAGTAAATAATACAAAAATCCTGGTAAGGCCAATATGGTTACCAGGATTAATATTTTAGCTAAAGGAAACTTATTCCTGCTCATATTGTCATATGACCATTCAAATAATGCCCCTCGGTTAACATTAAAACAATCAGGTAAACAATTAGAATAAAGGAACCTACAATAGTTGTTATAAGAGCGTATTTTTCGAACTTTAAATGCATAAAGTACGCTACAATATAATATGCTTTAAACAGGGTTAAAATAATATAAATACTATTTCTTACCAAATGTGGCATTGCGGCTTCTGGAACACCAAGAGCGATAATAAACTCTAATACGGTGATTGCTAAAAGGATAAAAAATACCTTCCAGATTCTTCCTTTTGACATTGTTGCATGTTCTTGCTCATGCAGTAAATCTGTATTTTCTAAAGACATTGTTTCTTTTTTAAAGTTATACTAAATAGAAAAAGGTAAACACAAATACCCACACTAAATCCACAAAGTGCCAATATAAACCCACTTTTTCAATCATTAAATAATGCCCGCGTCTTTCAAAAACACCTGCCATCGTCATAAATAATATAATAATATTAATTACCACACCTGTAAAAACGTGGAAACCGTGGAAACCTGTAATGGTAAAAAATAAGTTAGCAAATTGCTGCGTACTTACAGCATCTGAACCTAGCTCTTTTAAAACATCCGCGTTAGGAATTGCGCCCCACCAAAAACCTTCGTGGTGTAGGTGAGTCCACTCTAAGGCCTGGCAACCTAAGAACATTAAACCACCAATGATAGTAGCAACCATCCACCAAATTACTTCCTTTTTTTTGTTGCGGTGGCCAGCCTCAACTGCCAGCACCATCGTTACAGAACTCATAATTAAAATAAACGTCATAACACCCACAAAAACTAAAGGTGCGCCATGGTCTGTAACGCCTGGGATCGACTGAAAAACGATATCTGGATCAGGCCAGGTCATTTTACTAAAGCGTTGTGCGCCGTAGTAAATCAAAAATGCCGAAAATGTGAATGCATCTGATAAAAGAAAAAACCACATCATCAGTTTACCATACTCTACTGAAAAGGGAGAGCGGCCTCCACTCCATGGGGTGGTTTTGACTTCGTCCAATTGTGCTGTTGTATCCATTAATATTAAGTTGTAATTTCTTAGTAAAATTTTATTGGTTCAAAAGTAAGAAAAGGTATAAATAAATCCACACAATATCTACAAAATGCCAGAAAATTGAGGTGATTTCCATCCGGAAAGTATTTTTAACATTCGGAACTGGACCATAGCTGCTTTTAATAGCTGTTAAAATCATAATTAGGCCAGCTAAAATATGTACCACATGAAATAATGTGAATGCGTAAACAAAACTGATGGTAGCATTTGAGTTAACGAAAAAGACTCCCAGGCTTGTCCAAACAAACCACCCATAAACCTGTAAACTTATAAACACAATACCTAATAAAAAGGTAAGCCACAACCATAATTTTTGTTGCGCAAAACGAAGCTTCTTAGAACTTAACACCGCCATGTGCATTGTAGCACTACTTATCAAAATAACTATGGTGCTGTAAATAAAAACTTTCGGCAAATCTACGTTCAAGGATTTCCCTGCACCGTCGCCGGCATAAACTATAAAACCACTGGTTAAACCAGCAAAAAATATAACTGATGAAACAATGAACAGCCAAAGCACAAATTTTTTAGGCTGTAAATTATATCTATCGGTATCTTTCTGTAAAACCATCTTTTTTAATTTAAATTAAACAATAGCACCAGCTGAACCACTGGCAAATAAATAAAACTGCCAAACATCAATTTTTTGGCAGATTTAACATCCAAATTTTTGGTTAAAATAAAAGCCTGATAAGCAAACACCAACCCTATCGTTAACGAAACCAAAGCAATCAGATTTCCACCAAATCCTAAAAACGTAGGCAATAAACTTACCGGTACTAATACTATGGTTGATGCAAAAGTAACCAAAGCGCTTACTTTATCCCGACGTGTGGTTGGTAAAAGTCGGAAGCCCGCTTTTTTATAATCATCATCCAAAACCCAAGCGATAGCCCAAAAGTGAGGAAACTGCCAAACAAATTGAATACTAAAAAGAACCAGCGCTATCTCATCTATTTTCCCATGCGATGCCACATAACCTATCAGTGGCGGCAAAGCACCAGGTATTGCGCCTACAAAAACCGCTATCGGCGATTTACGTTTCATAGGTGTGTACAAAAATGCGTATAAAAAGATAGAAAACACAGATAATACGCCGGTAAGTAAATTTAAGCTTCCCAGTAAGTAGGTGCCAGAAATACCCATCAATATGCTCAAAACCAATGCTTGGCCGGTGGTCATCCGCCCAGAAGGTAGGGGTCTGTCGCTGGTTCTGGCCATTAACTTATCCAAATCTTTTTCGATAATTTCGTTGAACCCGTTTGCCGTAGCGGTAACTAAAAACCCACCAATAATTAGCTTTGCCCAATTCATCCAATGAATTGATTCTTGATAATGCTCGCCGATTAAAAAGCAGATAGATGCAGAAAACACCACTAAAAGTGTTAGCCTCAACTTTACCAGCTTTTTAAAATCATCTATAAACTCCCTCACTATTGCCGAATTAATTGTGACTTTTTGCTATAAAATATAAACATTAAATAAACCTGGGCTGCAAACAACATTGTTGCCAATAACACATGCACAGCCTGAGCCCACGGCGCCAAAGCGAAGTATGCTAAAGCAAGCCCTGTAATTACCTGACTAACAAACAATATTACCATCCAACTTGATAATTTGTTTGCCAATCCTTGAATTTTATATTGTCTTATTAAAAAAAATAAAACCATAGTAACTGCTAAGTACAGCCATGCCAACTGTTTATGATCGGTAAATATACGCCCAACTTCTACCAACCACTCGCCACGAGCTAGCTCTTTAAAATTAGTTTTAACCGCATCTACCTCTTCCCTAACTTCTGTTCCAACAGTAATTTGCCATAAAGAAACAAATACCACCACAGCAGATGCAACCCTTAAATAAACAAAACTTTTAAAGGTTAGCGTTAACATCGGCTTTGGCAACTTAACTAAAAAATAGGTATAAAGTGATATTGCCAAAATGACAACCGCAACCAACATGTGAACAGTAATCATCCACGCTAAAAGATTGGTTGAAACTACTATTGAACCCAACCAACCTTGAAAGGCCACCAATAGTAAATTAACACCGCTCCACCAAAAAATGGCTTGTTTGTGTTTTAAGAGTGAGATAGATAAAACGAAACAAATTAACAGAATAACGCCAGTAGCGGCGCCTATTAACCTGTTAATATACTCTGTATAAGTTTTAGCTACGTTAAATTCTTCAGGAACTTTGATGCTTTCATCGTGGCGAACTTTATCAGCAAGGTCACCGTATCCTGATCTATCTAGAAGTTTGGCAAAGCGTTCGTTCTTTTCTACCCGCTTTTGTACGTATTTTTCTTTATAATGGGGCGGAAGCTGAGAAATGTCTGTAGGTGGAATATACCGATCAAAACATTTTGGCCAATCAGGACAGCCCATTCCAGAACCCGAGCTACGCACTACACCACCAGCTAGTATCAATAAGAAAAGAGCAATCAGCGAAATTAAATTCGCCGATAAAAAACGACCTTCAGCCTTTGAATACATTTACAAATTATAAAATTGGGGTATCCGTAAATATTACCGAATACCCCAATGCTAATATTCAAATAACAATTATTTATTTGACTTCTTCAGAATTTACTCTGTTATGCTCCAAATTCCACTTTTCCTGAATTTTTTCTGCCGCTTCGTTTCCCTCAAAATCATGTAATAAGTTGGAACTCATGGTTTGAGAATGCGGAACCGTTTGTGGAATAAAATCTGTATCGTGGCCAGGCTTGCTATAATCATACGCCCAACGGTAAACTGTTGGAATTTCGCCAGGCCAATTTCCATGGATCCGTTCCACAGGCGTAGTCCACTCTAATGTGTTAGCTTGCCATGGATTCTGGCTCGACTTTTCGCCAAAGAAAATAGAATAAACGAAATTAACTAAGAACGCAATTTGTGCAACCGCGGCTAAAATTGCTGACCAAGTGATGAACACGTTAACAGACAACCATCTATCCATAGATTCAAACTCGGTAAACGCGTAATACCTACGTGGCACCCCATCTAATCCCATAAAGTGCATTGGAAAAAATACCAAATAAGCCGCAGCAAAAGTAATCCAGAAATGTAGGTATCCGAGCTTAGTGTTCATTAAACGGCCAAACATTTTTGGGAACCAATGGTAAACACCAGCTATCATACCAAATATTGCCGCAGAACCCATCACAAGGTGAAAGTGAGCCACCACAAAATAGGTATCATGTAAGTGAATATCTAAGGCCGCATTACCCAACCAAATACCTGTTAAACCGCCGGATATAAAGAAAGAGACCATACCAATTGCAAACAGCATTGCAGGAGTAAACCTAATGTTTCCACGCCACAGCGTTGCTAGCCAATTAAATGTTTTTACTGCCGATGGTACCGCGATAATCAATGTGGTAATCATAAATACCCCTCCAAGGAAAGGATTCATACCTGTGACAAACATGTGATGACCCCAAACAATAAAAGATAAACTAGTGATACCCACTAAAGAGTAAACCATGGCATGGTAGCCAAAAATAGGTTTTCTTGAGTTTACTGAAAGAACCTCGGAAATTATACCCATTGCAGGCATAATAACGATGTAAACTTCGGGGTGACCTAAAAACCAAAATAAGTGCTGCCACAAAATTGGACTACCGCCTTCATGTGCCAAAGCTTGCCCACCAATAAAAATGTCTGAAAGATAAAATGACGTACCGAAGCTCCTATCAAAAATCATTAACACCACACCTGCTACCAAAACCGGGAAAGATAAAATACCCAAAATAGCGGTTAATAAGAAAGACCAAATTGTCAAAGGCATTTTCCAAAGGTCCATTCCTTTGGTACGCATATTTAAGATAGTTGAAACGTAGTTGATACCGCCCATCAATGATGACGCCACAAAAAGTATCATCGAAACTAGCCACAAGGTCATTCCTAATCCTGAACCCGGCATCGCTTGGGGAACCGCAGATAAAGGCGGATAAACCGTCCACCCACCACCTGCTGGTCCGGATTCGATGAAGAATGTTGAAAGCATAACTACCGATGCTATGAAGAACAACCAGTAAGAAAGCATGTTCATAAAAGGCGAAGCCATATCACGAGCACCGATTTGCAACGGAATCAATAAGTTTGAAAAAGTTCCGCTTAGACCTGCCGTTAACACAAAAAATATCATGATAGTTCCATGGATGGTAACTAACGACAGATAAAAGTTGGGGTCTAGTCTTCCTTCCGGAGCGAACCTACCCAATAATACTTCTAATAATGGGAAGCTATGATCTGGGTATGCTAGCTGGATCCTGAAAAGAATGGACAAAGTCATCGCTATAACAGCCATGATAATACCTGTTATCAGAAACTGCTTAGCAATCATTTTATGATCCTGACTAAAAACATATTTAGTCAAAAATGTTTCATGGTGATGCTCATGACCATCATGGCGAATTGCTGAGGGATTATTAATTGCAATTGTTGACATAATTTCCTTTGTATTTTTAATCTTAATTATTTAACGCAATCTCGCCGCCTTTGCTATCGGCGTTCTCGCCCAACGCTAACTGGTATTGCTTCTTCATATCTTCAGTAACGATTGGCTTTTGTTGCGCAATCCATTCTTGATATTCTTTTAACGTAACAACACGAACCTTAAATTGCATGTTATAATGCGAGCCGCCACATATTTTGTTACACAATAAAATGTAATTGAATTTAGCATCGTCTGTCTCTTCTCGCACTTCTTGCGTAGTTTTGGTTGGAGTGAACTGAAAGTACGTGGCCATACCGGGTACACAGTTCATTTGAACCCTAAATTGTGGCATAAAAAAACTATGGATAACATCCTGAGAGCCTAGCGTGAAACGCACTGGCTTGTTAACCGGCAATACAATCTCGTTTACTTTTAGATCGTCGTAGTTTGCCATGTCTGATAAATCAAGCCCTAAATTGTTGGCACCGCCTAAACTACCGATCAACTTGTAGCTTTTCCTGCCGTTAACATTGTCTTTACCTGCATAGCGTACATCCCATGCAAACTGATGCGCAGTAACATCAATTTGGAGTGCATTTTTCATATCTTTTTCGGATATATTGGTGATGCCCCTCCAAGTAAAAAATCCCATTAACACTAAAATAGTAAGAACGATGGCTGGTATAACTGTCCAATATTTCTCGAGCGTGTTGTTATGAGGATAATAATAAGCTTTACGTTTTTTACTGCTATTGTACAAATAAGCAAATGAGAAAAGCGCAATGTGCGTTAAAATTAACACGATTGTTGTAAGCACCATGGTGATAGTGAACATGGTATCAATTTTAGCACCGTGTTCTGAGCCTGCTGCCGGCAGGATTTGAGCACCTTGTACAGTATATGACCAGTAAACGCCGTACAACGCCAAAATTAACACTATGCCAAAAAGCACACCGTTAATTTTATCCCACTTTATACCTGTTCTGTCTCCTTGAATTTTACGTGTTAAATCATAAACACTTAGTATTTTACCAACTATTCCAATAAACACACATAGCAACAGAAACAACAGCAGATAATAACTCACCGTTTTGCCAAGCCCCGCATGTTTATCTACCGTTGCGGCAGCATCGGCGGCTTCTTGCGCCATTACTTGCGAAAACGAAAGAACGGTAACCATACTTAACGCAAACAAGCCTTTTAAATTAAAAAATCTCTTGATATTCATTGTTTTCTTTTAGATCCTGTTTTTAAATCTGGTGGTTTAAACTCTCTTCTAAGAATGGATGATTTTTAGGCGCAAGTGGTGCTTTGCTTAAAGATGTTAATATCGAAAAAACAAATAAACCTACGAATCCTAAGAAGACACCTATCTCTACAATTCCAAACCCGGCTGCTTCGCCAATTGTTCCCGGCATAATCATCATATAATAATCTAACCAATGCCCACATATTAATAAAACACAAACACCCAGTAAAATGTTTGTTTTTCTTTTAGCATCCCTTGACATTAAAATTAAAACCGGCGACATGAAGTTGATGATGAGATTTAACCAAAATAACGGTAGGTAAAAACCCTCCCATCTCTTAAAGAAATACACCGTTTCTTCTGGAATGTTTGCATAATAAATTAACAAGAACTGCGCAAACCATATATAGGTCCAGAAAATAGAGAATGCAAAAACAAATAGGCCCAAGTTATGCAAATGGCTATCTTTAATCCATGGCATGTGGCCAGCTTTCTTAAGCAAAATAACCACTATACTAAGTGCCGCCATACCCGACACCCACATTGCGGCGAAGTTATACCAACCAAACATGGTAGAAAACCAGTGTGCTTCTAAAGACATAATTGTATCAAAAGCCCATAAAGGGGTGGTAAAACCGAAAATCACCAGAAAAATAGTGGAATACTTGATGCTTTTATCGTAACTTTTTAGACCGCCGTGAATATCTTCGTTAACAGAATATTTAGATAACAGCATACCAAAAAAACTGTAAGCTCCTAAAAACACGACTAATCTTGTTAAAAAGAAAATAGGGCTAAGGTAAAAAGACTTACTATCACTAAAATGGTGTCCGCCACCTTCGTGACCGGCTGCATGGTGCCAACTTCCGTAAAGATTGTGCGAAAATAAACCTGCTACAACTA
This sequence comes from Pelobium sp., assembly GCA_036379295.1. GTDB lineage: Bacteria > Bacteroidota > Bacteroidia > Sphingobacteriales > Sphingobacteriaceae > Pseudopedobacter. The sequence goes on from DASVGY010000080.1 coordinate 39,285, forward strand.
CAATTACCAAAACTAAACTTGCAAAAGGCAACACCTTAGAAAACGCCTGTGGTACCCTTAATAAACTTGCTGACCAGCCGGCCTGCGCCACGTACTGAATTGCACAAAAGAATAAACCAGCGGCACAAACACACGTAAAATAATAACTCATTAGCAATAAGTTAAGAAATGTGCGCTCCGCATGCCCTGTTAAAAAGCCATAAGCTATGGCTAAAACACCGATAACAATGCCTATCAAGCTAAATGTTTTAGCTTTTCCGCTAAAACTGAATTGCTCTGAAAAATTATATGAATGATGATGAGCTCCCATATTTTATATTAATCAATTATTGTCCTTTTTGTAATTCGTGAACATACATTACCACTTTCCATCTTTCTTCCGGAGAAAGTTGTGAAGCGTAAGACCCCATTAGGTTTAAACCGTACTGAATGGTGTGGTAAATTTTGCCATCGGTCAAGTCTTTCATGGCACCACCTCTTGAGGAGTTTCCAGTAGCGTAAGAAGGAGGAGCAGGGAATTTACCTAATTCAACAATATGCCCATTTCCAGCGCCATTTGGTCCGTGGCAAGGTCCGCACATAGCAATGTACAATTGCTTGCCTTCGGTTAAGTTTTGTTTGGTAACGGGAAGAGGATTAACTACAGCCGCACTTGCCGCTTCGTAGCCTTCCGTTGTGTTTGGAAACTCATCAAATCTGGTAAAACCGATAGGCGTTGTGCCTGCGGGTGGTACTTGAGCGGTGATACCATTCTCGAAATTTTTATTTTTTTGATCGGGATTATAGGCTATGGGGTAATACATATTAGGTGCATACTCCAGTCCCCTGCTCCGTTTATCATGGCATGAGCTTAATATTGTAGCAACAGAAACCGCTACCAGTGCTAATCCAAAAATACTTGTCTTATTCATAACTTAGATATTTTCTATCGTTGTGCTTAATTTCTACAGCACCAGCCTCTTTTAATAAGCTATCAACTTGTGCGCTGTCTGTTACATTGTTGGCATCAATGGCAATTACAAACCTATCAGCAGTTGCCCTAAACTCCATTACCCGTGGTGCCCTGCCCGGAAACAGATGGTTTCTGTAAAAGAAAGCAGCAACCATTCCTAATGCGCAAAAGAGCACTGTTAACTCAAACGTAATAGGAATAAAATCAGGCAAAGCAAAGTTAGGCTTTCCGCCGATGTTCATAGGCCAATCAAAAGCCATTGCATACCACATAAATGTTAATGCGGTAACAGTACCTGTTATGCCACAACAAAAAGCAACAATACCTAAACGGCTTCTTTTAACCCCTAATTTGTCTTCTATCCCGTGGATTGGCATTGGTGTAAAAACATCATAAATACCAATTTTATTTTCCTGCAGCTTATCGATACCATGCATCATCTGATCAGGGTCGTCAAATAAGCCTAAAATATATTTAATCTTGCTCATGTTTAAATTTTTGCGTAATCAGTTTGGTCAACACTATCGTAAGCTGCTAAAGACTCTATGTAGTACTCTTCTTCTTCTTTGCTCACTTTTCCTTCAGCAATCAACTGCTTTTTAGATTGCTCCGATGCAGTTTTTACCAATAACCTAACTTCAGCCATTGCAACGGAAGGCAATACACGGATGAATAATAAGAATAAGGTAAAGAATAACCCGATTGAACCGATGAACACTGAAATATCAATCCATGTAGGATAAAACATTGCCCAACTTGACGGGATATAATCTCTATGTAATGAATTAACTATGATTACAAAACGCTCAAACCACATCCCAATATTTACTACAATTGATAAACACCAGGAAATTGCAATATTAGTTCTGATTTTTTTGAACCAAAGTAGCTGAGGCATTAACACGTTACAGCCATACATCATACAACCAGCCCACCAGTATGGTCCAACGAAACGACCTAAAAAGGTATACTGTTCGTACTCAACTCCAGAATACCACGCTATAAAAAACTCAGAAAGGTATGCTACCCCTACTATAGAACCCGTTAAAACAATGATTTTATTCATTGATTCAATGTGGAACATTGTGATATAGTTTTCTAAACCTAAGACTTTACGGGTTACCAACAATAGTGTTTGAACCATCGCAAAACCAGAGAAAATAGCTCCGGCAACGAAATACGGAGGGAAAATTGTAGTATGCCAACCTGGAATTAAGGACGTTGCAAAGTCCATAGATACAATTGTATGTACCGATAAAACTAACGGCGTTGCGATACCTGCCAAAATTAAACACACTGTTTCAAAGCGTTGCCATGTTTTTACAGAACCATTCCATCCGAAAGAAAGTATAGAATAAATTCTTCTTGTTGTTCCTGTAGCCCTATCTCTTATAGATGCGATATCTGGTAATAAACCTACGTACCAGAAAACCAATGATACCGTAAAATAAGTAGAGATGGCAAACACATCCCAAACTAAAGGCGAGTTAAAGTTAACCCACAAAGACCCAAACTGATTTGGAAGTGGTAACGGCCAATACGCTAACCAAGGACGCCCCATGTGAGAAACTACATAAGTTGCAGCACAAATTACCGCAAAAATAGTCATTGCTTCGGCAGACCGGTTAATGGAGTTACGCCAGTTTTGACGGAAAAGTAATAGTACCGCCGAAATTAAGGTTCCGGCATGACCAATACCTACCCACCAAACGAAACCGGTGATATCCCAGGCCCAACCAACGGTTTTGTTTAGCCCCCAAGCGCCAATTCCGTTCCAAAATGTGTAGCTAACAGCAAATAACCATAAACACGCTCCAAGCGCAGAAACGATAAACCCAATCCACCATGCTTTATTTGGCTTGTTTTCAATCGGCCATAAAACATCATCCGTAATTTTTTTGAAGGTGATGTCTTTACCGGTAATTAAGGGTTCTCTTAATATTGATTCGTGATGAGATGACATATCTTAAATTCTATTTTTAAATATTAAGCTTCTTGAGATCCTGTGTTAGTAATTTTTGTCATGTAACCAACTCCTGGCTGAACGTTTAATTCTTCTAACACGTAATAAGTTCTTTCATTTTTCAACGCTTTTGAAACTTCTGACTCCGGATCGTTTGCATCTCCAAATACAATGGCATTAGCCGGACAAGTTTGCTGACAAGCAACTTTAACGTCTCCATCTGCTAATACTCTTTTCTCAATTTTAGCCTTTAATTTACCTGCTTGAATACGCTGAATACACATGGAGCATTTTTCCATTACTCCACGGAAACGTGTTGTAACATCTGGGTTTAAAACCAATTGTGTAAATTCATTGTTTAGGTAATTGTCAAAACGAGAATCATTCCAATAGTTAAACCAGTTGAAACGACGTACCTTATACGGACAGTTGTTAGCACAATATCTGGTACCTACACAGCGGTTATAAGCCATGTGGTTTAAACCTTCTGTTGAATGTACGGTTGCCAAAACCGGACAAACCGTTTCGCAAGGTGCGTGATCGCAATGTTGGCACATCATTGGTTGGTGAACTACAGAAACATTTTCCATCGTTCCTTTCATTCCAACGATATCGTCTTCTTTAGTTAACTGTGCGCCGTCTTCTTCAAAGGTGTAATACCTATCGATACGGATCCAGTGCATCTCTCTGCGACGGCGGACTTCATCCTTACCTACTACAGGAACATTGTTTTCAACGTTACATGCAACAATACAAGCGCCGCATCCGGTACAAGCGTTAAGGTCAATCGCCATTACCCAGTTATGCCCAGGCTGGTCATATTTATTCCAAAGGTCAAACTTTTCTTCTTTTCCTTCGCCATTACCGCTTCCGTGTGCGGGGTTCTTTTTATACTCTGCAAACGTTGCCTCGCGGATGATGTTTCTACCCTCTATGGTTTGGTGAGTTTGCGTTAAAGCTAATTCTGCGTAACCACCAGTGTTACTAAGGGTAACGGTGTTTGCAAAATTTGCTGTGCCCGTGTTATAGGTTATAAACGGATAAACATTTTGTCCAACACCGTTAGCAACTTTGCCTGCCTTGGTTCTTCCGTAGCCAACTGCAACAGAAACAGTTCCTTGTGCTTGCCCAGGCTGATGTATAACCGGGAGTTCAACGCTGTAATTCTCGGTTTTTATCGCAACTACATCAAACTGCTTTAAACCTAAAGATTCTGCAAACTTTGGATTGATAGCAGCATAATTGTCCCATGTTACTTTTGACACGGGATCCGGTATCTCTTGCAACAGCGGGTTATTTCCCTGTGCGCCAGAACCTAAAGCTACCGACTCGTAAATATGTAACTCGATATCTTTTGCGAGTGCTTTACTTTGCTTTAATACTTCTGCTGCGTCAACTGCACCTGCAAAGGTATAGGAAGCCGAAGCTTTTGCAGGAAGCGATACAAAACCTGCTTGTAAAACATCATCCCATTTTTTACCGGCTGTTGCTAAAACTGACTTTTCCCAATTACTCCTAACAAAAGCGTAATAATCCTGATTCGGATAATTCGCCCAAATTAGCAAACTCAACTCCGCTTGACGGGTATTATAAATAGGATTAATAGTAGGCTGCACTAAAGTGTAATAACCTTCTACCGGATTTTCATCGCCCCAAGATTCTAGAAAGTGATGATTAGGTGCAATTATTTTACACAAATCTGCCGTTTCATCTTGTCTATCGGCGAAAGAAACCGTTAAATCCACTTTCTTAATCGCCTCAACAAAATCTTTAGCTAAAGGATGGTTGTACGCCGGATTAGCATCCAAAAACAACACGGCACCTACTCTTCCAGCTTTCATATCTGCTAAGAGCAAGGTAAAATCTTCGTCTTTACCTGTAAATTGGTAAGACGGATTATCCAAATCAATGGTTGTTCCGTAACTTCCTAAGAAACTGTTGATTGCATTTACTACTGTTTGTGTTGCAACGCTGTTTGAACCAGAAACTACTAAAGCTGCACCTTTTGCAGCTAATAATTCTTTTGCCGCTAATTTAATTGCTGCCGCTGCTGGTGCATTCGTAAGGCTTGCACCACTTACCGCAGCGCCTGTTACTTCTACATATAAACTCAAGATTGCAGCACCTTCTTCTGAGGGCTTAATTGCAATCCTTGAATCGGCGTTAGTACCTGTTAAACTTAAACCAGTTTCAAACTGGATATGTCTGGACATCTTCTTTTGATTTAAAGACGCCATGTTACGGTTACTTACATATTGCTTGGTAAATTGCGTTGGAGAAATCCATGTTCCAAGAAAATCTGCGCCAAAACTCACAATCACGTTAGCTTTATCAAAACGGTATTGCGGTAAAACTGCTTTTCCGAATGCTGTTTCATTTGCTTTAATGATGCCCGCATAAGAAACGGGATCAACGGTAACCAATTTAGTTGCCGGATATTGAGCAGAAAATTGAGCGAGTGCCGCTTTTGTTGACGGACTGTTTACTGTAGCGGCAACTACCGCTATCATTTTGCCAGATGCCTGCGCTTTTGATAATTGACGTTTTACCTCACTATCGATATCATCCCATGATTTTTCTGTGCCACCGCTTAATGGCCCTTTTAGTTTTGAAACATCATAAAGATCTAAAACGGAAGCTTGAGCTTGTGCATTTAGCCCTCCTTTATTAACCAAACATCCTGGATTACCCTCTATTTTAATTGGACGACCCTCTCTGGTTTTAACCAATATGCTTCCGCCTTTATAGCTAGATGCATAATAGTTGGCTACACCCGGCGTTACTTCTTCGGGCTTGATGAGGTAGGGAACTGATTTTTGAACCGGCGCTACGTTACATGCTGCAAGACTCACGGCTCCTAAACCAAATCCCATTGCTTTCAAAAAATCTCTACGGGGTGCAACCGCGTTTAAGCTGTTACCTTCCAATAATTCTTCTACAGGAATCGGCTCGGCAAATTCGTTTTTACTATGTTCAGCGAATTCAGGAGTATTTTTTACTTCCTCTAAACCTTTCCAATATTTCTTTGTGCTTTCCATTTAAGCTATATAAGACTGTAATTGTTTATTGCTAATTATTAATAATGACATTTTCCACACTCTAAACCACCTAAAACTGCGGCGGTCACTTTTTCTCCCTTTTTGATTTTATCGTGTGCTGCTATCACCTTATCATAGTAAGCATTACCTTTTGAGTTTACTTCTGTTTCTTTATGACAGTTGATACACCATTTCATAGTTAAAGGAGAGTATTGATAAACCTCTGCCATTTCCTGTATTGGTCCGTGACATTTTTGGCAAGCGATACCCGCAACCTTAACATGTTGAGAGTGGTTAAAATAAGCCAAGTCTGGAAGGTTGTGAATTCTAACCCACTCTATAGGACGAGTATTTGTACCATATTTCTGTGTTTCAGGATTGTAGTCTAACGCAGTATATATTTTTTGAATTTCCGGAGATATTTCACCGTTGTACTTTTCCGTAGCTTGTACATATTTATGACAGTTCATACAGATGTTTAACGACGGAATGGTAGCGTTTTTTGACTTCCATGCCCCAGAGTGGCAGTATTGACATTCGATTTGGTTGGTACCTGCATGTAATTGGTGAGAAAACTTGATTGGCTGTACCGGTTGGTAACCTTGCTGAACACCGGTGTTCCACAAACCCATCCAACCAAAAGAGCCGAGTGTGATTAATAGAGCAAGCACTACAAAGAAAACGAATTTCTTATTTCTCGCTAACTTTTTAACTACCGCAAATTTATCTTTTTCGACTTCCTCAATCTCTTCAGTTTGCGGCTCATCATCTTCTTCTTTTTTAACTAATAAGCGCTCTAAAGTACCAATTACGCGGTTTAAAACAACAATTACTAAGAAAGCAATCAAAACAACCGCAATCAAGCCAATTATCATAAAATTGCTTACGCCAGTTTCTGCCGGAGCGGCACCATCAGCGCCAGCGGTCGCAGTAGCAGCGGCAGGCTTTTCTGCACCGGCTTCTTTGATGTAGGTTAAGATGTTATCGATGTCGCCATCGCTCAACTGAGCAAAAGATGGCATCGCAACCTTATTGTATTCTTCAAAAATTGCTACGGCATCTTTATCGCCTGAGGCAATGAATGCTGAGGAATTTTTAATCCACTTGTGCAGCCACTCGTTACTCTGTTTTTCATTAACTCCAGCTAATGCAGGACCTAAAACACGTTTGTTAAGTGCGTGACAGGCAGAACAGTTAGCCTTGAATAATGCTTCGCCAGCGGCGGCATCTCCTGTTGGACCTGCACCTGCAGCAGCAGCTGGCGCAGCGGCCGCAGCAGTATCTGCCGGAGCAGCTTGACCAAACGTAAGACTAACAACACTTAAAGCAATGACAGATGCCAAAGCTAAGGGCCTAAAAATGCTTCTAAAATGAGATGAGAAGTTTCTCATATTGAGTTTATTATACAAAAATTAAAATATTAAGACTATAAAAATATTGACGATTGAAATAAGTCGTCCCATTTTTGAATCACAAAAGTATAATTAATTACGGTGTGGCTGACAATTTGATGACCCTTTTTAATAATTTAGAAATATTCTAAATAAAGGACAATATTGCGTTTATAAGCAATTAAGCGTGATTTTGAATCTGACTGAGCAAGAGATGTTGAACATCACTTTAAAATTTATTCTATAATCATTTTATAACACGATATAATTTTTTTATGCCCTACAAAAGCATTATTTAAGCAGCTTCTCTATCGCCTTATTTACCTCGGTAAAACCGAATTGGCGCATTACATTTTGCATCAACACACTTACTTCTTTTAAGTTGAGTTCGCCGATACTTCCCTCATGGGTATGGTTTATTTGGTATTTTCCTGCAAAGTCTCCGTTCTCGATTGCTCTGCCTACTTTTTGGTATGCCTCTCTAAAAGGCGTACCACCCAAAACCAGCTTGTTAACTTCTTCTACCGAAAACAGGTATTGATACTTAGGGTCGTCCAGGATATTTTCTTTGATTTTAATATTTTTCAACATCAATTTTGCCATATCTAAACAAGCCATTAGACTTTGAAAAGCCGGAAACAAGGTTTCTTTTTGTAATTGCATATCCCGGTGATAACCCGATGGCAAATTGGTGGTAAGCATGATGATTTGGTTTGGAAGTGCTTGAAGTTGGTTGGTGCGACCGCGAATGATTTCCCACACATCGGGGTTTTTCTTGTGCGGCATGATGCTGCTTCCGGTGGTCAACTCATCTGGAAAAGAAATAAAACCGAAGTTTTGGTTCATAAACAAACACGCATCCATGGCCATTTTATTTAGCGTTGCCGCCACAGAAGACATTGCTTGCGACAAAATTCTCTCGGTTTTTCCGCGACCCATTTGTGCATAAACCACATTATAATTTAAAGTATTGAACCCCAATAAATTTGTGGTCATAGTGCGGTTTAACGGAAACGAAGAGCCATAACCTGCTGCAGAACCTAAAGGGTTTTTATTGCAAATTTTAAACGCTGCTAACAACAACTCCAAATCATCTACCAAACTCTCGGCGTAAGCGCCAAACCATAAACCAAAAGACGATGGCATAGCAATTTGTAGATGCGTGTAGCCTGGCATTAGCTTTTCTTTGTGTTCTTCGGCTAAAGTAGTTAACAGTTGGAACAGCTCATCTACCGAAGTCACCATTTCCTGTATCTGACTTCTAAAAAACAGTTTCAAATCTACCAAAACCTGATCGTTACGGGACCGGCCACTGTGTATTTTTTTTCCGGCTTCCCCTAATTTTTGCGTTAGCAGCAGCTCTACCTGCGAATGCACATCTTCCACGCCGTCTTCGATTTTGAAGGTTCCGTTTTGGATATCATGGTAAATATTTTTAAGCTCCTTTTGTATTTGCTTTAAATCTTCGGCACTCATTAAACCTATGCTTTCTAACATTTGAGTGTGCGCTAAAGAGCCGAGAACATCAAAAGAGGCCAGATATAAATCCATCTCTCTATCCTGCCCTACCGTAAAAATATCTACCTGTTGATTTGTTGAGGTATCTTTTTGCCAAAGTTTCATGTTGTGGTTGCGTTTGTAAGATTTGGCAGCAAATATAACTTTTTATAAAAAATGGTGAGGATGTTTTCGTTTTAACATAGGTTTTGTATGTTTTCTTTTGTTGTGAGCTCTTTTAAGTAGCGGGTTTGTTTTCCCTAAACGTATTTCCTGCCCCTATGTTGGGCATTGGCAAATTCTTTTTTTAGAGCGTTCGAATTGATAAGTAGATATTTATTTGAATTGGGGCTAAGGCTTTTACCCGCTAGAACCCATTTTTTCTTTTACTTTTTTCATTGTTTGCTTACTTCATTGTTTTGCATTCAAGCATGCTTCGCAGGTTTTCCGCAAAAAGTAACAAAAACTCCCGTCTGCGCCAGTTGCTACAAAGGAAGTGCTTGAAATCTTTCATAAGTTCCGCAACCGCCAAGGACGAATTAGCGATTTACCTTGGTTTGTGCTTAGGCTAGATGTTGAGGGGGAAACTATTTACAAACAGTCTTTTCTTTTAATAAAATCTCATGCAAAACACCGGATTCTAAACTTTTTAGCACCAACAAGCTATCTGTTTTTCTGGTGATCAAGAAAGTATCGGTAAACTTTCCGCTGCGGTAGCAGCTTCCTTGTGTTTTATATTTGAACTCTTTATCCACAAAGTTGCCGTCAAACTTTAGGGTGTCGCCTGTCATTTTGTAATAGCCTTTCGCGTATTCGTTCCATTGGCCTTTATCGTAGCATGGCCCACCCTGCAAATCTACTTTTGAAAAATTTTGGATGATGGTGTAAAAAGAATCGCAAGAAAAAGTGAACTTGAAGTGTTGGTAAGTTACCAACTGATTTTCATCTTCCACCGAGTTCTCGCTCCATTTACCTTGTAAAAATGCTTCGCCAGTTGATGTTTCCACTTTATTGAATTTGCAAGATGCCAAAGTGAATAAAATTGCAAAAGCTGAGGCAAAAAAGTATTGTTTGAATTTCATTTTACGTTTGAAAGGCTGCGTTAAGGATTGAAACGGATACCGGCCTTGTGAATAATGCCTTGTGGCGTATGAGTGTAAAGCCTGTTTAAACGCCCAAATAATTAGAACGCTAAACAACCTCACGAAGCATTTTACACTTCGTGAGATTTGGATATTATTTTAAAGAACCTACCATGTCTTCGGGTTTTACCCACTCGGTAAACTGTTCTGAGGTCAACAAGCCTGATTCCACTGCTGCTTCACGCAGAGTTTTATTTTCTTTGTGCGCCTTTTTTGCGATTTTAGCCGCGTTTTCGTAGCCGATATGCGGATTTAAAGCGGTTACCAACATCAAGGAGTTATCTAAGTGCTTTTGAATCTCGGGAAGGTTAGGCAGAATACCTGCAGCACAGTTATTTGTGAAAGAAACGCAAGCATCGCCAATTAAACGGGCAGATTGCAACACGTTTGCCGCAATTACAGGTTTAAAAACGTTCAACTCGAAATGACCGGTTGCGCCGCCCACAGAAACCGCAACATCGTTCCCCATTACTTGTGCGCAAACCATGGTCAACGCTTCTGGCTGAGTGGGATTTACCTTGCCCGGCATAATAGAAGAGCCCGGTTCGTTATCTGGAATGATGATTTCGCCGATGCCACAACGAGGGCCAGAGCTCAACATGCGGATATCGTTTGCCACTTTCATTAATGAAACCGCTGTACGCTTTAATGCGCCAGACATTTCTACCATGGCATCATGTGCGGCTAAAGCTTCAAATTTATTTGGAGCGGTGATAAAAGGCAATTTGGTTAAAGAAGCAATGTGCTTTGCGACTAAAAAATCGTAACCTTTTGGGGTATTTAAACCCGTTCCAACGGCTGTACCGCCCAACGCCAATTCTTTTACTGCCTCTAAAGCGTTGCTAATTGCTTTGATAGAATTGGTGATTTGTTGTGCATAACCAGAAAACTCTTGCCCCAAAGTTAGCGGTGTGGCATCCATAAAATGGGTGCGGCCTGTTTTGGTAATTTCGGCAAATTCTTCTGATTTTTTCGTTAAAGTATCACGCAAAAGCACCAAACCGGGGATGGTAACCTCCACCACTTGCTTATAAGTTGCAATGTGCATGGCCGTGGGGAAGGTATCGTTAGATGATTGCGATTTGTTTACGTCATCATTTGGGTGCAAAACTTTTTTGTCATCTGCCAAAGAACCGCCGTTCATTACGTGAGCGTAATTGGCAATAACTTCGTTGGCATTCATGTTTGATTGTGTGCCCGAACCTGTTTGCCAAATCACTAAAGGGAACTGGTCATCAAGCTTGCCAGTTAAAATTTCATCACAAGCTTTAGCAATTAAATCTCTTTTTTCTGTGGATAGCACCCCTAAATCGGCATTTGCCATAGCGGCGGCCTTTTTTAGGTAGGCAAAAGCGTGTATAATCTCGATAGGCATTGAAGCCTCTGGACCAATTTTAAAATTGTTTCTTGAACGTTCGGTTTGTGCTCCCCAGTATTTTTCTGCCGGAACTTTTACCTCGCCCATGGTATCATGCTCTATTCTGTATTCCATTTGTGTGCTTTTTGTTACGGCGCAAAATTAAGCCTTTTTATAGTTAAAGCCCAATTATAAACCTAATAATGTGTAAAACTCTCTTTGTTTTAATAGCTATATAATTTCTATTTTCATCGCTCGTTTAAAATGTTTAAAAATTATAATGATTAAGATTCGCCCGTTCTGTTATTTGCTAGTTCCTGTATTTATTTTAGCTGCCTGTTCTTCATCTGGTTCAAAAGAAGAAAAAGAAAAGAAAAAAACAGACGATACCGCCAAAAAAGACAGTTTATCGTTGATTTTCGACCAAAAAAACAACAATAAAAAGTTGGATGCGTACTTTAACGAGATCCACAGAAAAAGGAATTATAACGGTAATGTGCTGATTGCCAAAAAAGGCAAGATTATTTATGAAGGTACTTTTGGCTGGGCAGATTACTTGCACCGCGACTCTTTAAAAATTGATTCGAAATTTCAATTGGCTTCGGTATCTAAACCGATGACGGCTACGGCAATTTTGATGTTGATGGAGGAAGGCAAATTAAAGCTTTCGCAAACGGTAGACGAGTTTTTCCCTGAATTTCCGTATAAAGGCATCACCATAGAAATGCTGCTTTCGCACCGTTCTGGATTAAATAACTATGTTTATTTTACTGATAAAATCTGGAAAGAAAAATATAAGGGCATGAGTAATTTGGATGTGATTAGGTTATATGCCGAACATAAACCAGCGCCTTATTTTCCGCCCAACAGGCAGTTCCATTACAACAACACTAATTTTATGCTGCTTTCTGCTATTGTTGCCAAAGTAAGCGGAATGGAGTTTGAAGATTTTATGCAGCAACATATTTTTAAACCCTCGGGAATGAAAAATACTGCTATTTATTCGACCACCAAATACCAAAAAATACCGGTAGATGTGGTTGGGCATGACAGGGTATGGCGCCGCTCTGTACGTCAGGATTTTTTAGATGGCCCAACCGGTGATAAAGGGGTGTATTCAACAGTGGAGGATTTGTTTTTGTTTGATAGGGCCTTACGTGATGGCAGATTGTTAAGTCAGCAAACTTTAGACTCGGCCTACACGCCACATAGCAAATTACAAAGCAATTATTTTGGTTACGGTTTAGGATGGCGGATGTATATTGATTCTGCACACAACGAACATGTTATTTACCATACCGGTTGGTGGCATGGTTTCCGTCATATTTATCTGCGTGATATGAAACGCGATATTACCATTGTGATTTTGAGCAATTTGGTAAACGGCAGCATCAACCAGATTGATGATGTATATAAGATTTTAGGAATGCCCGTTGTTAGGCGAGGTGTAGGTGCAGATGCCGGTAGTGATGATGAGTAATTATTTATTTTAACAAAACAAGCGTTTAATAAAATGCCCTTACTTTTTTCTTACGGAACTTTACAAAAAGAGCAAGTACAGCTAGAAACTTTTGGCCGGTTGCTTAAAGGAAAAAGCGACAGCCTACCCGGTTATAAATTAGACCTTTTAGAAATAACCGACGCCGAGGTATTAAGAAAAAGCGGACAAAAGTTTCATCCGATTATTAGGTACAGTGGCAATTTAAATGACGAAGTTGGTGGCGTATTGTTTGAGCTTACCGAAGAAGAAATTTTAGCTGCGGACAAGTATGAAGTTGCCGATTATAAAAGGATAGAAACGCGGTTTGCATCGGGGAAGTTGGGTTTTATTTATGTTGAGAAATAAGCTTATCAACACCTTTTTATTTTATTAAAAATTATTGCCACATTTAGTAATCAAATAAAAACGATGGCAATTTTTAACATGCTGCTTTACACGCACATCTTTTGTGGCGGTTTAAGCTTAGCAATTGGCTTATTTATGCTGATAGCAAAAAAGGGGACTGCTATGCACAAAAGCATCGGGACTATTTACTTTTTTACAATGTTGATTGCATCTTTAGTTGCCCTGCCAATGTCTTTTATACATCCAAATTACTTTCTTTTTGTGATAGGTGTTTTTACAAGTTACATGCTGCTATCTGGCCGAAACTATATTAAAAAAGCAATTCATCCGGAAGTTACCAGGTTTGACTGGGCGCTTACTTTTTTGATGTTGCTTTTCGGGATTGCTTTTATTGGACTTGGGGCACTTAACTTAATACAATCCAATTATTTTGGGACAGTGCTGGTGGTTTTTGGTGGCATCAGCCTTTTATTTATCTTTCAGGATATTACAAACTTCAGAAAAAAATCAACGCTTAAAAATTATTGGCTAACCACGCATTTACAACGGATGGTGGGTAGTTACATTGCTTCTGTAACTGCATTTTTAGTGGTTAACAATAATTTTCTTCCCGGCGTTACGGCATGGCTTTTACCAACGGCGGTTATGGTTCCGCTAATTGTTGTTTGGAGCAGGAACTACGGAATCAAAACATTGAAAGCAAGGGTGTAAATTGTGTTTTGTTGGCTTATAGTTTTGCAGCATCATATTTTTTAAATGCTTAATTGTTAACCAAACTACCCACTGGTTTTTACGTTCCCTGTACGGGTTAAAACGCCCCAAGCACTCATTTCGCCTTTTAAAGCTTTCCGTATTGATTTAAAAAGTACATAATACATTAATTGGCGCCATACAAAGCGTTGCGGTATAATGTACAGCAATTTACGTAGCGGTTCTTGCTCTATTTTAAAGGCGAAGCAGGCAAAAATTAAATCAACTACCACAAAAATTGCGTAGTAAAATACCATGAGCCCAAAACTGGTACTTAATGAAAAAGTACTTTCTATGGCGGCCAGGTTTAACGCTCCTAAATCAACTAAATTCCAAACACCGCTAACCAATGCGCCAAACATAAACAAATCTGCAAGTGGTGCAAAAAGCGGTAAAATAATCTGGAAAACCAAAATATTAGGCATGCCAATCATCCCAAAATAGCGATATTTCTTATTAAATAAAGCATCGCGGTTTTTCCAGAAACTTTGCATTACGCCATAGCTCCATCTAAATCGCTGTTTCAAAAACATATCAAAAGTTTCAGGTGCTTCTGTATATGCTATTGCGTTGCTGCAAGTTTTAACAATATAACCTGCTTTTAAAATACGCATGGTCAAATCGCAATCCTCGGCTAAAGTATCGCTGGTAAAGCCGCCTACTGCTTGTACCACCGTTTTTCTAAAAGCCCCAATAGCACCCGGAATTACCGTGATGCTGTTTAAAACTTCAAACGCCCGCCTATCCATGTTTTGGCTAGTGATGTATTCAATAGATTGCCACCTGGTTAAAAAGTTATTTTCGTTACCTACCTTAACAGTTCCGGCTATGGCGGCAATATCATTAAATTCAAACCCTTGCATCAGGTTTTTAATTGCTTGTTTATTTAGCTGTGTATCCGCATCAATACAAACAATAAAATCGTTGCTACTTAAAGAAATACCGTAATTTAGGGCAGAGGCCTTTCCGCCGTTAGGTTTGGTGATGATTTTTACCTTTTCATTAGCTTTAAATGCTTCGGTAACCACTGCCAAAGTGTTGTCTTTTGAACCATCATCAATAAACAATAATTCCAAAGCCGGATAATCTAAAGCCAGCAAACTTTCAATGGTTTTTATAGCTGTAACTTCTTCATTATAAGCAGGAATTAAAATACTAACCGGGGGATAATTTTTATTGAGTGTTTTAACTGTCTTTTTTTCTACACCACGCTTTTTTAAGGCCAAAACCGTGATGATAAATAGCCTGGTTAAAGCTAAAACTATTGATAAAATAAAAATATAGTACAATGCTTTGTTGGTGTAAAAAAGCGAGCTCACAAATAACCTATCAGCCTCGCCAATTAACCCTGTATCAGCATCATCAGAAATGGCGGGCATTACTTGTGCTTTGGTTTTACCTAAAATACTGGCTACAGTGGTAAACTGGTAGCCTAGCTTTTTGTAATAATCAATGATACGCGGCAAGGCTTTAACGGTTTGCGAGCGGTCACCACCGGCATCATGTAACAAAATAACGCTGCCCTTATCATGCTGAGCAATAACGCCCTTTACAATTTCATCTGCCGTGATGCCGGGTCGCCAGTCTTGCGGGTCGATAGACTCGCCAACGTTAATATAGTTTTGCGCCCTACTTTGCGCAACGGGCAACACCTCTGCTCTAACTTGTGGCTCGGCATCGGCGTTATAAGGCGCTCTAAATAAAATAGTACTTTTACCGGTAATACACTCTAATAACTTGCGGGTGGCATTTAGTTCAAAAATCACCCTGGCCTGACTAACTTTAGAAAGATCGGGATGAAAAAAAGTATGGTTTCCAATCTCGAAACCCGCCTCGTTTACTTCTTTAACTATGGGAATGTTGTTTTCGGCCATTATTCCCACCATAAAAAAGGTTCCCGGCACTTTTTCTCTTTTTAAAATGGCCAATATCTGAGGTGTATAAACGGGGTCCGGGCCATCATCAAAAGTAAGGATGACCTTTTTATCGGCATGACCAAACTTATTGATAACATATTTAGTAGGCAAAGAAAGGTATTGCTGATCTACAATTGTTTTGGTTGCCGAATCTATTTTGAGCGTTAGTTTTCCTTCTTTCGGGGTGGTTACCAGATCTAAAATTTCGCCATCGCCGGTGTAGTTTATTCTATCGTTAAGCTCAACTTTAGACAGTTCTTCACCTTTATAGTTTTGTTTGTTTAGCGCCTCCGTGGTTAAATCTCTCCTAAAAAATTTCCAAAGACGCGGATCTTCAGATCCTAATCGCCACAAAGCAATACCGCCTACCCCCCAGTCATCTGCTTTGCGCATGATGTTAAAATTTGTTGCGGCATCTGTAAAGTAAACCTGGTGTTTCACCTTATGATTATCTACATAGCTATAATGGAGGTTGGCAGATTTTGGATCAAACAAAACTTTTGCTTTATACATTTGCGCATTTGAGATAGCGGTTTGATAGGTCATGTTAATGCCAACGCCGTTTTCGGGCCAGTCAAAACCATAGCCGGCAATGGCCAACACTACTTTTGAAGCTGGAATTTCGTTACAAATTTTATCCAGCTTTTCTTCTACCCAATCTTGATGGGAGATATCACCAGCGTTACTGAGTTCTGTGTGCTGATCATAAGCCATCAAAAAAATATAATCGTTGTATTTTGCCAGTTCTTTGATGTTATAATCTTCATTATCCGGACTCACATCCTGAGAAACCAACAGTCCGTTTTTGTGCAGGGTTTGGTAAAGCTGTTTCTGAAAAGCAATCAAAAACTCATCGGTAGATTCGTTTAATTCTTCAAAATCTATATTAACACCATCTAATTTGTACCTTTTTAACTGATAAACCAGATTATTGATAAAGTGGGTGCTATTTTGTTGCGAATGAGTAATTCTGCGTACCGCTGCACCGTCCCAATCTCCGTTGATGAAGTTTTTTACAGAGGCTATTAACTTTTTATGATGCTTCTTTACAATTTTAATTACATCATTATCAATTTTGGCGCTTAGGTCATTAGCATTTGGCTTGATAAAGAAAAATTCTGGAATTACCATATCCATTTTATTGATATGATCTGTTAAAGAGGTGTATGATTGCGCATCCCAATCAACAAAAAAACCGATGTTTACCCTGTTTGGATTATTAGGATGAAGTTTTTTGTAGCGTTCGCGATCCTTTTTTAGCTGGATAAGCCTACCCTTAGCAATTTTAAACTCCTTATATTTTGCTGATTTTTTTATTTCGGCAACATTTTTAATGCTGTAAGAGTTATAAGCCTTGCTCAAATCTGGCAGCGCCGGATATTTTTTTGAAGCAATGGTAACTACTACACATATAACGCTGCTTATAATTATCAGAAAAAGCAGGCGACTTGCCCATTTAAACCTTTTCCACCTGTTGTTGGATGTGGTTTGAAAAATTTGTTTGGAGTGCATTTTCTTATTAAAAGAACGGAACAAATGAAACTAAATATTTCGAAATAAATTTACCGAAAATGTTAATTTGTGTTAATGTTGTTAAAACGATAAAAAATAACAGGTTTAAGTTTTTCCGTGTAACAAAATATGGCGGTGGTGGTCTTAAATTTACAAGCTTAAAATTTCCTCTAACAGTGCTGAATGGAAAATCTAGAAATCATAAAAATTGCGCTTCAATCAATTAAAAGTAACAAGTTAAGAACCTTTTTAACGGCCCTGATTATTGCAATTGGTTTGATGGCTTTAGTTGGGATTTTAACCTCTATTGATGCAATAAAAGGATCATTGAATAATACCTTTGCCAGTATGGGCGCTAATTCTTTTACCATACGTAACCGCGGAACCGGCATTAGAATTGGTGGCAACGGAAAACGACCGGTGTGGCCTGCCATAACCTATCGGCAGGCGATGGAATTTAAAGAGCGCTTTAGCGTTCCGGCAATTGTTTCTGTAAATACCTTTGCATCTTTTGCGGCAACAGTAAAATATCAAAATGATAAAACAAACCCTAACATTTCTGTTTTAGGTGCTGATGCCGCTTACGTTTTTACAGGCGGTTACAAAATTGTGGAAGGCAGAAACTTTTCTAACAGTGAAATGGAGTTTGGCTCAAGCGTGGTTATTATTGGCGACGAAATAAAGAAAAAATTTTTTAGCGAAGAAAGTGCCATAGACCAAATTATTACCATTGGTACCGATAAGTTTAGAGTGATTGGCGTATTTGCCCCAAAAGGCTCGAGCGTGGGCTTTGGAGGTGATAAAGTTTGCGTAATCCCGATTATTAGAGGGCGGCAAATTATGACCAGCAAAAACCCAACTTATACCATTTCTGTTATGGCAAACGACCCTACACAGTTGGATTATGCCGCCGGTGAAGCAACAGCATTAATGCGCAAAGTGCGCAACTTAACCATACAGGAAGAAAATAATTTTGAGATTAGTAAAAGTGATGCCATTGCAGAAACCCTGATTAGCAATTTAAAATTTGTTCAAATAGCTGGTATTGCCATCGGTTTAATTACCTTAATTGGTGCTGCAATAGCTTTAATGAATATTATGATGGTTTCGGTTACCGAACGTACCCGCGAAATTGGCGTAAGAAAAGCAATTGGGGCAAACCCCGCCTTAATCCGTAAACAGTTTTTGTATGAAGCAATAGTAATTTGTTTAATAGGCGGTGGTGTAGGAATATTTTTGGGTATTGTAATGGGTAACTTATTAGCTATTGCAATGGGCGCCTCGTTTTTAATTCCCTGGTTATGGATTTTTATCGGTTTACTGGCCTGTATTTCTACGGGTTTAGCTTCAGGAATTATCCCCGCTTCCAAAGCATCCAAACTTGATCCGGTAGAAGCATTAAGGTACGAGTAGCTGAAAAAACTAGCATTTTGCCGGCCTATATTCTGGTATAAACCGCTTTTACCTAGATAAGCAAAACTTAGCATGGTTTATGAGGCCATATGGCACAATGATTCATCAACAAAAAACTATCTGGACAATTGGCCATTCGACCCTTACTGCCGCAACGTTTTTAGCAATACTACAACATTATCAAATAGAATTGCTGGTAGATGTTAGGCGTTTTCCAGGGTCAAGAAAATTCCCTTGGTTTAATCAAGACAACTTAGAAAGTTTTTTGAACCAAAATGGGATTAGTTATATTCATATTGCAAGCTTGGGCGGAAGACGAAAGCCTAATCCAGAATCTGAAAATATCAAATGGCGACATCCGGCTTTTAGGGCTTATGCCGATTTTATGGAGTCGGATGAGTTTAGCATCGGGATAACTGAATTGGAGCAATTGGCGCTGCAAAAAGTGACGAGCATCATGTGTTCGGAAGTACTTTGGTGGCGTTGCCATCGTTCTATGATTGCAGATTATTTAAAAAGCAAAGGCTGGAAAGTAATGCACATTTTTTCTGAAGAAAATGCTGCCGAGCATCCGTACACACAACCTGCAAAAATTGTTAGCGGAGATTTAACCTATCATTAAAGCACCAGTGATATAAAACAAAGAATAATGAAAACAACAATTTATTTCGAAACGGTTAGCGAAACAATTAATGCGCTGGCAAAAAAAGGTTACACTACTGATTTTGAAGTTTTAAAGGATCAAGATTGTTTAGTTTGTAAACAAAGTGCGCAGCAATTATCGCCAGATGAATTTGTGATTGACGAAACACACCGCTTTGAGGGCGAAACCGACCCAGGCGACGAAATGATTGTTTACGCAATTTCTTCGCAAAAACACGGCGTAAAAGGAATTGTGATTAATGGCTACGGAACCTACGCTAATCCCGATATTTTTAAAATTGTATCTCGGTTAAAAAAGAAACCCGCAACTAAGGAGAAACCCATCAAACGTAGCGAAAAGCTAAAGCCGCTTAGCCGGGAGCATCACCATGCCTTGTTACTGAGTTGGAAAATTAAAAATGGCTTTGCAAAAGGCGCTTCTGCCGAGCGGATTAAAAAATATGCCGACTGGTTTTTTGAGAACCATTTAGTCCCACATTTTGCCATCGAAGAACAATATGTTTTTCCGGTTTTGGGTGATGACCATCCTTTAATTAAACAAGCTAAAGGAGACCATCAACATATCAAAAAGCTTTTTTCTTCCACAGATGATTTAGATAACATTTTACGTGAAATTGAGGAAAAAGTGCAAAACCACGTTCGTTTTGAAGAGCGTATATTGTTTAATGAAGTTCAAAAACACGCCACCGAAGAACAACTGAGCGAGATTGAAATGTTCCACGTTGAAGCAAAATTTGTGGATAATGTGGAAGACCCTTTTTGGGAATAAAAATCAAAAGCTTCCCGAGTAAAAATCGGGAAGCTATTTTTTTATTTTAGTTTAAATACACAAGCTTGGTAGGGTTTTAATATTTTTTTGTTTGGTTTTTCTGGATAATTCCCGATAATTAAGTCCGCCTTGCGTAAGTCAAGCCCGATATCGAAGCCTGCATCCTTGTCTGTAAAATTGAGCAATACTACCATTGTTCCATTCTCATCTTCGCGACTATATGCGTAAACAGATTTGTTTGTTGCATCTAAAAGCTTGTAATCGCCATGAATTAAAGTTGGATACTTTTTACGAACCTGAACCAATTCCTTAAAATAATTGAGAATGCTGCTTGGTTCATCATCTTGAGCTGCTACATTAATTGTTTGATAGTTTGGATTGACTTTTAACCAAGGCGTTCCGCTTGTAAACCCTGCTTGGCTATCAGCGTTCCATTGAAAAGGAGTACGGCCGTTGTCTCGGGCGGTTATTTTTTGCGCTGCTATAAACCTCGGAATATCGCCACCATGGTTTTTCAAGTATTTATACATGTTAATGCTTTCAATATCCCGGTAATCTTCAATGTTGTCAAACTTGATATTGCTCATTCCAATTTCATCGCCATAATAAATAAATGGAGTCGCTCTCATCGTTAATAAAAAAGTGTGTAGCATTTTTGACGAAGCTTCTCTAAACTCCTCGGCATCATTTCCCCAACGGGTCAGCATTCTGGGCTGGTCATGATTGCCTAAGTAAATAGTTCCCCAGCCTTTACGAAAAGCTTCATCCCATTTGGTGTATACTTGCTTAAATTCCAATAAACTAAAACCAGCTGGGTCCAGCTCTTTAAAACCGCCTGGTACTTTGCCAATTTCCATTCCATCAAAGTGGTACAGCATATCTAACTCTTTCCTTTCGGGGTCAACAAACAAATGCACATCATCCGTTTTAACGCCCACGCCTTCTGCTATACTTACGCAATTGTACTTGCTTAAAACCTGTTCGTTCATTTCTCGCAAATACTCATGTAAATGCGGACCTTGCGCATAAAAATCACCAAAGCTTCCGTTAAACTTTTCTGGAATTGGCGGGAAACTGGTGTCTTTAGAAATAAACGGAACTACATCCATTCTAAAACCATCAACTCCTTTATCAAACCAAAAACGCAAAATATTGTACATTTCCTCCCTTAACTTAGGGTTCTCCCAATTTAAATCGGGCTGTTTCTTAGAAAAATAATGCAAGTAATAAGCGTTAGTTGTTTTATCGTATTGCCAAGCATCTCGGTTCTCATCGAAATAGCTTTCGCGAGGGTTGGGCTTCCCTTTTTCTGCTGGCCACCAATGGTAATAATCGCGGTAAGGGTTGTCTCGTGATTTTTTTGCTTCCTGAAACCAAAAGTGTTCATCACTACTGTGGTTGGGCACCAAATCTAAAATCAACTTCAACCCTTTTTCATGCATTTTCTGAAGCAGTTCATCAAAATCATGCATATTCCCAAAATCAGTCATAATGTTCCTGTAATCAGAAATATCGTAACCATTGTCATCATTTGGTGAGCTGAAAATTGGATTTATCCAAACCGCATCCACCCCTAAATTTTTGATATAATCCAACTCAGAAATAATGCCTTGCAAATCACCAATTCCATCGCCGTTGCTGTCTTTAAAACTACGCGGATAAATTTGATAAATTACTGCTTCTTTCCACCAATTGTTATTCGATAATGTTTTCATAAAATGATGTCGTTAAGAAATATAAAAGCAAAATTCTTGCCCCGCAAAAGAGGATAGATTGGCATTAAACTAAACTGCTTTTAATTTGGAGCAATACTCTTTTAGCGTTTGAGAATTTCTTTTCAGGCAAACCTAAAATATCACTCACCTTGTTACCTAAAAGAAAACGCATATAGGCGGAAATTTCTTCGTTACTAATTTGCTTTTGGTCGTTCAAACTGTAAAAGGTGTTGAGTAAAGAAGTTGTTAAAGCTTTACCTTCTGACGATGGTTTAAATTGCCGAACGGCAATTTGATGATCTAAATCTCTGGCGGCTTTTCCATTTTTTGGTAAAAGTTGTGGATTTACGCCCAACATTGCCCCAATAAAATTCCAGTAATTAATATAAGTCGATTGTTCTGCATAGCTGATGGTAAAGCCCATTTTTCGCAAACCTCTAATCACAATCAACGAAAAAGAAAGATTAGTGCCGGCCATGTCTTCTTGGTTTACGGGAACACCTAAAGCTTCGTCACACCCAGATTTTTTTAAATAAAATCTTGCTGCGGCATGCATTATCCTTACCTTAAAAATTTGGACTTTAGCTTTTCCTTCTTCCGCAAAAGCATTTTTTTGAGTTACAGAAGTCACAAAATCAGCAGTTTCTTCCAGCCGCTTTTGCACATCTTTATACATTCTTTCGGTTTGATAAAGCACTTTAGCACCATCGGCCGCAGCATAACAGTAAGGCAAAGAAAGCAAGCCCAATAATTGCAAAATATACTGCGCTTTGCCCTTGTAAAATTCTTGCGCTTTAAGCATTGCTGCTTTTGTGGGCGGAGTTATCTTTGCAACCTCCTGGTCAAAAAAAACTGCTTCCGGAATTACTTTCAAAAACGCAGGCCAATCTCTATTTTGCTTAAGGTCTTTAAGCGCTGCATCAAGTTTTTGTTTTTTAAGTTTATCAGAAAAATAAACCGCCGCTAAGGCATCGGCAGGTGCGTCGCCCAAATGCCTAAACTGTTTTAAATCAATTCCAAAAATGTTTTCCATAAAAAAAGCCTTGCTATGTATAAGCCGCTTATGTTGGAAAATGTTTGCTGATTTAAGCTTTTAAAGTTCAGAAGCTTTAGCTACCAAATGGATTTCTTCGTCAGCCAAACCAAAATAACTTTAAATACTGAGGCTCATCGCAAAAAAAACGATTTTTACTTCACATAATTCAAACCCATATTTTGGAACATAAAAGCCCATTTATCAGCCTGTTCTTCAATCACCTTAGCGGTTGACTTCCCTTGCCCGTGGCCAGCATTAGTTTCAATGCGGATTAAAACCGGCGAATCCCCTTTATGGTATTCTTGCAAACGAGCCGCAAATTTAAACGAGTGCGCAGGCACCACACGATCATCATGATCTGCGGTGGTAACCAGCGTTGCCGGATAATTGGTACCTGCTTTTAAAGCGCTATATGGCGAATATTTATACAAATATTCAAACATTTCTTTAGAATCTTCGGCTGTACCATAATCATAAGCCCAGCCCGCACCGGCTGTAAATTTATTGTATCGTAACATATCTAAAACACCTACGGCAGGGAAGGCTACTTTAAAAAGCTCGGGGCGTTGTGTCATCACTGCGCCAACCAAAAGCCCACCGTTAGAGCCTCCAGAAATTGCCAGATAATCCTTAGAGGTATATTTTTGATTAATTAAAAACTCCGCCGCAGCAATAAAATCATCAAATACATTTTGCTTCTTCATTTTTATCCCGGCGTTGTGCCAGGCATCGCCATACTCGCCACCGCCGCGTAAATTAGCAACCGCATAAATACCTCCTTGCTCTAACAATAAAATGTTGGAGGTGCTAAACGCCGGAGTTAAGCTGATATTAAAACCCCCATAACCGTAAAGTAAGGTTGGGTTTTTTCCATTAAGTTGGATGCCTTTTTTGTAAGTAATAATCATCGGAATTTTTGTTCCATCTTTTGAAGCATAAAAAACCTGCTTCGACTCGTACTTGGTAGGGTCAAACTTAACCCCAGATTTTTTGTAGATTTCTGATTGCCCACTGTCTATATTGTATTTAAATACTGTTGACGGAAAAATATAGGAAGTGAAAGTGAAGTACAGTTCTTTATCCGCTTTTTTACCAGAGAAGCCAGACGCAGTTCCAATGCCTGGCAAAGCAATTTCTCTTTCTTTTTTACCGTCCATATCAAACTGAAGCACCATAGAAGTTGCATCTTTTAAGTACGTAGCAAACAGTTTATCACCCGCGGTAGAAATTTGCATTACGTTTTCCGTTTCCGGAATTACATCTTTCCAATTAACTTTTGCCGGATTTTTAGCATCTACCGTTACCAGCCGGTAATTTGGTGCATGGTCATTGGTATAAATATAAAGCTTACTGCCCTTGCTTGCCACCACATTTTGTTCGGTATCAAAGCCACCCACAACTTTTACAATTGCGCTATTTGGCTGGGTTAAATCTTTGATATAAAGCTCATTACCGGTAGTTGCATTTGCGGCTGTAATAACCAAATAATGTTGATCTTCTGTTACATCAGCGCCAATATACCTACGCTTGGTTTGGTTACCGCCAAAAATTAGCTTGTCTTTATCCTGCGGCGTTCCTAACTTATGGTAATACAGTTTATGATATTGGGTTAAACCCGATAATTGCGATCCATCGGTTGGTTTATCGTAGCTGCTGTAGTAAAAACCATCGTTACCATGCCAGGCCAAACCAGAAAACTTAACATCTTTCAACGTATCGCCAACAGAACTGATGTTTTGCGTTTTTATTACCATAACGGTACGCCAATCGGAACCACCTGTTGAAAGTTGATAAGCTGCTAAGCTTCCATCTTTAGAAAACTCAATATCTGCTAAAAAGGTGGTGCCATCTTTAGAAAAAGTATTAGGATCTAAAAAAACCTCGGCTTCTGCCCCTTCTTTTTGCCGATACAAAACTGATTGATTTTGCAGTCCGTCGTTTTTGTAAAAATAGGTGTACCCGCCTTCCTTAAACGGTGCTGAAAATTTTTCATAATTCCAAAGTTCTGAGAGGCGATTTTTCATTTCATCGCGATATGGAATTTGTTCCAAATAATGCTGAGTTACCTTATTTTCTTCCTTAACCCAGGCTTTAGTTGCTTCGGATGTATCGTTTTCTAGCCACCGGTAAGGGTCATTTACTTTTGTTCCAAAATAATCATCGCTAAGGGTTTCTTTTACTGTGTTTGGATACGCTAAAAGTTTAATAGAATCGGCTGGCGTTATTATATTATCTGACATTTTTTGTGTGCTGTTGTTGCAACTAACAAGCGTTGCCAAGGTTAATGGAATGCTAAACAAATATTTGATATTCATAAAATTATTTAGGATGGTTTGCATCAATTTATAATCACTCTAAATTTACTGAAAGCAATTTAGTTTAATGCTTTGGTTTTGTAATAATTGTGTGAGGTATTTGCTTTCATTTTATTACCGTAACGATAGGGAATCGCCTCAGATAAATAGCCAAAATGATGAAGCCGCCGATGAATTGATAAAAGGTTTAGTTATCATAATGTTCTAATTGGCGCAGCGCTTCAGAAATAGCAACCCCATACGCTCCACAAAATTAAAA
>DASVGY010000081.1:0-6585 GCA_036379295.1 Pelobium sp.
ATTTCAATTATGTTCTTACAAGAGATTATTAGACATTTATAGCGCTTCAGCTAAAACTGTTGATGCATTGATGAAGCTTGAACTACCTTCAGGTGTTGAAGTTGAAATTAAAGTTTGATAAATTATAAACGGTATAAAAAACCTTTCTGACTTTTTCAGAAAGGTTTTTTTTTATAAAATCAATAATTTTGACTAAATTTGTCATGAATTTATTTGTCATGTCATGAAAGATAAACTAAAGTCGGCCAGAAAATCTAAAGGATTGAGATTACGTGAAGTTGCAGAAGCTTTACGAGTGGATGCCTCGCTCGTTAGTAAATTTGAAGCGGGAACTCGTAAGCCTACCAGAAACCAAATTATAACATTGGCAGGGCTCTTAGGTTTAGATGCGCATGATTTATTAATAGACTGGCTTAGCGGTCAAATTATAGATGATATAGGTCACGGCGATTTTGCTTTGGAAGTACTATCCGTTGCAGAACAAAAAGTCAAATACTATACAAAAGCTGATTTTAAAGCCGCAGAAGACGAATTAAAGCGGGTGCTAAAAGACGTTGAAACGCTAAAACGTAAGCTTGACAAGCATCGGGAACTAGATAGTTACAGGGTAGCACAAGCTTTAGAATTAGAATATACTTTTGAAAGTAACCGCATTGAGGGTAACACGCTAAGTCTTAAAGAAACCGACCTTGTGGTTAACGAGGGAATCACTATCTCTGGGAAAAGCATGCGAGAACATTTAGAAGCCATTAATCATCAGGATGCTGTGGGGTATTTGAAAGAACTCATTCATGAGGATTATGATTTCTGTGAACGAGATTTATTGCAAATACATGCATTGATTTTAAAAGGGATTGATGCTAAAAACGCGGGCAAATACCGAGAGGTGCAAGTGATGATAAAGGGAAGTCGCCATTTGCCACCACAACCATACCTCGTTAGAAAACAAATGGAGGACTTATTTTTTTGGTATCAAATCAATAAGAAAAATCTGCATCCTATAATTTTAGCGGCCGAACTAAGCGAAAGACTGGTAACTATCCATCCATTTATTGATGGAAATGGTAGAACATCAAGGTTAATAATGAATTTAATCCTCTTAAAAAATGGTTATGTAATAGCAAATATAAAAGGAGATGTAGAAAACAGAATGCATTATTATGAATGTTTAGAAAAAGCACAGGTAGATTCTAGAAAAGAAGATTTTCACTTGTTTATAGCAAAAGAAGAACTAAATGCGCTTGAACGCTACTGCTCCATCTTAGGGATTTAGCAACAACACCAATTGAAACCCACAAATACAGTCTCCGCAATATTCTTATATTGATGAGTTTAACACCTCCGGGGGTAATTTACTATTTGAGATAAAATTATTAAGCGTCGCCATTAATTTTCAATACCAAATCAACTAAACGGCTGCTATATCCAAATTCATTATCGTACCAACCAACTACTTTAACCATCCCTCCTACTATGGAGGTCAATTGGGAATCAAAAATACAAGAATGCGGATTGTTAATAATATCTACAGAAACGATAGGGTCTTCGGTGTATTCTAAAATATTCATCAGCTCGCCGTTTGCGGCCTTTTTAAAAGCATTGTTAATTTCCTCTACCGAGTTTGCTTGCTTTTTAAGAATGCAAGTAAAGTCTGTTAGAGAGCCGTTCAACACAGGCACACGTATGCCTGCGCCGCCCAAGTTACCATCTAAATGAGGGAAAATACTTGTAATTGCCTTAGCCGCACCGGTTGTAGTTGGTATGATAGACGAAGAAGCTGCCCTGGCCCGCCTTAAGTCTCTGTGGGGCGCATCATGTAAATTTTGATCACCGGTCATAGAGTGCACCGTTGTAATGTAACCTTCTTTAATTCCCCAAACATCGTCTAAAACCTTTACCATAGCGGCAACATTATTAGTTGTGCATGAAGCATTTGAAATAATCCTATCTTTCCAATCTATAACGCTTTCGTTCACGCCTAAAACCACAGTTTGAATGCTTTTATCTGGCGACGGCGCAGAAAGCAAAACCTTACGGGCGCCGGCTCTTAAATGCCGGGAAGCAAGATCAAATGTTAGAAATTTTCCCGTACATTCTAAAACTAAATCAACCTTCAATTCTTCCCAAGGCAGCGTCTGCGGATCTTTTTCTGCCAAAATTTCAACAGATTTGCCATTCACAATTAAACAATTACCTTCCACCGAAATACGACCGATAAAATTGCCATGAACAGAATCGTATTTTAAAAGATGGGCGAGCGTTTCTGCACTCGACAGGTCGTTGATGGCAATAACTTCAACAGATTTTTGTTGACTAAGTAACCTAAAAACAGTTCTTCCTATTCTTCCAAAACCATTAATTGCAACCCTCATTTTAATATTTTTGGCAATTTACCAAAAGCAATTTAGTTTACCCTCTCAAATTGATAAAGCGACATTTAGATTAAAATGTGTTTGTACCGGCTACCTTTCAATCGTTCTTTTATTTGACGGTAAACTTTTTAGTATTGGTTTAAAGAAGTCGTTATTTTTCTGGCCTAAAAGCTGGGCGATCCTATGATCCTCCATCAAAAAAAATTAAAAACAATAGCTTTATTTAAACAATAGTGCTATTTTTGCATCATATTTAAAAGAACAATAGTATGGTAAATGCAAACAATCCTTCCCATGTAAAAGTTATAATAGCTGGCGTTTTTGTTACGTTATTCGGCGTTTTTATCAAACAAGTGGTTCAACATTCTTTTACTGTTGACTTATTGGGTTGGGCAATTACTTTTATTGGGGCAGCCATTGCTATAATTGGAGTGATGCGAATTTTAAACGATTAATCACCAACACGGAATCTAAGGCTTTACGCTTAGTAACCAATGTTTTCTTTTTTTAAATTTCATCTCTGAAACAGGTTTGCCAATTTAAAAAATCTGCTTTTTTTGGATTTATCAATACCTGAGCAAGGCTTTTAAATAGCGATTAAGCCTTAAGATTAAGTTGTCTTCTCATCGTAAGTCCTTGACTTCGTTGATAATAAATGTCGATGCTTTTACCAAAGTATCATTTTCGCGGTAATTTGGCTGTGATTGCTGTATGAACTTGAGATACCACCAATTTTACAAATATGCCAGCCTATCCAAGTTTTATACGGATACTTTAAGCTTTTTAAGGAATTTTATTTATCTGCCAGTAATTTACGTCTAAAAAAAACCTCGCTGTATAGGGCGAGGTTCTAAGAAACGAAAAGAATGCGATGGTTACGCTAGTAACGTAATTGGCGCTTCTAACAATGCTTTCAAAGTCTGTAAAAACTTAGCCCCAGTTGCACCATCAATCACCCTATGGTCGCAACCTAAACTCAACTTCATGATATTGCCTGGCACAACCGCTCCGTTTTTAACAACAGGAACATTTTGGATGGCACCAACAGAAAGTATTGCGCCATCTGGTGCGTTAATGATTGAAGTAAATTCATCGATACCGAACATCCCTAAGTTAGAAACGGTAAACGTTGAACCTTCCCAATCCTTAGGTTGTAGTTTTTTAGCTTTAGCTTTCTGAGCAAAATCCTTAACCTCTGCTGAAATATGTGATAAGCTTTTTCCATCGGCAAAGCGAACAACAGGAACCAATAATCCATCCTCAATCGCCATAGCTACGCCGATATTCGTATGCTCATTGAAACGAATTTTGTCGCCTCTAAAAGATGAGTTAACAGCTGGATGCTGTTTCAACGCAACTGCAACCGCTTTTATAACCATGTCGTTGAAAGAAACTTTTACTGGCGCAACTGTATTTATTTGAGTTCGAGCAGCCATTGCCCCTTCCATATCAACGGTGATATTTAGGTAAAAATGTGGTGCGGTAAATAAACTTTCTGAAAGACTTCGAGTAATCGCTTTACGCATCTGAGACACAGGTTTTTCTGTAAACCGCTCCTCACCCACGAATTGCGGGATAACCGGTGCAGGCACTGTTGGCTTGGATGGTGGAGCATCTGAACCTGCAGACGCCGCTGATTGCGCAGATTCTTGTTTTGCTGCCGGCGTATAACCTTCAACATCCTTCTTCACAATTCTTCCACCTTCTGCGCTGCCTTTTATATCATTTAAATTAATGCCTTTATCCTCTGCTAATTTCTTAGCTAACGGAGAAGCCTTAACTCTGCTATCATCAGCAGAAGATGAAGTTTCTTTCACATCTTCTTTAACTGGCGCTGGAGCCGCATCTGGCGTTGCTGATGCAGTTTTCACTTCTTCTTTGCTTTCTTCTTTTTTAGCGCTCGCTTGTCCATCAGCTAAAAGCGGTGTAATATCTGTACCTTCTTTACCCACAATAGCAATGATACCATTTACCGGCACCGCTTCGCCTTCTTTACAGGCTAAATACAGTAATGTTCCTTCTTCGTAACCTACCACCTCCATGGTTGCTTTATCGGTTTCCACGTCTGCAAGGCTATCGTCGGCTTTAATTTTATCCCCTACCTTAAAGTTCCATTTATTGATAACGCCTTCGCTCATCGTATCACTTAGGGCAGGCATCCTTATAATTGTTGCTTCAATTTTAGAGGTATCAACAGCTTCTTTTTCTTCTTTTTGTGCTTCCTGTTTTGGTGCTTCCTCTTTTTTTGATTCTTCAACTGCTGCTTCAGACTTGGGTTCGTTTATAATAGCCGAAAAATCTTCTCCCTTTTCGCCAATAATAGCTATTAAACTATCAACGGGCACAGCTTTTCCTTCTTCTACTCCTATATGCAATAGCGTACCTTCTTGGAAAGATTCAAAATCCATTGTTGCTTTGTCTGTTTCGATTTCTGCAACTACATCACCTGCTTTTACCAGGTCTCCAACTTTTTTATGCCATTTTGCTAAAACACCTTCAGTCATGGTGTCACTCATTTTAGGCATTTTTATCGCTTCAGCCATTGTATGTTAGAATAAATTTGTGGTTAAAATAGATTAGTCTTTAATAAAAGGGTAATTTGGTTCTGCGTAAACGTCTATATAAAGTTCAGCAGGATCTGGAAACGGCGATTCCTCAGCAAATTTAACAGCTTCATCAATCTGCGCTTTTACTTTAGCAGCTACCTCAGCAAACCATTCTTCACTTGCCCATTTTTCTTTTTCGATATGCGCTTTCACAACCTCTATTGGGTCTTTAGCCTTGTATTCCTCTACTTCTTGCTTTGTGCGGTATTTTTGAGGGTCAGACATTGAATGTCCTTTATATCTGTAAGTTCTAACTTCTAAAAAAGTAGGTCCTTCACCTTTTCTTGCTCTTTGGATAGCCTCGTCCATAGCATCATGCACCGCCACAGGATCCATCCCATCAACTGGCATGCATGGCATTTCGTACCCTAAACCTAATTTATAAATATCTGTAGTGTTAGCAGTACGGGCTACAGAAGTACCCATTGCGTAGCCATTGTTTTCAACTACAAAAACTACTGGTAACTTCCAAAGCATCGCCATATTGAAAGTTTCGTTTAATGCGCCTTGGCGTACTGCGCCATCACCCATGTAACAAATATTTACATTATCAGTGCCTTTATATTTCTCTGCAAATGCAATACCCGCACCTACCGGAATTTGCCCGCCCACTATACCGTGACCGCCATAAAAATCATGCTCTTTGCTAAAAAAATGCATTGAACCGCCCTTGCCTTTTGAACAACCAGTTGCCTTACCGTAAAGCTCTGCCATTGCTAGGTTAGGAGACATACCAAGCGCAATTGGATGCGCATGATCTCTGTAAGTGGTTATCATGCTGTCTCCTTTTTTTATTGTAGACATTGCACCTGCAATAACTGCCTCTTGCCCAATATACAAGTGACAGAACCCTCTGATTTTTTGCTGACCATATAACTGACCTGCCTTTTCTTCAAATCTTCTAAGCAGAAGCATTAACTCATACCAATACAGATACGTCTCTTTTGTTATTGCGATTGAACTCATTTATACATTCTATTAAGGACAGCAAATCTATCAATAACTTGGCAAAAATAAAACCCGTGGTGCCTTTTAATTGACATTAAGTTAAGATTTAACCATGTTTTTTTCTGTCGCGGAGAATTTGGGCGCTTTAACACGCTTTTTCGCTAAATCTTTTTGCCACAAAAAAGCAAAAAGGATATCGCTTCAATCGTTAGCGCAATGTTGCATTAAAATATGATCAGTTAAAAAAAGTTAAAACATTTTAAGAGCGCTTGCGTAAAACAAACTTAAAATGTACCTTCGCAGGGTACAAAATAAAAGGTTGGTTTAACCGTTTGTAATTGATCTATAGCCCTAAACGTAGTCAAATAATGAAGAAGATTTTAATTTTTACCCTTTTAGTTAGTTTTTTTATAACCGCAAAAGCGCAAAATTCTAAGTCGGCCTCTTCTACATCAAACTCAAAAACCGAAGTTTCTGATCCTGATAATTTAGCAAGTCAATTTTTTTCGCAGGTAATGGGCGTTGCAATTTCTGCAACAAGCAATACCAAAATGTATCAATTTATTTATGATTGGTTAGGTACACCATACCGCCTTGGTGGGGATACGAAAAAAGGAATTGATTGCTCTGGTTTTGCGTACGAATTATACAATAAAACC
>DASVGY010000082.1:0-11599 GCA_036379295.1 Pelobium sp.
ATGAACAGCCGAAATCTTCGTTTACTCTCGATAAATTGCAATATTGTATTGGGGAAGATGTAGTATTCAACAACACATCGTCAAACAACTTTACTTTTGTTTGGGATTTTGAAGATGGCGTAACTAGTAATGATATTAATGCTGTTCATAAATTTACCAAAGCGGGAGATTTTGTGGTGAAACTAAATACCTTTCAAACCTTTCCTGATGGTACAACGTGTAGTTCCGTAACTTCAAAAACCGTTTCTGTAATTCCACAACCAATAGCTACGTTTAATTCTAACGCCAATGTGTTAAACTGTGCGCCGTTTACAGTTAAAGTTAGTGCAACGCCGGCTAATGCAAGTGGCGGAGTGGAATGGAATTTCGGTGACATTTCCGCTTTAGATAATATTTCGCAAGGTTATCAAAGTAGCCATACATACGATAAGCCTGGGGTTTATTTGATTAAGTCTATAGCATACAATAAAACTGGTTGTGTTGATTCTACCCAGCAAGTTATTCGAATTACCGAATCTCCAATAGCGGATTTTGTAACCGCAGATACCTTAATTTGTGGGAATGCCAAAACCATCACTTTTATTAATAAAACAGAATATGGTGGTGCGGGAAACTTGGGCTATAAATGGTTCGTGAATAATGCTTTAATAAGTACGGTGAAAGATTTTACCTATTCATTTAACGTAGCGTCAAGTGTGATTTTGCCTTATGTATTCGAGGTAAAATTGGTTGCGCAAAGTACAATTGGCTGTCCAGATACGGTAATTCATAAAATTCAGTTTAACCCTTTGCCTAAAGCAGATTTTGCACTTACGCAAAACATTGGGTGTGTGCCTTTTTCTCCTGCAATAAAAAATAAATCTATTTATGCAGATGCGTTCAAATGGTATTTGGATGGTGTTTTGGTTTCAAACGATGTTGAACCAAGTGGTTTAGTACTTGATGTTGCTAACAAAACGTATAAGTTAAAAATGGTTGCATCTAATATCTACGGTTGTAAATTAGATAGTGTAGAAAGGCAGTTAAATACCTATTCACAACCTAAGGCAGTATTTACAGTTTTGGATAGTGTAAGTTGTAATGGGAGATTAGATTTGAAAACTGTCAATAAGAGTACAGGGGCAACTCGTTATTTGTGGAATTTTGGTGATGCAACTCCTGAAAGTAACGTGGCTAATCCTTCGCACATTTACGGCATCGCCGGAATTTACAAACTAACTCTGATAGCGTATAACAATTATTGTAGCGATACAAGTTACATCAATATAAAAATTTCGAATGTTCCTAAGGCCGCTTTTAAAACAAATAAAACTAACGGTTGCACCAAACTAGAAGTTGTGTTTGAAAACTTATCTGATAATGCAATTAGTTACCTTTGGGATTTTGGCGACGGTTCTTTTTCTACAAGTAAAAATCCTACACACAATTACACCTATCAAGATTCGCCGTTTAACGTAAAATTGATTGCGGTTGGCGAATACGGATGTAGTGATACCACAATAAAAACTAATTTTATAAATATTGCCACGCCACCAAAAGCTAACTTTGAAATTTTGCCTGATAGCGTAATTAAAATACCGGAATATACTTTCAATTTTAAGAATACAAGTGAAGGTAACCCTGTTAAATTCTCATGGGATTTTGGTGACGGTAAAACTTCAGACAAAGAAAACCCTTCGTACACTTATTCAGATACTGGGACGTATAAAGTCCGCTTAATTGTGATAAATGCAGAAGGATGTCCCGATACTTTAACCAGAATAGCTCGGATAAATGGTGTTCCAGGCTATCTGTTTATCCCTAACGCTTTTGAACCCGGTAGTCAAACTGTAGATTTGCGGACGTTTAAAGTTAAGGGTTCTGGGATTGCGAGCTATGAGATTAAAATTTTCAATAAGTGGGGTCAACAAATTTGGGAGAGTAACGCCTTAAATTCAGATGGTGAACCTACTGAGAGTTGGGATGGGATGATGCTTGGTTTACCGGCTCCGCAAGGCGTTTATATATGGTCAGCTTATGCAAAATTTATTGATGGTAGCGAGTGGAAGGGGATGAAATATTTAAAAGGGACCAAGCGTTCCACGGGTGCTATACATTTAATCCGATAATGAAAAAGTTACTGGGTTATATCTTTTTTCTGTTAACGCTTTCGCAAAGGTTAAGCGCTCAAGATCATATTTATTCTCAATTTTATAATGCGCCACAATATCTTAATCCAGCTTTAACCGGGCAATTTGACGGAGATTTTAGAGTAAACCTTAATTATAGAAATCAATGGACAAATATTGCGGGTCCGTTAAACTATTATTCTGTAGCCGCGGATTTAAATGTGCCACAATTTGGCGGTGGTTTTGGTTTGTTAGCTACAAAATCAAGCGAGGGAACTGCCTATTTAAAAAAGACAAACTTTTCTGCTATTTACGCTTATAGCGTTGATTTTGGAAATAATGGAAATATTTCATTTGGTATTGAAGGAGGATTAACGAACCGAAAAATAGATTTTGAGAAATTAGTTTTTTATGACCAGTTAGATGATAGTGGTATTATTACAGGTGGAGTAACTTCAGCATCTCCGCCAGAGTTTAACAATAAATACTTTTTTGATTCTTCAGCGGGTTTAAACCTTATTATTGGCGACTTGATGCTTGGTGGTGCGGTACATCATTTAAATAAGCCTAACGAGTCTTTTACGGGAACTAAATCTCAGTTACCAATGCGTTTAAATGGTTATTTAAGTTATAAGATTATTTTAGACCCATTTGATGATGAAAATAGTCCATCCATAACACCGTCGGTTTTATTTTACACGCAAGCAAAGTTGCAGTCCATTAGTGCAGGATTTCAAATTAAAAAAAGTAGTGTTAATTTAGGTCTTTGGTATCGCGGAGATAAAAATCAAGGCGATGCCTTGGTGTTGTCTTTAATATTTGATTTGTTCGGTAGGCGAGATTATGATAGTAAAATCCGTTTGGGTTTTAGTCACGATGCTACTTCCTCAAAACTTGGATATGGAAATACCGCCGGAACTACTGAAGGAGCTCTTATTTATGAAACCACTTTATTCGATAACTATAATTATAACGGGAATCGTTTTAATAGTGATACTAGAAAATGTTATGATTTCTACTAAATCCGCTACAACCAAGTCCCAATCCCTAATCCTATTGCAGTAAACCTAGGGGTTCCGGTGGTTAAAGAAAAACTATCAATTTTTTGTACCTGGTACATCGCCTCAACGTAAATTTTCGATTTCTTTTTAGTGGTAAACAAAATTCCGGGAGCAATTTCGTAGTTAGGGCCTTTGCTGTAAGTTCTAAATATTCGCGGTGCATAGCCTGCCGCCGCCTTTAAAAAGAAGTTAAGCTCATCAGTAGAAATCGGTTTTGCAAAAACATGAGCGTTGCCACTTAAATTAAAAGTCTGGAAAGTTAGTCCGTTACCTCCCGCTTCGCGGTAGCTAGCATTCTCTATACCTACTCCAAACCCAATAAATTCATTTTGCAATCCTATTGTTATTTTTATATGTAAAGAGTTAAGGTTTTTATCATTCACAGCATCCCTAATCCCAAAAAGATAGCTAATTTCTGCCCTGGTAAATGATTTGAATTTAGCACTTCTGCTATCAGATTGTTGCGCCCTTACGCTCGTTAACATAACAAGCGAAAAAACAGCACTCAGCAAAACAAGTTTCATGGTATTATCATTTTAATTTCAAATATAGCAAAAGCTTCAATCCTAAAGCCTAAACCGCCACAGCTTATTAATTTATCGGGTTTTTTAACTTATGTTTGCAATCCAAATTTGATTTTTTTAACAAAAATGCTAAAACTAGATTTAATTAAGATACCTATTGCAGATGAACTCGACGCTTTTGAAGAAAAGTTTAAGTTGTCGATGCAAAGTAGTGTGCCTTTGTTAGACCGTATTACGCATTATATTGTTAAAAGAAAGGGTAAGCAAATGCGGCCGATGTTTGTTTTTTTTGCTGCCGGTTTGTGCGGAGGAATAACCGAATCAACCCATCGTGGAGCTGCCTTGGTAGAGCTTTTACACACAGCCACCTTGGTACATGATGATGTGGTAGATAATTCCTTTGAGCGTCGCGGATTTTTCTCTGTAAATGCACTTTGGAAAAATAAAATTGCCGTTTTAGTAGGCGATTATTTGCTTTCGAAAGGATTGCAGCTTTCTGTTGATAACCAAGAGTTTACGCTATTAAAAATAGTGTCTGATGCGGTGCAACAAATGAGTGAAGGCGAGTTGTTACAAATTGAAAAAGTTAGGCGCATGGATATTAGCGAAGCTATTTATTATGAGGTGATTCGCCAGAAAACAGCCTCTTTAATTGCTTCTTGTTGTGCAGCCGGTGCAGCTTCATCCGGCGCTACGCCCGAGGTGATAGAGATGATGAAAAATTTTGGCGAGAAAATTGGAATAGCTTTTCAAATAAAAGACGATTTGTTTGATTTTGGTGTAGATGATGTAGGCAAACCAAAAGGAATTGACATCAAGGAGAAAAAAGTAACATTGCCCTTGATTTATGCGCTAAATAAAGCTAAAAAGCCGGAAAAAAAGCAAATGATCAATTTGGTAAAAAACCATAACGATGACGATACTAAAATTACGCAAATCATCAGTTTTGTAAAAGATAGCGGAGGGTTAGCTTATGCCGAAGAGCAGATGTTTTTATACCAGAAGCAAGCCTTCGATATTTTATACAAATTCCCCGAATCTGAATTTAGATCTGGGTTAGAAAATCTAGTGAAATTTACCACAGAGAGAAAAAAATAGATGAGCCACGAACTGATTTTTTTTGGTGCTTTTGCGCTTTTTATTGTGCTCATGCTGGCGCTTGACTTAGGCGTTTTTCATAAAAAAGATGAACCGGTTACTTTAAAGCAAGCAGCAATAATGAGCGCCATTTGGATTTCATTTGCCATAGGCTTTTATTTTTTTTTAAAAACCGAAGGGCAAGAGCTGCACAATATCAAAGATCAGGCTCACCTAGAACAAATTGTAAAAGATCATCAGCATAACATTAGCGTTACTTCGGCCAATTTTCACGAAAATTTAAGTAGATATACTGACAACCTGGGCCTCGAGTTTATTACCGGTTACGTTATTGAATATGCGCTATCGGTTGATAATATTTTTGTGATGGTATTAATTTTTTCTGCTTTTGGGGTAAATGAAAAGTACTATCACCGAGTTTTGTTCTGGGGGATTTTAGGTGCAGTTGTTATGCGTTTTATTTTTATTTTTTTAGGGGCAACACTCATCAGTAAGTTTGGTTGGATACTTTATATTTTTGGCGCTTTTTTAATTTATAGTGGCTTCATGATGTTTTTAGCGAAAGATGAAGAAGAAAAAATAGATCCAGAAAATCATAAAGTGGTAAAGTTTGCAGCCAAGTTTTTTCCTATCTATCCAAAATATGTAGGGCATGATTTTTTTCATCGAAACAAAGGCAAGCTTTACATTACGCCGCTGTTTGTGGTGCTTTTGGTAATTGAATTTAGTGATGTTATTTTTGCTGTTGACTCTATTCCGGCAATTTTTGCGGTTACCAAAGACCCATACATTGTTTTCTTTTCAAACATATTTGCCATTTTAGGCTTGCGTTCTATGTTTTTTTTATTGGTAAACGTTATCCATAAATTCCATTATTTAAAAACAGGCTTAGCGGTATTGTTAATGTTTATTGGCGTTAAAATGCTAGCTCACCATTGGTTACAACAATGGGGTTTTACTACCATTCATTCCTTATTTATTATCCTTGCAATTTTAACCGTAAGCGTTGTTGCCTCTTTAGTTTTTCCAAAGAAAAATTCTTAAACCCCTTGGTGG
Organism: Pelobium sp.; assembly: GCA_036379295.1. GTDB lineage: Bacteria > Bacteroidota > Bacteroidia > Sphingobacteriales > Sphingobacteriaceae > Pseudopedobacter. The sequence continues at coordinate 5,848 of DASVGY010000082.1, forward strand.
CTTTTCTCATAAATTATTGAGGTAGCGTCTTTAGAAAACGTGTAATTTGACTTTGTATTGGCTTTGTTTATTTTAGCAAAATGGCTTTATATTGCAAACTAGCAAAAACTATCTCCAGCTTAGAAACTAGCTTTTTCTCTGATGAGCGAGAGCAAAAGCTGCTACAAATTGTAAATTTTATCCAATTTAAAATTGACAAGCGCCAAGAAGTTCGCTTAAATTTTATTTGTACCCATAATTCTCGTAGGAGTCATCTATCGCAAGTTTGGGCGCAGGCCTTGGCTTTTCACTTCGGTATAAAAAATGTTTTTTGTTACGCTGGCGGAACGGAAGTGACCGCGGTTTTTCCGCAGGTGTTAATTGCTTTGCAAAGCGCTGGTTTTGTTGTTGATAAACTTTGTGAAGGTGCTAACGCCGTTTACACTATAAAGTATGCCGCTGATGAACACCCAGTTATTGCGTTTTCAAAAAAATACGATGCTAGTTTTAACCCGTCTTCAAATTTCGCGGCAATTTTAACCTGCACCGAAGCAGATGGCGCTTGCCCTTTTATAGCGGGGGCCGAACAAAGAATTGCATTACCTTTTGAGGACCCTAAAGCATTTGATAATACAGAAAAGCAAGTACAAAAATACGAAGAGCGAAGCTTGCAAATAGCTGCAGAATTATTTTATGTGTTTTCACGGATTGATGTTGACAATGTTTAACAGGAAAAGCAGCTTATCAAGCCATTTTGTGAATTAAAGTATTATTTTATGCGGGCTATTTTTTTGCGCTAGCTGCCTGCAATCTGGCTTTTTAAAGTCGGTTCTTTTTACTTTTTCTACAACAAAAAGCCGTAACAATGCCGATTAGGAGAGTCAGCGTTTAAACGCCCAAATAAAATTCTTGATTATAAATGTTGCTGGCAGAGAATTGGCTAATAGCCCAGTAAAAAAAGCGGAAATGAAGCAGGAAATACAAAAAGAAATCAATATACCTGGCATGGGTGCCATTTTGCATGATAATGGCGTGTTTTTTAGAGTTTGGGCGCCTAACGCTAAGCAAGTTTTTATCACAGGCGACTTTAATAACTGGACACCTGATGAACTAGAATTAGCACACGAAGAAAATGGTTATTACGCCATAAATGTAGCAAACGCAAAAAAAGGCAGTGAATATAAATTTGTGATCATTACACAAAGTGGCGCTAGTTTATCAAAAAATGATCCTTACGCAAAGGAATTGACCAACTCTAACGGCAATTCGGTAGTTTATGATAATACAAGTTTTGATTGGGAAAGTGATGAATCTTTTATGCCTTATTGGAACCAAGCAGTGATTTATGAGCTGCATTTGGGCACCTTTAACGCGAAAGAAGAAAATACACCAGGCGATTTTTACTCCTTGATAGAGAAAATTCCTTATCTAAAAGATTTAGGGATAAACGTGATTGAGATCATGCCACCCTATGAGTTTCCGGGGGGCTTTTCTTGGGGTTACAATCCATCATATCCCTTTGCGATAGAAACAGAATATGGTGGCCCAGATGCTTTGAAAGCTTTGGTAAAAGAAGCCCATAAAAATGGAATTGCAGTGGTTTTAGATGCGGTTTATAACCATTTTGGTCCGTCTGATTTGGATTTGTGGCAGTTTGATGGTTGGAGCGAAAACGATAAAGGCGGAATTTATTTTTATAACGATTGGCGCTCTAACACGCCTTGGGGCGATACCCGTCCGGATTATGGCCGTTTAGAAGTACGAAATTACATCAAAGACAACGCTAGAATGTGGTTGGAGGATTTCCATATCGACGGTTTACGCATGGATATGATTCCTTATATCAGAAACGTAAATGCAGATGAAAGCCCAGAAGGAGTTTTAGAGGAAGGCTTGGCTTTATTACGAGAAATCAACCAGGAAATCAAAGAAAAATATCCCTATAAATTAACCGTTGCCGAAGATTTGCATAAGCTAAATTGGGTAACAGATAATGTTGGTGATGGCGAGGGCTTGGGCTTCGGCAGCCAGTGGGATGCGGCCTTTGTGCATCCGGTGAGGCAGTTGTTAACCACCCAACATGATGAAGATAGGGATATCAATGCGGCTGCAGAAGCACTTTTGAACCAATACAGCGGAGATTACTTTAGGCGTGTGGTTTACACAGAGTCTCATGACGAGGTGGCAAACGGCAGCGCAAGAGTAGCGCAAGAAATTGCCTTTGATGATGTAAATAACTGGTATTCTAAAAAGCGGGCATCTTTAGGGATGGCGATGGTTTTAACCGCTCCGGGTATTCCAATGCTGTTTCAAGGGCAGGAATTATTGGAAGATAAATGGTTTTCTGATACCGACCCAATTGATTGGGACAGATTGAAAAAGTTTAAAGGTTATTATCACCTGCACAAAGATTTAATTGCCGTAAGAAGAAATTTATCTGGCGTAACTGCAGGCTTAACGGGCCAACATATCCAAATGATAAGGACCGATAATGAGCAAAAAGTTTTAGCTTACCAGCGCTGGAAAGAAGGCGGAGAAAAAGACACAACGGTAATTGTGCTCAATTTTTCTGATAACGATAAAGCAGTGTACAGGATTGGTTTTCCACTGCCGGGCAGCTGGAAGGTAAGGTTTAACTCAGATTGGAAAGGTTATAACGAGGAGTTTGGCAATTACCAATCTTATGATGTAGAAGCTATTGCCGAGGCCTGTGATGGTTGCCAATGGAGTGCCGAGATTGCTATTGCGCCTTATACAGCTTTAATATTATCACAGGGTTAACAAATTGGTGGTAGTTTTATTGTAAATCCGGAAGTTGAGATGATTAAATATAAACTTTTAGACTTTTTTCAATCAATTTATACCGTTAGCTTTTAATTAAACAATAATAACCACTTGATTGCTCTGTACCGTTTTAAGGATTATTGAACATTTTGGTATGTGCTTTTAAAGGGCTTACTAAAAACACGTCACATAAAAAAAGCTTTCTGTTTCCAGAAAGCTTTTTTTAAAATTTTACGTTAGGGATTGCAATGAAAATCCTTTTTGTTTTTCACAAAAAGATTGTAATGTAAAGCCCGACCCCGATTTTTCATCGGGGGAACGCCAAATTGTTTTATCCTATTAACTTTTTACCTAACAAATATTCCGCAATTTGAACTGCGTTTGTAGCAGCTCCTTTTCTTAGATTATCGGCAACGCACCACATATTTAAAGTGTTTGCTTGCGACTCATCTCTACGGATACGGCCTACAAAAACTTCATCTTTTTCGTGAGCATCCTTAGGCATTGGGTATTTTGCGTTCGCAGGGTCATCAACAACAATTACTCCGCTTGTGGCTGCCAAAAGCTCGCGAACTTTAGCTAAGTCAAAATCGTTTTCAAACTCAATATTTAAAGACTCTGAATGTCCGCCCATTACTGGGATACGAACGGTAGTTGCGGTAACAGCAATGCTTTCATCGCCCATGATTTTCTTTGTTTCCAAAATCATTTTCATTTCCTCTTTAGTGTACCCGTTCTCTTGAAAAACATCAATCTGAGGAATAACGTTTAAATCAATTGGATAAGCATAAGCCATTGGGCCATCAGTTACGCCTTTACGCTCGTTCATTAACTGATCCACAGCTTTTACGCCAGTACCGGTAACAGATTGGTAGGTGGAAACCACTACGCGTTTGATTTTATACTCGTCATGCAAAGGCTTTAAAGCCACCACCATTTGTATGGTGGAGCAGTTTGGGTTTGCAATGATTTTATCTTCTGATGTCAATACGTTTGCGTTAACCTCTGGAACAACTAATTTCTTGCTTGGGTCCATTCTCCACGCAGACGAATTATCAATTACGGTAGTGCCAACGGCAGCAAACTTAGGCGCTTGTTCTTTAGATGTATCGCCTCCGGCAGAAAACAATGCCACATCTGGTTTCATCGCAATTGCCTCATCAACAGTTACAACCTTGTACTTTTTTCCCTTAAAATCAATTTCTTTGCCCTTGCTTTTTTCTGAAGCAACTGGAATTAATTCTGTAACCGGGAAATTGCGCTCTGCTAAAACTTTTAACATCACCGTACCTACAAGGCCGGTTGCGCCTACAACTGCAACTTTCATGTTTGTTAGTTAATTTTAAATAATTAATTATTAATATATTGTGATTTGATTATTGCCGCAAATATGGGAAAGTTTTTACTGTTTTTTAGTCTGTTTATAGCAAATGTTGCATTTTGCCAGGTCAACGATAACTTTAATGACGGGGATTTTACGCAAAATCCAGTTTGGCAGCCTGATATTGCTACAAACTTTGTAATCAACAACGGTCAATTACAATCAAATTCTACCACAACAGGCAGCAATTTTTATATTTCAACGCCAAATGCCAAAGCCTTAAATTGTACCTGGGAGTTTGATGTTAACCTAAAATTTGGAACATCCGGAACAAATTATGTGGACATTTATTTGATAAGCAATACCGCAGATTTGAAAAGCACAAACATCAACGGGTATTTTGTGCGCATGGGCGATACGCCTGATGAAGTTTCTCTGTACAAAAGAGCTGGAACATTAGCCGCAAGTGTGAAATTGATAGATGGAGTAGATGGCTCGGTGGCCAGCAGTTCAAATAATAATTTTAGGTTTCGGGTTACGCGGGAAAGCAACGGGCGTTTTACCTTAGAACGAGATAATACCGGAACGGGGGATTCATTTTATAACGAAGGAACCGCTATAGACAACACGTTTACCACTACTTCTGCATTCGGATTTTACATTCAGCAATCCACAGCATCATTTGTTCAAAAGCATTTTTTTGACAATGTGGTGGTTCAGGATATAGTTTTAGATACAACTCCGCCGGTTTTGAGTGCGGTTACCACTACGGATGGCAAAACTTTGCTTTTAACTTTTGATGAAACGATTGATGCTGTTGATGCGGCAAATGTTAGTCGTTATAACTTAATGCCCGGCAATATACAACCAACAAGTGCGGTGGTTAACGGTTCGTTGGTTACGCTAAATTTAACTTCGCAATTGCTGGATAATACTTACACCCTAACGGTTAATAACATTAAAGACTTAAAAGGGAATATCGCCGCCAGTCAAGCCAAAAGTTTTACCTATAAAAAGCCCTATACCGCTGGTTTTAAGGATATTGTAATTAATGAGATTTTTGCCGATCCTTCTCCGCAAGTTGATTTACCATCGGTTGAATTTGTGGAACTTTGGAACAGAACTACAGAAAATATTGCGTTAAACGGATTCAAATATAGCGGTGGTACCACTACTTACACTTTTGCTGCAGATTCTATAAAAGCAAACGAGTATCTGATTTTGTGCGCCAAAGCAGACACCCTGGAGTATAAAAAATATGGTAGAGTGATTGGTTTAACACCTTGGCCATCCTTGACCAATGCTTCTGGCGCTTTAAAGCTATTGAACCAAAACGGAATTCTGATTTCTGAGGTTAACTATTTTGACACTTGGTACAATGATGATGTAAAGAAAGCTGGCGGTTGGAGTTTAGAGATGATAGACCCATTGTCGGTTTGTAAACCTTCTCAAAACTACTCGGCCAGCAAAGCTGCAAGCGGTGGAACGCCGGGCAAAGTCAACTCAATTTATCTAAGCAACCAAACAACGGAGCCTTTAAAGTTAATGAGCGTGAGTTTGAAAGACAGTGTAACCATTAACTTAGTATTCAATAGAGGTTTGGATAGTTTACAGGCAACTTTACCTTCACATTATGAGCTTAATAACGGAATTGGTAACCCTTTATCA
>DASVGY010000083.1:0-6869 GCA_036379295.1 Pelobium sp.
GGATAAACCTAAAAATTTGATTAGTGATGTTAGCGAAATAACGTCCGTCTGTGGCACCTAAAACCAAATATGGCGCTACCACTATATCTTTTTTATATGCACTAATTGTTTTTTGAAGATATTTAAACCCTTGGCTATCCACGTTGGCAACTTGCTTAGGCTGGTTTCCGTTGCCTTGCGGTATAATTTTGATTTGATTGTTGTCAATTACTTTTCTAACGTGGGAAACCACCTCCTGCTGGGTTACGCCAGGCTGAGTTCTAAAATTGACGGTTACTTCTGCTTCGCCAGGAATTAAATTCTCTTTTATCCCCGCATTAAAAATAGTGGTGGCCGTTGTGGTTCTGATGGTAGCATTACCCGCCGCTGATTTTGCATAGGTTTTTATAATCAACGGTGTAAAAAGCCATTGATTTGCCATAGCCATTTTACTTGCAAAAGGCATTTCTGGGCCAATGTATTGCAAAAAATTTTTGACAACGCTATTTAGTTTAGCATCAAACGGATGTTCTTTCAATGCGACCACCGCTTTCGCCATTTCCGATATCGCTGTTTTTTCGTCGGGCATGGAGGAGTGCCCGCCTGGGATTTCAATTTTCAATTTTAGGGTTTGGTAACCTTTTTCTGCAATTCCAACAACAGCGGCAGTTTTTTTTAACCCAGGAACCTTAAAATCGGTAACAATTCCGCCCTCATCTAATACAAATTGTGGCTCAATTTTTCGATTTTTAAATAGCTGCGCTATCGATTTAACGCCTTTTAGCCCCATCACCTCTTCATCGTGACCAAACACAAAATAAATGTCAGTTTGTGGCGTAAAACCTTCTTTAAGTAAACGCTCTGCTCCTTCTAATAAAGCTATTAGGCTCCCTTTATCATCAATGGTGCCTCTTCCATAAATAAAGCCATCTTTAATTGCTCCGGAAAATGGGTCAACATGCCAATTGCTTTTGGTTGCCTCCTCAATGGGTACAACATCTTGGTGCGCCATCAAAATTACAGGTTTTGTGCTTGTCGATTTTCCTTTCCAATGCAAAATCAAGCCAAATTTATTGATGCGTTCCACCTTCAATTGCCGAAATGTAAGCGGGTAGGTTTGTGTTAAAAATTGTTGAAAGGCATAAAAAGCACTGCTATCCATTTTTGTTGTATCATCATAAGAAACAGTTTTAATCCTGATTGCTTTTTGCAGATGCACTACACAAGAATCGTTTAAATGCAATGATTTGTACTGTTGCACTTTCATCTGTTTACTTCTAAACAGCGCCGTTTTCGTAAGTACCACCAGAATTAGCAATAACAATATTATCCCAATAATTTTTAGTAGTTTTTTCATGATTGCTCAATTTACAAAATCAATTATAAATTAACACGGCGTTAATTTTTTTTGGCAATAAAATTGTTTCACATAGTGAAAAAACGTTATGGAAAACAACAAAGAAGAAATAAAAAAATCGCCAGAAGGTATCGAGCATGATTACAATGAACACAAAGAAAATCCTGCACCATCAGAAGAAGCTGTTAACGAAAAAAATGAAAACGGCGGTGGCTTAGCCTTAAAATGGATTATTCCGATATGTTTAATTGTATTATTAATTGTGTACCTTTTTGTAAGGAAATAGCCTACTACCAAAAAACCGCTTTTTAACGGTATAAATAATTACCGCAAACCAAGGCGGAAAAGCAAGTTTTGATCAACAATTTTTTATAAAATACGTTGCTAGCTAGAAAATGTACGCAAGCCACCCTTAGGCATAGACTTTTGTGATGCCATTTATGATTTAAAGATAAAGCCTAGTAATAGCACTATTTTATTTGCTGGTAGCTGAACCAATCAAAAAAAGCCTTATTAGTTGTGCTACGTCCGTTTGAGCTTGCATACATCCCTACATAAACACCGGTAAAACCTCCTGTATTTACCCTACTTAATATCCTACCATCCAAATTCTCTGCAATATTTACCTTTTTATCATTTAGCATATAATAGAAAGAATATAACTGTCCAATTGCTTTTACTCCCAAAACCACATCGTCTTCCTCAACAAGTTTTTGAACTACCAACTCATCTTTTCCATCGGATCTTTTAGTTAGGCGAAGGAATGTTTTACCACTATCTAAAACTTTTTCTACCCTAAACTGTGCATTGCTGTTCATCATTACTACCAACCCGGCAGATTCGTTCTTCGTTTTTGGTTTAAAATTCATCCTTGTTTCGGCAAAGAAAGAAGTGTCCTGCTGCCGTCTACCTATAAAAGAAGGATTAACCAATTCCATTATCGTTTCTGGTCTTAAGTTTAATGAAAGAAACCCTTTTTTCTCTGTTAAAGACCAAAATTTGCTACGCGGGGTTCTTAAAAAATTCCAAAAATACTGCAAACTATCGCCTGTAAAATCGTCTTTCATGTTTTCGGTGGCGAACTTAAACGCTGGTAAATTTGGTTTTTTCTGTGTAAGCAATACCCTTGCTTCGCCCGGATTTATCACCGGCCATCCACCTTGCCATTCAACTTTTGCTAAGAATGTTTCTCTTCCCAAATTGTAATGTAAACCACCGTACTTTCTTACTCCTAATAAAACCATCCACCATTCGCCATTTTGAGTATCTACCAAATCTGCATGGCCGGTACAAGTAACCGGGTAGTAGTTACCCAAATTGCGGTGTGTTAGTATGGGGTTTTTCTTATTCCCTTCATAGGGGCCATAAATATCTTTACTTCTAAAAATAGTAACCGCATGGTTATCGCCGGTTCCACCTTCGGCAATCATTAAATAGTAATATCCGTCCTTTTTATAGATATGAGGCCCTTCTGCATTACTGGCGCCATGCAAAGCGCCTTCTTCTAAAATAATTTTTCGTTCTCCTATGAAACTCTTGGTTTTTAGGTCAAGCTCGTGTATCCAAATTTGTCTGTATGGAGTTACTTGTTGTTGGTTAATTGGTTTTTTTTGACCGATGTAGTATACTTTTCCGTCATCATCAAAAAATAGAGAAGGATCAATTCCTATGGCCTCTTTAGGAAGAAAATGAGGCTCTGACCAAGGACCCGCCGGATTTGTTGCGGTTACAAAAAAGTTTCCACCATTTTCTGGCCTATTAAGGGTAGTTATCATGTAAAAGACGCCTTTGTTGTAGCGGATAGTTGGTGCAAAAATACCACCGGATATCCGCACACCATCTAGGTTTAACTGAGACGGGCGGCTTAAAACATGGTCAAGCTGTTGCCAATTCACTAAATCTTTACTGTGGAATATGGGTACTCCTGGAAAATATTCAAATGAAGAATTAACTAAATAATAATCTTCGCCCACTCTGCAAATAGATGGATCCGGATAAAATCCCTTTAAAATTGGGTTGCTAAATGTGCCGCCATGATCATTTTGCTGTCCATAAACGTACATAAATGTTAAGGTGCAAACCAGAAAAACAAGTATCCTTTTCATTGTAAAGTTTTAGATGCGTGATTTTTAGGTCTCAAAACCACAAAAAAAATTGTAAATTTTGAGCGGAAAGCTTATTTGATTTTTGATTTTCTGGCTATTAACTGCGCAAGGTATAAAGAAGACGGTTCCACGTGTGAGCCCAAGCTTTCCCATTCTCCATCGGGTCGATTCGCCAACCGGCCATCGTATTTTTGACCTACCAAACCAATACAATAATTTTTGCCAGAAACCCACGGACTTTGTACTGCGGCTTTGTTAACGGTGCAGTTCCAAATTACTTGAGTAGTACCTACCCAACCATGTCCGGTTCCATAATTCCCTCTGTCTTGTACGTTTATATCGCCATCCGTAACGATGTTATCATACAGCGTTCCAACAGACCAACGGTGATGCGGACCAATATCTGCATGGGTTTTTGATGATTTGCAATTGTAGAAAACATTTGGACCAAGTGTTTTTGCTCCACTGACATAATCATGCCTTCCATCTGTTGTTACGCAATTTTTGACCAGATTAAAAGAGCCGTCTACATTAAAGCTATATCTTCTGCCACCAGTTATTACAGATTTTGCATCCTCACATTTTGAATCTTCTACTGTGATATACCTTGCATTACTTCCTAAATCAACACATGACGAAGCAAAATATTTAGAGCTAACGCCCTTTACCCAACCATTCTCAATTCTGTCAAATCCAACTGCTTTCCACGAATGGTCTTCATCTGTATCTGAAGCGTATTGAGATTCGAAGGCTATATTTTCGACTCCCACTTCCTCAATTCTTCCCTTAAGAGTAAATTTGTATACTTCGGCTCCGCCATATTTTTTTTCTAGCGGCATTACATTTGGTTGGTCTATAAATAGCTTATTCCCCTTGATGTTAGTTACCTTTCTTTCGAATTGTAAATTGTATCCTTTGGCTTCCCATTGCTTTGTTCCGGGTCTTTCCTCAATTTTATCCATCTGCAAATCCTTTATCCAGGCATCGGTTCCTGGTCTGTAGATAATAATCTCGTCTCCAATTTTAAAATTTTCTGGATTTTCTACATTTACATAAAACTGTCCAACGGGCACATAATCATCAACAACAGTGGTTCTGCTGCCTTTTATTTCACGCGGCTTTCCATCGCCTGAAACAACAATTAACGTACGTTTTGCCTTGCCCGTGGCTATCAATTTCGTTCCGTCTTTGTCCGTTCCCTCACCTCTTAATACAATTCCGCTAGTTTTAATATTTATAGATTCTGGAATATTGTAGGTTCCTTTTTTTAATAAAATTGCGCCTCTAAATCCCTTTTCATCTGGTTTCATCAATGAAACTTCGTTAATTGCAGCCTGAATAATTTCCTGACTGCTACCTTCTGCAGCAGCGGAAATAATTTTAACCACTTTAACTTGTGGCAATTCGCTATCGCCTTGATGGTAACCTACCCTACTAAAATCGGGAATAATATTACCTTGCTCATCAGGAATAAAACTTAGGTTTCCATCTTTAAAATTATAATATTTAGACTGTTGGGAAGCCGTAAATGAGATGATTAGTAAGCCTAACATTACTAAACCAACTTTCTGTATTGGATTTTTCGTTTGCATTTTTGAATTACAATAAATGGAAGCTCATCTACTTATTTAGCAGAACTTTTATTTTAGCGATGACAGGTTGAGCAAGTAATTCATAACCCGTTTCATTATAGTGTACGTTTCCGGGTTTTGAGTTTGGTGGATGAACAATCACAGAGGTTTCATAAAGATCCAAAACTTCGATTCCGTTCTTTTTCATTACCTCTTTAGCCACTTTATTGTATTGAGCAGGGCTTTCTACTTTTCTGCCCGGCGAATCTTTCGGAACCGTTGTGGTGGTAACAAATACTAATTTGGCGGTGGTCTCTTTTAATTTATCGGCTATAATCTGCAAATTTTTCTTGTAATCGTTTAAAGGAACTGATATTTTTCCATTTACCGCATCGTACTTATTTAAAGAGTCTTTATAAACCATATCATGCAAGCCAAAGTTGAATATAATGACGTCCCACTCGCGGTTACCAAGCCATTTTTCAATGCTTTGAACCCCACGAACAGTTGACCCACCATTACCTTCATTATGCTCAACGTTAACACCGTTTAAGGCCTTTTGGATAAAAGGAGTGTAACCTATAGAAATTGAATCGCCAACAATCAATACGTTTTTTGGCGATTGCAAAGTTGCGGCGATGAATGTAACACCAATTACCACAATTGCTAAACTCAAGAAATTTTTATTTTTTAATATCATCTCCATTCTTTTTAATATAAAACATCGTAATTATTTAGTAACTCTTTCCATTGGATATTGGCTAGTATTTTTTGCCCTGATTTCCTGTTCTGCATAAAAAGTGTGCATCTTACTTGTAAGTTCTTCTCTAACCTTTTGATAACCCGGATCATTTATTAAATTCCTGGTTTCTAAAGGGTCTTTTTGATAATCGTATAATTCCATATCACTCACACTTGAAGTTTTAAATTTTTGTGAAGTTTTAAAATCTTTTACCCATTCTACCAGTCTATATTGCTTTGTTCTTAGTGCATAACCCATGTAATTTTCAGATCCGTTTTTTCGAGGATATTGACTTATCGCAAATTCCTTAATAGGTTTTTCATCGCCTTTTAAAGCGCTTAGTAAACTTTTCCCATCCAAATTTTTTGAAACAGGCAAACCTGCTAATTCTACTAAAGTTGGGTAAATATCCACAAATTCGGTAACCGAATTGTAAACCATCTTAGCCTGTTGATTAGGGAGATGGATCATTAAAGGTGCTTTAGTAGCTTCTTCAAAATTGGAATGTTTGTTCCAAAGGCTGTGGTCGCCCAAATGCCAGCCGTGGTCTCCCCAAAAAACTATAATTGTATTTTTATCTAATCCTGATGACTTTAGCTGGGCAAGCAAATTTCCGATTAATGCATCGATATAACTGATACTCGCATAATATCCATGTATAAGTTCCCGCTGTTTAGCATCATCAAGCTTTAACAATTGTTCACTGTTATCCATTGACTTTATATCGGTATACGACCGAGTTTCTCCAGAATTATGATAGGCTATTTTAGGGCCATCGATAGATGGCTTTTGCCAAGGAGCAAGTTCAATATCCTCACGTTTGTACATATCCCAATATTTCTTTGGTGCTACAAAAGGTAAATGTGGCTTACGAATACCAACTGCTAAAAAAAACGGTTTACCAGAAGCTCCATATTTTTTTAAATCCAAAACTGCTTCTTTCATCATAGCGCCATCTAAATAAGCATCATCAGGTACATCAGCACATTCTGTTGATACTTTTACTTCTGCCATATTCGTATTTGCGCCATCTGCATACTTTTTTTTCATTTCAGGGTTTTGGTAATGCCCTAAAAGTGGGGGGCCATAAGCTTCTGGATATGTAAAGTTATTTT
>DASVGY010000084.1:0-3802 GCA_036379295.1 Pelobium sp.
TTTGAAACAGAAGGATAAATTATTGAAAGGAAAAGCTTTGAGCTTTGTTAATCATTAGCGTAATTTTTACCCGCATTAACGATTGAAGTAATATTTTTTTTTGTGCTTATTCTTTCGGCTCAGGTTAACAAAAAAGATTTAACGGAAAATGTGTTGAAATGCACAAAATTTTTCAATAAAAAACCCAACAAATTTCTTCGTTGGGCTGTTTAAATTATACTAAAAAACGTAGTGTGTTATTAAAAAAACAATGGCGGCTATAGTTGCAGAAACGGGTATGGTTAAAATCCAAGCCCAAATTAAGCTATAGGTTACTCCCCAACGAACGGCAGAAACTCTTTTGGTTAAGCCAACCCCAATGATAGAACCGGTGATGGTATGCGTTGTAGAAACGGGGATACCAAAATGTTCTGTAATTCCTAAAGTTACAGCACCTGCCGACTCGGCACTTACGCCTTCTAAAGAGGTAACTTTGGTAATTTTACTTCCCATTGTTTTTACAATTTTCCAACCGCCACTCATCGTCCCTAAAGAAATGGCAGCGTAACAGGTTAGCGGAATCCACTCTGGCATTGGCTGGTTAGGGTCAACTAATTTGTTGGCAACTAAAGCTGCAAAAATAATCCCCATTACTTTTTGGGCATCGTTACCGCCATGGGTAAAACTCAGCGCAGCCGATGATATCAGCTGCAATCTTTTAAACCATTTTTCTGCGGTTGATGGTCTCGCATTTTTGGAAATATTTATAATGAGAAGGTTGATTATTACCGCTATAGCCATCCCTATAATAGGTGCTAAAACAATAAAAGCAACTACTTTTATAATTGGGTCAAAGTTTACTGCTACTAAAGCATTTTCTCCTAAAGAAAGTGCTTTAGCCATACCGGCACCAGCAAAACCGCCTATTAAAGTATGTGAAGAACTTGATGGAATGCCGTAATACCAAGTGAGTAAATTCCACAAAATGGCGGCGACTAAGCCAGATAAAACCACTTCTAAAGTTACGTATTGTGCAAAAACCGTTTTTGCAACGGTGTCTGCAACCTTATGGTCTGTAAAATAAAAATAGGCGGCAAAGTTAAAGGTGGCTGCCCAAAGTACAGCTTGAAAAGGTGTTAATACTTTGGTAGATACAATGGTTGCAATGGAGTTGGCCGCATCGTGAAAACCATTGATAAAATCAAAACCGATGGCTAAAATGATAACTATAACAAGAAGTGTGGTAATCATTATTTGTTGATTAAGGGTTTAGAATTAAGCATTTTTAACCAAAATGGTTTCCAATACATTTGCAACATCTTCACATCTGTCTGTTGCGGTTTCTAATCCGTTAAGAACCTCTTTGTATTTCATAATCACTTTGGCATCGTCCTCGTAGTCAAACAAATCTCCAATTGCTTTGTCAAAAACATAATCTGCCTGATTTTCGATGCTGTTAATCCTAACGCATGAATCGGCAATAACCCTAATATTTTTTAGGTTTTTAAGTTCTTTAATGGCTTTATCAACATCAACACAAGCTAAACCCACCAATTCTGCAAGTTTTTTTATAGGCTCTGTAGATTCATGTACGTTATAAAGCAATATACGATTTGAGCTTCCATGAATATAATCGGCAACATCATCTAAAGCGGTGGCCAGCGCATGAATATCTTCCCTATCAAAGGGTGTAATAAAGGTTTTGCTAAGCTCTAGGTATATTTGATGCGTAAGTTCGTCTCCGCGATGCTCTAAATCTTCTATCTCTTTGTGGAGCGGCTCTCTTAATTTAAGATCATCGGTGTTTACTAATTTTTTAATTAACACCGACATGGCCACAAGGTTTGAACTTGCGCTCTCAAAAAGCGGAAAAAACTTTTTGTCTTTCGGAATGAAATACGAAAATATGTTATTCATTATAAATCTTAAATGTTTAAACACAAAAGTACCATCCTAATGTTAAGATAATGTTAAGGTTTTACTCGTCCGTGTTTATCATAGGGATGTTGATAATGTTTTCTTTTGATTTTTCTAAGGTAAAACCAAAGGTAGAACCCAGTTTTTCGGTGCTACGTACATTAATGGTTTGGTGGTGTGCTTCAACAATGTGCTTTACAATGGCTAAACCTAAGCCAGAACCGCCAATTTGTCTAGATCTGCTGCTATCTGTTCTGTAAAATCGCTCAAAAAGGCGGGGCAGATGTTCTTCGCCTACGCCCATGCCATCGTCGGTTATTTCTACCAAATATTGGTCATGAAGCGCAAAAATGGTGATTGAAGTTGCGCCATTTTCTTTGCCGTATTTGAAAGAATTATCAATTAAATTGATCAACACCTGCCGTATTTTTTCTCTGTCGGCTCTTACCCAAGTTGGAATATCGTATTTTTCTTTAAAAACCAGCTTAATCTTGTACTTATCAGCCTTTAATTCCAAAGACTCCATAACTTCCTTAATTAGTGTGGTAAGCTCAAATCTTTGATAATTGATAGGGATTTCGCCGGTTTCAAGCTTTGAGATTTCGTTTAAGTCTTTAATTAACACACTTAACCTATCTACGTTAGATTGCACTTTGCTTAAAAAGCTTTTCGCTAGTTTGGGGTCTTCTAGGGCACCATCCTGTAAAGCTTCTACATAGCCTTCTATCGCAAAAATGGGTGTTTTAAATTCATGAGAGATGTTAGCTAAAAATTCGCGGCGAAACTTTTCCTGCTTTTTTAAGTCCTCAATCTCTAGTTTTTTATCTCTGGCCCATTCTTTTACCTCTTGTTCAACGTCGTTAATCGGGTCGGGGCTTACATATTCGCCTAAAGCATCTTTTAAATCTTTACCCAGTTTTAAGCTGTGGATCATTTTATAGATAACTTTTATTTTAGAATAAACATACTTTTCTATCAAAAAATAGAACACAAAATAGCTCACAATAGTTGCTATCAATAATGCCACAGCAAAATAAAACCATTTGTGCTGGAAATAAAGATTTACGCCTCCGATGGAAATCCCTACGGCAAGGGCGTTTAAAAAAACAAGCGTCCGTAACTTCATAAAACTAAGATAGCTAATATTTCAGAAGGATTTGCCATGGGTTTGTCTCACTATTTTTTTGGTGATTGATGGAAGATTTTTTAAAGATGAAAGCGCTATTTCCGTTAAAATAGGATTTCCAAACAA
Organism: Pelobium sp.; assembly: GCA_036379295.1. Taxonomy (GTDB): domain Bacteria; phylum Bacteroidota; class Bacteroidia; order Sphingobacteriales; family Sphingobacteriaceae; genus Pseudopedobacter. The sequence goes on from DASVGY010000084.1 coordinate 3,149, forward strand.
GTTTTGAATTCCTCGGCCAATTTTCAATCGTAAGGCAAATTCTTTGTTCCAAGTTTCGGTATAATTGTTTTCAAGATTTAAACGGTTTTGCGGATTTAAACCATTGGAGCAGTTGGCAATAATTTGTTGGGCCAAAATTTTACCCGAATGTATGGCGATGGCCATTCCGTTACCGCAAAGTGGCGCAATCATTCCGGCGGTATCTCCACACATTAAAATATGGTTTTCTACCAATGATTTTTTACGGAACGATATTTCGTTGATGGTTTCTGGATGTTGCCAAACAAATTCTGAATTTTCAAAAAAACTTTTTAAATAAGGGTTTTTGTGGAGGATATTTTCTTCCATTTCTGGGATGTTGCCAAATTTTTTCAGGTATTTGTTTTCTGCCAGATAGCACAGGCAGTATAAATCACCTTCTATTTTATTGATACCACAATAACCGCCTTTAAAATTATCCAGCTGAATAGTGTCTTTAGGAAAATCTGTTTTGATATGATATTTTACACCAACGTAGGGACTGCGTTCGTAAAAAAATCTGCGGTTTAGTTTTTGGTCGAGGTTGGAGCGTTTGCCAAAAGCACCAATGACTAAATCTGCGGTTAGCGTTTTCAAGCTTGTTTCAACTGCAAAATTTTCATCGTTAAAACGGAC